>JBAWWR010000013.1:0-35258 GCA_037146675.1 Verrucomicrobiota bacterium | reverse complement strand
CTTAACTTCTGCCAGCTCTCCAGCAATGGCGAAAACAAAAATACGTTCCCACCGAACACCACGACGGCGGTCGTGACAATCAACCATCTCAGTTCGCGTTTATTTAACGCCATGACCGGCTCCAACGGTTGGCAAGCTGCACTCAACGTCAAACTTGGTTAAGCCAGTACCCGGCTCGATACGTTGCTCGCCGGGCGTGACCTTGGTGAACATCGCCGACTTATCCAATCGGCCAATAAACTCACTAGCAAACCCAGCTGCCTGCGCCTTACCGCGTAACGTCACTCTGTTATCCTGCTTGAATGAAAGCCCGCTGAGCTTCACGCTATCCGGCAGTAACTGACTGACTTCTCGTAAGACCTCGAGCGCGGAGTGTTGTGTGTCGAGCTGCTTCTGCATCGTCAACAGCGTCTTCCGCAGCTCTTGCGCGCCCGCGTACTGCGACTGCAACCGGCGCAACTCGTCGTCCACTCGCCTGATTTGCACCTTTTTAACGCCCAGCAGCGTCAGGAAAATTACCAATGCCAAAAGATACGCCGTCCCCAACCCAATCAAACTCCGCACCGCGACCTGCCGGACCCGCAACTTCCGCCGCCGCTCGCGCCATTCCTCCGGTAACAAGTTCAATCGCGCGCTACCGTCACGGGCCGTATCCAGACACACACTCAAAACCGGCGGCGACACCACACTGTCAACCAGCATTCCCAACCCTTCCGCCAGTTCCGTCAGCATCGCCCGCAACGGCTCGCTCCATGTCGCGAACAGCGTCGTGCCGTGAGCAAGCCCGGGGTACTCGACTTCGGCAGCGAGCCGCGTCCGTGTCAATTCTTCCCGGATGAAATCCTTGTCGCCAAGCATCACAGACCGGACCGTGATGATGTGGCCGCTCGAAAATACGATAAAATTCGCCACCGTTGGGCTGAGCAAAACCAACGTATTCAACCGGTCATCCGCCGGCACTGTGCCTTGCCGGAGGAGTTCCCGAAAAACTGCCAATGTATCCACGCTCACCACTTCCGGTCTCCAACCAACGGCTTCCAACGCGGCGACGCGTTCGTTGACCGCCGCCTTGCTGGCCACCGCCAGCAAAATCCGCGTCTCGGTGGCGGTCGTTGCCAATGCCTCAAAACTGTACACAATCTCTTCCACCGGTAACGGTGTGAGGCTGTCAATTTGCAGCTCCAGCATCTGCTTCAACTCACCGGCATCAGTCGTCGGCAAGCGCAAGGTTTGGCACAGCACATCGTCACCGCCAATCGCGGTGACAATTTGGTACTCGCGCAAATCCACCCGCTGCCGGAGCACTTGCGCGGTGGCTTGATACCGGGCAGTCATTGCTTGCCCGTCAACCGGCACATGTGGTTCAGCAGTTTCGCTGACAATGCTGAGCTCATTACCGGCCAGTCGCGCCGTAGCGATGGCCACACCGGCCTCGTCGAAAACAACTGCCGCCCAGCCGCGCGTTTTACCAAGATGGGATGTCATTGACCGCCACGCCTTTCGCGCCACGAGGCAATCAGACACGTGCCGCCCTGCCGGCGCAGCACCGTATCAATCGTGTATTTAGCCCCGGCCACTTCGCCGGTGCTTTTGACGTGAAAGAATTGTGAGCTGACGGTAACGAACGGCCGGTATTGCTGGGTGATTTTGGCGTCGCTGCTGAGCGTGCGCAGAAATTCTTCCGCACTATGGAATGGCAGGTCATCGTCAGTACCGGGCGCACCGTCTTGGCCGTCGCGGTGCTGCATGACAGCGGTCGCCTGCGCCTCATTAATATTGAGCAGTGCTTGCAAAACTTCAGTCGAAGCAGTGTTGACGTTAATCTGCCCAGTGGAAAAAGTCGTGAGCATGTCTTTGAGACCGGGATGACCGGGCGCGTCTTTGCGGCCAGCTGGTACGCCATCGAAAAGCTCCTGGGTCACGCCCCGGACGAGGAGCATTTCTTCAATGCGATCCAGCGGGCCGCTTTTTTTTCGATACGCCGGAACAAGATTGGCGTAATAAGAATTGTCTGCGCCGTTGAGCCGGTGCAAGTCATTCTGGTCAATCCAATCGAGCGAGGAGTCCGCGATCACATCGGCGTCGAGCGGGTCCATACCAAGCAAATCAAGCAGCTTGTGCCATTGCACGGCGGTCAGATTGTTGACCGGCAGCTTGCGTTCTTCGTCGGTTACCACCACGTTAAATTTTCCTTCGCCGAGTTCGTGATCCACGTACAATTCCTGATTAGTGACCCACTCCTGATTGAGCGCATCAAAACCGACGTCGGTCGGCGACTTGTCGTGCAAGAGCAACTGCATCCGCGCGACTTCAATCCCGGACCTAGCGAGCATCTCGGCTTTCAACTCTTTGCGGCTAAAGCCGGCCACTTGCGTTTCGACATGCATCGTGAAAGCAAACCCGCTAATCAACAACGACAACACCATGATGATCCACAGGACGAGGATCAACGCCACACCTCGTTGGCTTGCTAGGCGGACAGAATACCGGCTCATTCGGTCTCCATTGGGGTGGTGGTCAACTGAATTGCCTGTGTGGTGACGGTATTAGTCGTGTCAGCTTGTGACATGGCTTGCCCGAGTTGCTGGAGTGCGTACGCGGCAACCGGCAACTCAATTGTACGCGTGACCACGACCGGCGGCGTGCGCTTGTCGTTCGCGCCGAAGCCAATGGTGTATTCGATGGCTGCCGGTAAGAGGTTCGACTCGTTCCACTTGTCAACCATCGAACCATCTCGCGGATCCCGGAATCGCACCGCAAATCCGCACACGTCCGCCGACAGCAGATGCCAGACCAAGCCCGGCCCATTCTCGGCTGACTGCAATGCAACGGTGTTGGCGATACCGAGGTAGGGCCGGTTGCTAGCGTCGCGTTGCATGGCGATGGTCACACGGCGTAGACCGGCCGTGCTGGCCTCCGCCTGCGGCAACAACCGGTCGGAGCCGGTCACGAAACTGACAGAATCACCGGTCTGCATATCACGTTTGAAGGTGATGTCGTAAAGTGCGTCCAGCGAGCGGGCGTAGACGATGGATTTCGTCAAATCCTCCAGCGTACCCATGACGATGCGTTCGCGTTGGAAGTTGTCACTGATACCGGCAGTGCGCCGCCAACCGTCCAAACCGGCGTGCCACGTAGCGGTGAGCGCGGCAATTACTAGGCCGAGGATCGTGACTGCCAATATCACCTCCAAAAGCGTAAAGCCGCGTGCAGATTGCCGCGTCATTGGGCTGGCCCCTTGTCCGTCCGGTAGCGGTACTCAACAACCGATTCACGGACTGGTTGATTGCGTTCGCGCCAGTAAATCGTAATCGTCTGCTGATACAAATTATCGGTATCAGTTTTTGTAAATGTCCGCTGCCATCTGTAGCCGGGATAGTCGTCAAACCGACCATCCTTGTCATCGTAATCCTGCGCCCGCTCGACGCGGAACTCGTAACTCTTGTTGGCGAGCATGGTTTCCACGAGTGAATACGTCTGGATGCTACGCGCCGCCGCTAGGCACCGGCTCAAGCCCTCAATCAATACAAACAAACCAACCGCTATCAGCGACACCGCCACGATGACTTCCATCAACATAAATCCGCGTTGAGTCTGGTGGCACTTCATTTGACCATCGCAGCCGTGGCTTTGCAGGTAATCGGGTCGAGGTTGGCGACAAGCGCGTTGCCCTCCGTGCCGCGCAAGACAAGCGACAGTGCGTCGCACGTACCGTTCGGATAAAACTGTGCCTCGACATATTTCTCCACCTTGGCTCGGCCATCCACCAGTTCCACTGACACCAGCGTGACCCGCGGTGACAGCCGGTGCGTCTTGATGGTCATGTCGCGAACTAACGTGTCATCCGTCTTCGTCATTTGTGTGAGCCAGAAGGCTTGCCGGTCCACATCCACGTGCAGCACAGCGTTGGCTTGCCGGGTAACAGCCTGTAGGCGTGCCAACTGGCAGATTGTCGCAAACGTCCGTGCCGTCTCGCCGAGTAGTGCGCTGTTGTACGAACGGAGAAACGCCGGCGCGCTGATTGCCATGACCATCGCGATGATGAAGACAACGATGCTCAGCTCAATCAGCGTAAAGGCGTTATTGCCAGTTGCCGATGTCGTCCTCATTGCCATCAATGCCATCCGGTCCCGGCGAGTAAAGGTCATAACCGCCGGCGTTATGCTGACCGGGAGTCTTATAAAGATAATCGTGGCCCCAATAATCTTTGCGAATGACCGACGGCTTCAGATAGGGCCCTTTCCAATTATTCGGCACCGGCGACGTTCCCGGCCGCGCGACCAATGCCTGCAATCCCTGTTCGCTTGTGGGCACAAAACCGTTGTCCAGCTCGTATAAATCCAACGCCGATTCGTAATTGTGAATCTGGTCGCGAGCCGCCGTGATTTGCGCTTCCTTCGCCTTACCACCGAGTCTGACCACCGCCACACCAACCAACATGCCGATGATGATCACCACCAGCAAGATTTCCAACAGCGTAAAACCCGCGCGCGAATTGAGTCGTTTCTTCATACCGATTTCCTTGGGTTCATTTCCCGATACCCGATGTGATGTCGAACACCGCCAGCAAAATGCTGATCACAATCGAACCAACCACCGCCGCCATCACAAGAATGATCGCCGGCTCCAGCAGCGTCGTAAAAATCTTGATCTTGTGCGCCAACTCCTGCTCGTACATGTCCGCGATATTCTGCAACGCTGGCACCACTGCGCCGCTTTCCTCGCCAACCCCGAGCATATCCAGCAGTAACGGCGGAAACACCTTGCCTTTCGCCAGCGGCTGCGAAATGCTCGTACCGTCCGTCACGCGAGTCCGCGCCTCGCGAATTTCATTCGCAATGACCCGGTTGGTCATCGTGTCCTCCACGATTTGCAGTGCCGTCAAGACCGGCACGCCGTTCTCCAGCAACGTCGCCAACGTCCGCGCGAACTGCGCCAACGCACTCGCCATCAAAATCCCGCCGACCACCGGCACCTTGAGCTTCCATCCGTCAATCGTCAGCCTACCTTCCGTTGTCTGCGCCTGTTGCTTGAGCGCGACGACGGCCGCCGTTACCGCCGCCGCGCCCATCCACCAATAACTCGTGAACGCGTGGCTGACACCGATCAACACCCGTGTCGGCAGCGGCATCGTCGTCTGCATCTCGCTAAACATCACCACAAACCGCGGCACCATAAACGTCATAAAAAAGATGATCGCACCAATCCCGGCCAGCACCACGATCAACGGATAAATCAACGCGCCGACCACCTTCTCGCGCACCTCACTAGCCTGTTCCTGATATTTGCGCAACCTGACCAGCACATCCGGGAGTGACCCGCTAGCCTCACCGGCCTTGACCAGATTCACAAAAAACCGGGAGAAAAGCTTCGGGTGCTTCGTCAACGCTGAGGACAATGTTTCGCCCTGCTCGATTTCCTTGTGCAGACTACCGAGTACCGCTGCAAAGCTCTGCTTCTGCGATCGCCGTTCCAATACCTCAATCGCCTCGCTCAATGACATCCCGGAACGCAACAGACTTGAAAGCTGCTGAGTGAACATCAGCACGTCGCGCATCGACACCCGCCCGTGCAGTCCGCCGGTAATTTTTTTTTGGTGCGCCGCCGCTTCCGTCGCGTCCACGCGCAACGGGAAATAACCGCGCCGCCCGAGTTCCGCCAGCGCCATATGCCGGTCTCCGGCGCTGAGCGTACCGGCGACGGCTTCCCCGGTTCTGGTTTTGGCCTTATACGTAAAAGTTGACATGTTTGATTGTCTTGCCCTACGCCGCAGCTAAGGTTTTGGCATCCCCAGCCGCAGAGTCTTCCTGAACAAACTGGGTCGCGTATTGGTATAACTCCGTGGCGTTTTTGAACCCTAATTTCTGACGGATATGAGTCCGATGGGATTCAACGGTCTTCACGCTTATATTGAGTTCCTCGGCAATTCGCCCGCGCCGATGGCTCTCTCCAATCAGCCGAAAGATTTCCAACTCCCGGTCACTCAACAACTCCATCGGCGTCGCCTGCACACTCGATTGCCCATCGGACAGCCGTCGCAAAACCCGTTCGACAGCCCGATGACCAAGAACCGTCTCGCCGGCTAATGCGCGGCGAATGGCGTCCACTAGACGTTCTGACGGTTCATCCTTCATCACATAGCCACAGGCGCCCGCTCGCAACGCTCGCTCGGCGTACAGTGATTCGTCGTACATGGAAAACACCAACATCCGGCACTCGGGATGCACGGCTTTGACCTGCTTGATTAATTCCAGTCCATCCCGTCCCGGCAGCATCAGATCAACTAGCACCAGATCGGGATTCAGCATATTGACGGCGCGCAACGCCTTCGCCCCGGTGCCGGCTTGGCCGCACACGGCTAAATCTGCCGCTTGCCCGAGATAGTGAGAAATCCCAAGCCGCACACATGGGTGGTCGTCAACAATTAGGATTTTGGCCTTGCCACGAATGGCAGTCGGTCTAGTTTGAGTTGACATATTTTATCATTTCCTTGTTCATCAGTTCACTGACGGCTGTTGTCACGCTCCGCAAAACTTCACACCCTTAACTTCCAACAGCCGTCGTCGGTTTTCCCTCTACTCGCTGGATCCCACTGCAAAACGGTGAATTGCTCACCGCTCCAGTTCCGTTGAAAACAATCCCGGTCATCGCGCGTTTTGGATCGCCGTCATTTTCGGTTCGGTAGCCGATTCCGTTATGGACTTACGCGGGGTTGGGCTGCACAATGTTGATATGTTCGAACTGCGATGGAGCCAGTTGGCGGTCGCTAATCTTCAGGATGCGGAGCCGGTGTTTCAACGCCGGGACGTTCCGGTGACGGCGACACATTTGGCGATTGGCGCGATTCAACTCTGGCTCACTGACTTGGACCAACCCGGTTGCCTCGTGGCTGACTTGGAGAAACTCCTCAGCGCAACAGAACGCGAACGGGCTGCGAAATTTCGTTTCCCTATAGATCGCCAGCGCTTCATTGTTCGGCGCGCCTTACTCCGCCAACTCGTGGCTAGCTACATCGACCGACCGGCAGCCGGTATTGAATTCACCACAAATCCATTTGGTAAACCGCAACTTGCGACGCCGTGTTTGCAAGGCAATCTGCAATTCAATCTCTCGGTCGCACAAGGCCACGCGCTTTATGGATTCGCCTGGAACACAGCACTCGGCGTTGATCTTGCGCAATGCCGCACGGAGTTCGACTGGACTGACATTGTGGACAGCTTTTTTCATCCAAATGAGGCAACCCATATCCACCAACTTTTGCCGCCGGAACAAGCGCAGGCGTTTTACACGCTCTGGACGCTAAAGGAGGCGATTGTGAAAGCCCGTGGCGAAGGGCTCACAGATCCACTGGTTCGAACGGATTTCACCTCGCTGCTGCGTAATACGTCTGAGGCATGTGCGACGGACGACGGCCGGCGCTGGTCGTGGACCACCTGGAAACCGACCGACACCGCAGTCGCCGCACTGGCCGTCGAACGGTGACCAGCCTTAGTTGTCCGACCCGTTTCCATTCCCACCATGCCGGGAATAACCGTAGCCATAATCGTAGTATGGATCGCCATACGCGGCCATGCGCGACCGCGGGACGGCATTCAGGATTGTCCCTACTAATGGCGCGCCCGCCGTCCGCAGCATTTGAATTGACCGGATGACAGCTCCCCGCGAGGTGCGCCCGGCGCGCACGACAAGGCAGACCGCGTGCACATCATGCACCAGCAACAACGTATCGCTAATTCCGGCGATTGGTGCCGAATCAATCACCACCCGGTCGAACCGGAGCAAGGCCGTCTCCAGAAATGTTTTTAGCTGCCGTTGCGACAACAACTCCGAGACATCACCAACCTGACTCCCGGCAGCACAAAAGAAGAGGTTCTTCGTGGCGGTTTCCGAAATTGCAGCCGGCTCACCGTTCAGCACATCAGTCAAGCCAGGAGCTTTGGCCTTCTTGCCGAGCATTATCTCCGTCAACATCGGGCGCCGCAAATCACAATCCACTAATAGCGTTCGCAATCCCTGCCGCGCCAGACTGACGGCGAAGTTGAGTGAGCAAAACGTTTTTCCTTCCTTAGGCAGCGTACTCGTAAACAGAAAGCTGCGGTGCTTCTCCTCGCGATCACTTAATAACAACGACGCGCGAAGCGACCGGAATGATTCCGCACCGGACGTCGGCAAGCGGTCGTTCATCACAATCTGCCCCCCACCCTCGATTAATGCCTTGATGTGTGGAACTGTGCTCAAGACCGGAAACCGAAGGAACTGCTCCGCCTCGTTTAATGTCTTCACTGAATCATCAAACAACGTCAGCCCGATGACCAGCAACGCGCCACCAAACAAGCCGCCGGTGAATCCCAAGATCACAATCAGTAAGCGTTGCGGACGGACCGGTAACTTCGCCGGTTCAGCTTTGCGAAAGACCTGAACGCGCTGCATCTCGAAGCTGCCGGCAATCCGGGTCTCCACCATTCGTTTAATCAGCGCATCGTAGAGGGCCCGGTATTGGTCCCGTTCCCGCATTAGCATCGCGTGCTGAATGGCTTGTGGGTCGTGCAGCCGGGCCGCCTGTACCGCTAGTTCCAGCTCCCTCTTCAACGTCTGCTCACGCTCCATGCAGTTATCAAATGCCATGCGCATCGTGGCCACCGCCTTGAGCGCGGCGCTGGACAACGCCTGCCGGGTCTCGGTTAGTTTCCCCAGCGCTTCCAGATGGGCGGGATGGTTTTCCTTGTACACTTGGCGCACCGTGGCAAATCCGACTTCCTGCTCTACAAGACTGGCTCGAAGTGTCGTCACGATCGGGTCGGCGGCGACGCGCGGGATGGTGAGCAATTGCTGGACATTGGTCGCTGCATTGAGCGCGGGAACGTATTCCGACTCCAAGCGAATGCGCTCCACCTTCGCCTCACTCACTTTTTGGTTCAACGCCTTCAACCCTTCGATCGCGACCTCCTGGCGTTGCTCCACCGGCAATGACTGATCCCTGTACCCCTGCAACTTTGTTTCGCACTCGACCAGCTTGCATTGCAACTGCTGTGATTCTTCCGCCAGAAACGTCGTCGCCAACTGCGACGTCGCCTTGTAACTCTCGCTGTCTTCCCGGATGAATTCCTGTGCCACCGCGTTGGCTAGACGGGCGGCCACTTCGGGATTCGCATGCTCCACACGGACATCAATGAACGCTGTTCCCGGTCGCAGCTCCACATTCAGCAGGCTCAGCAACCGCGCCGGCAACGCTCTAGTCCCAAGCAACCACGGGGCCGCTGCCAAGTTGTTGCGTTCGATTACCTGCGCCAACAACGGCGGACTTTTGATAACCTCCCGGACCTCCTTCATATTCTCATCACGCACGTCTTTGCTGCGGGCGTCGCCATCCACCACTTTCTCAATCGCGAGGATCTTTGGCGCTTCCGCGACGTATTTCAGCACTACCGTGGACGCATAAACCGGCCGCGCGATCAGCGCGTAGATCAACGCCACACCGCCGGTCACCAGCACGCAAGTCGCAATCACCCACCACCGCTCCCGTAACGCGTGCCGAATCGTTTGCAGATTTATTGCCGATGTAGAATTCACCGGCAGTTGCTCTTGTTGGAAATCATTATCAAACATAAATTCTTTCGCTTTCGTTGTTGCTGTTGTGGCGGCTTAAAATACTTTTTCACCAACTATAACCGTGTCGCCGGGCCGGATTGCAAACAGTGCTACTTGCGGGTCCGTCGCCATCGCGCCAGCATCGAGCCGGTAAGCCTGTTTCTTGCCGTCCTGCACGCGCTGGACCGTGACCCGCCCCGGTGCGCCCAGCCGCGTATAACCGCCCGCCACGGCAATTGCCTGTAGGAGATGATAGGACTGATCGGGTGGGATTTCATAACTTCCCGGCCTCTGGACTTCACCGAGTACAGTGAATGAGCACTTGCCGTATTCAATGACCGATACCGTTACCTGCGGGTTGGCCAGATAATCCTTCGCAAGCAAATCACGGATCAGCACCCGCGCCTGCGCGACAGTCTTACCCGACAACACAACCGAGCCGAGCAACGGCAACATCACCACCCCATCCTCCGTGAGGCGCACCCGCGTCTCAAGATCGGGCTGCCGGAATACTTTTATCTCCAGCAAATCATCCGGCCCCAACCGGTGCACCTTCGATTCAGGTTCGGCCGCAGCGAGGCGCGGCGCGCCGGCCGTCACCATGACCACCAGCGAACACAGCCATCCCAACATCACCATCACACTCCATCGCGAAACCATGTGCATTTTCATTTGTCTCCTCCTTGCCGGTTTAGAATCCCCAGGAACTTTGCAGGCCAACCTTGTTGTCATAGAAATCATGGATACCCTCGTTCGAGCCGTTTGTTTGGTACTGGTAGAACACGCTGACCGTCCACCGCTCAATCCACTGCACGCCGGCAACGACGCGAACCAACCCATAGTTATCATTGCGTGACGTGCTGACCACCGACTCGGCAGCGCGGTAGTCTCGGTTGTCGTAACCACCTGCTACCCCCACAAAATAATGCTCGAAAATCCGTTGCCGAATCTCCGCCGTGAAGCCCGTGGTCAAGTAATTCAACCCAGTAGTCAGAATGGAAAACTCCTCACGCCGGTGAGCTTCGAGCGTTAGCGTGGTTCCATCAAATGGACGATAAACACCGCTCACGCCGAACACCGGCTCCCAATCATCGCTCACCCCACTGTTGTAGTGCCGCCACTCGCTGCCGGCGGACATGGTGAGGTCCACCTTGGTGGCCACGGCATACCTAAGCCGCGCCAACATTCGGACGTAGCGTTGTCCCGGGCCGTCATCGACATCGAGGTAGCCCACCGTCGTGCCGAGGCTGCCGGTCAGCTTGGTGCCCAGCTCGTGGTTTAAAAAGGTATCCACACCCCAGTCGCGTGACCCGACATAGTTATCGCTATCAGTCACTGTCAGCCGCGGGTTTACCTCAATCGAAGTCTTCTCACTCAGCGCGTACTTGCTGGTCAGCTCAGTGTTGTAGATCTTCTGACGCACCCTGTCACCCACTTCGACCACGCCACCATAGGTTTGGACAAACGCCTGACTCAATCCCAACGTCAGCTTTGATCCAGACCACTGGAAACTGGATTTCACATTTTGATCAATGGTGTCGTTGTTGCTGTGGTCACTAAACAGCAACACCGTTGGCTGGTAACCCAATGACAACAATGTGCCGTAATCTCCGTCCCGGCGATCCATCACCGCCGAAATCTGCGGCGCAATTACGCCGATCAAATCCGACTGACGGTTTGTACTGCTATACGTGATGTTGTCATCGTACGTCATACCGCCGCTCATCCGTGCGTGCAGGTCGAACGCCCCCAGTCGTAGCCCGTGTTCAGCGACCTTTGGCGCTAACATCTCCGGCGGCACAACCGTTGGCACCAACGGATCTGCCGCGCCGCTATTCGCCACCACCGCCAAAACACTCCCGACTACCATTCCCAATATCGGCTTCCAGCTCATCATCAGTCCTCCATTTGTCGCGTTGTGTTAACTACGGTTCTACCGCCAGCGCCAAGGCCGGTGTCCGGCTGCGTTGGGGCTTGGTGTCCACTGTTACGGCGGGTTCCATTGCGGCGAAATTCGGCCCCAGAAAGGGCTGGTACTCGGGGATAAACTTCTTCAGTTGCAGCTTCAATTGGCTGGCGTTGCTCACGTGCATCTCCCTTTCTAATTGCGCCAGATAGTCCTCCACCAACTCCAGTTGTGCCGGCGGGGAAATGAAACGCATAATCTTGGGGTGCTCCGTGCGATGCATACGTTCGCCGTCACAGCTGATCTCCTCGAACAACTTCTCGCCGGGCCGCGTCCCGACAAAACGAATTTCAATGTCCGTGTCAGGTTTCAACCCGGACAACTCGATGAGGTTGCGCGCCAAGTCCACAATTTTGACTGGCTGCCCCATATCCAGCACAAAAATCTCGCCCCCCTGCCCCTGCGTCGCGCTTTGCAAGACCAAGCCGACCGCCTCCGGAATCGTCATGAAGTAGCGCGTCATCTCCGGGTGCGTCACCGTGACCGGCCCACCGGCGGCAATTTGCTCCCGGAATGTCGGCACCACACTCCCCGAAGAATCCAACACATTGCCGAACCGCACCGCCATGAACTTCGTATCCATTCCGCTATGCGCCGCGACGGCTTGCAGGTAAATCTCCGCCAACCGTTTCGTCGCCCCCATGACACTGGTTGGATTGATCGCCTTGTCGGTGGAGATAAACACAAACCGGCGCACCCCGTACGTCACGGCCAGCCGGGTGAGCCGAACCGTCCCCAATGTGTTGTTCTTAATCGCCTCGGCTGCATGACACTCCATCAACGGCACGTGTTTGTGGGCGGCGGCATGAAACAGCACCTGCGGCCGGTACTGTTCGAAAATCTCCCGCAGCCGGCGCTCATCGAGGAGATTGCCGATCAATGGCACGATCGTGCCGGTATGGCCGCGACCAATCAGCTCCTGTTCAATTCGGAACAACTGCCCCTCGCTCTGCTCCAGCAGCAACAACAACTGCGGCCGGTACGTCGCAATCTGCCGGCACAATTCACTACCGATGCTACCGCCGGCACCCGTCACCAGCACCACCCGCCCCTGCAACAGATTACGAATGTTCTCCGTCTCCAGCGCCACCGGTTCACGTCCCAACAGGTCCGCAATGTCCACCGGCCGAATCTGGCTCACGCGTACCTGGCCCGATGCCAATTGCGACAACGACGGTACCGTCTCGAATTTCAAATTCGCCTGCCGCAACATTTGCACCAGCTCCCGCATCCGCTTGCCCGAAGCCGCCGGCAAGGCGATGATTACCTGATCCAACCGCGTCGCCATCGCCTTCGCCAGTAACACCTCCGGCGGACCAACCACCGGGACGTTATGGATTTGGGAATTCCATTTCGCTGGATTGTCATCCACAAATAATACCGGCACCATTCCGGCATGCGGCTTCTCAAACAGTTCGCAAGCCAACGCCGCCCCGGCATCGCCCGCCCCAATAATTCCAATCCGCTTCACCGCGCTGGGACTCTGTTGCGCCGGGTCCGCACCCATCTCCCGGATCCGTCGACAACACAAACGTGCTGCGGCCAACGTCAGAAACGACAACGCAAAATCCATCACCAACACGCTCCGCGGTGGCACCGCCGCTCCGTCCGTCACAAACCACACTGCACCAGCCAATCCGAGCACGCCGCTCAGGCACCAGAACAACCGGCGCAAATCGCGCCACCCGAAATAACTCATCAACCCGGCAAACTGACCCACCCCTAGTAACGCCACTGCTTTCAAAGGAATCAGCCAGCGCCCAGTCCGCCACAACTGATCTACTTCCGTCGCCGGCAGCACAAACTCGAACCGCAGCAAATATGCCAACCACAAACTCCCGACCAGCACGACCGAGTACGCCAGCACAATCGCCGGCAGCTGCCACCGTGCCGGAATCCCGTGCCATGCCCCGCGCACGATTTTTGCCAGCGTGTATTGCGTGTATTTCCAAGCGGCGGCGCCGCTGCGAATGTTGTGTTTCATGCTGTTCATACGATCCCTTCTGGCGCAGTTTCCCGCGCAAGTTTCGATTCGTTCCGGATAAAAAGCGTGCGCAGGATGACCTTTGTGTCCTGCCAGAGATTGGCCTGCGCCTGATACCGGAGGTTCAGCTCGATCTTTCGCGGCACGCAGTGCGTCATATAAAACACCTCGATGTCCGACGCCGACGCCAGCAAGTCTTCTTCGTTGCGAAACGCCAGCGTCGCTAGGTCCGTGATCCCAGGCTTGAACCGCAAAATCTCCCGCTGTACCGGCGTGTACCGCGCCACGTACCGCGGCAATTCCGGACGCGGCCCGACAAAACTCATCTCACCAACCAGCACGTTCCAGAGCTGCGGAAACTCATCGAGCTTGGACTTGCGCAGCCAGCGGCCCGTCCGCGTGATCCGCGTATCGCCGTCCCGCGTCACCCCGGGTCCGCGTTGTTCGGCGGCGCCAACCATCGTCCGGAACTTGCAGATCCAGAACAACCGGCCACCCTGCCCCACGCGTTGCTGGCGGAACAACACCGGCCCGCCGTCGGAAAACTTCACCAGCACCGCAATCAACGCCAGTACCGGACTCAGTACCACCAAACCAAGCACAGCCCAGCCGACATCGTAAAAGCGTTTTGCAAAGGCGTAGTTCATGTCATTTCAAATGCAGCGCGATGATGGTCTTCAGCGCATCGCAGACGTAATCCACCGTCGCCTCCGTCATATCCGGGTACAGCGGCAAGCTGATGATTTCCGGATACAACGCCGCCGCCTGCGGCAGGTCTTCGGGCTGGTAACCGTAAGTGTCCCGGTAGTACGGGTGCATGTGCAGCGGCAACCAATGCACACTAGTGCCGATGCCCATCTGTTTTAGTTCCTCAATGCACGCGGCGCGGTCAATCCGCAACCGGTCCAGCCGCAACCGCACCGCGTATAAATGCCACGAGTGAATCCGATTCGGTTGCTGGCGCGGCAAAATCAATTCCTCAATCTCGCCGAGTTTCTGGGTGTAATGCGCCGCCCAACGCCGGCGTTGCTGGTGCAGCCGGTCCGCCTTGCGCACCTGGTGCAGCCCGATAGCGGCGGCGATGTCGGTGAGGTTGTACTTAAATCCCGGCGCGACGATTTCGTAGTACCACGAACCGTCCGCGCTGAACCGTTTCCAGGCATCGCGCGAAATCCCGTGCAACGACATAATCCGCATCCGGTCCGCGTACGCGTCGTTTGCCGTGCACGCCATGCCGCCCTCGCCGGTCGTAATCGTCTTATTCGCGTAAAACGAATAGCAACTGATCGCCGCCTCCGATCCCACCGATTGCCACGGCGCGGCCGCGTCCGGCCGGTAGTACGCCGGGCAACAATGCGCCGCATCCTCGATCACCTTCAAATCGTAACGCTCCGCCACCTGCAGCAATCCGGTCATGTCGCCGATCTGGCCGCCGTAATGCACCGGCAACATTGCCACCACTTCTTCGCCGCGTTGCCGGGCCGCCTGTAGTTTCGCCTCCGCGTCGGCGGGATCAAGGTTGAAATCCGTCTCCCGGCAATCAACCAGAATCGGCTTCGCGTTAAAATACCGCACCACTTCCGCCGTCGCCGCAAACGTCAATGTCGGCACCAGCACCGACTGCCCCGGTTTCAAGCCGATCGCCTCCAGCGCGAGGTGCAACGCCGCCGTACACGAGTTCAACGCCACGGCGTGTTTCTGCCCGATGTAGTCGGCAAACTCCGCCTCGAACTGCCGGGTCTTCGGCCCGGTCGTCAGCCACCCGTTGCGCAATGTGTCCGTGACCTCGTCAATCTCCGCCTGCCCGATGCTGGCCCGGTAAAAGGGAATCGCAAATGTTGCCGGTGCTGAAACCTTAGCTGTGACCGCTGTGGCAATACTGAGAGTTTTCATTGAAGCACCATCTCCTCGACACGCACAACCGGCGTGGCACCGATGTTGCCTTGTGTTTTGGACAGCGCGTCGCGCAATTGCTGGGCCGTCACCCGCGCACGCGGCTCGCGCACGACCGCCCCGTGATGTCCCGGCGTGTCGTAAATCTCGAATCCGCCCAACACCAACTTCCCCCACCCCAGCGTCGGATCGGGAATGATTCCGCGCGGCTGTTCCGTCGCGCGAAACAGTGCGACCTGACCCGCGTACGGCTTCGGCACGTAATCCAACGCCGCCCAGCGCCCGGCTTGCTGCACCTGGCGAATGGTTGCCGGTAACCACAACTGCTCCGTTCGCTCCCGTAATCGTTTCCACCGGTGCCGGATATTTCGCGCCGCCAGCCAGACCAAACCGCGCGCCCATTTCTGCGCCTTGACCCAAACATATTCCAGCCGGTGACGCCCCTCCGCCGCTCGCAAGTTGTCCCAATGCAACGCCACCCGGTTGCGCAATCCCAGCAACTTGCGCTGCCACGCCGTAGTACCCGGCAAATATTGCGGATAGTCGGGCCCGTTCGTATCGAAAAACGCCAGCAGCCCGACCTCCGCGCCGGCCGCCCGTAGCTGTTGCGCTATTTCGTAGGCCACCGTCCCGCCAAATGATGATCCGCCGAGGTAATACGGCCCTTGCGGCTGAAACGCGCGAATCTCCTTCAGATACTGCGCCGCCATTCCCTCGACGGTCAGGTTTAGACGCGGCCGTTTTCCATCCAACCCGCCGGCCTGGATTCCGTAAAACGGCTGGTCGGCGTCCATGTATTTCGCGAGGTCGAGATATTCCAAAATGTTGCCACCAACGCCGTGGACGCAATAAAACGGCGGCCTCGAACCACTTTCCTTGATCGGCACCAGACACGACCACGGCGATTCCCAGCCCTGTTGCCGCAACACCCCGGCCAGCTGTTCGATCGTCGGCGCCTGGAATAACGTTACCAACGGCAACTCTTTACCGGTGAAGCGCGCCACCTGCGCGAACAGCCGCACCGCCAGCAACGAATGTCCGCCTAGCTCGAAAAAGTTGTCACGTACCCCGATGTGATTGTGCCCAAATGTCTTTCCCCAAATCCTGACCAGTTGTTCCTCGAGCGGATCGCGCGGCGCGACAAACGTCTCGTCCGCCACCGCGCGTTTATGTTCCGGTGCCGGCAATGCTTTGCGGTCCACTTTGCCGTTCGGCGTTAACGGCAACGCCGCCAGCGTCACGAACGCCGCCGGCACCATATAATCCGGCAACTCTTTCTTCAGCCAAGTCCGGAGCGCCGCCGCGTTCGGCGCCGGTTCCGCGGCCGGCACAATGTAGGCCACGAGCCGCTTGTCGCCGGGCGTGTCTTCGCGCATCGTCACCGCCGCCTGTTTCACGTCGTCGTGCGCGCGCAGCAACGCTTCAATCTCACCTAGCTCGATGCGGAACCCGCGCACCTTCACTTGATTGTCGAGCCGGCCGAGGAATTCGAGCGTGCCAGCGGCGCAATACCGGACCAAATCGCCCGTCCGGTACAGCCGGCCTTCGCCGAACCGGTTCGCGATGAATTTCTCCGCTGTCAGTTCCGGTCGGTTCAAGTAACCGCGCGCCACGCCGTGCCCGCCGATCAGCAGCTCGCCCGGCACGCCGACCGGCACCGGTTGCAGTGCCTGATCCACCACGTAAAATGTCGTATTGGCAATCGGCCGGCCCACCACCACCGGTTGACCGCGCTCGACACGGCTCGCAGCCGACCAGATCGTCGTTTCAGTCGGGCCGTACAAATTCCACAGCTCACCGCCCCGCGCCAGCAATTGTTCGGCAAGATCCGCCGGTAACGCTTCGCCACCGCACAACATTTTCAGTGTCGAATCGCCCGGCCAATCTGATTGCAACAACATCCGCCACGTTGCCGGTGTCGCTTGCAACACGGTCGCCTGCGACTGCGCCAGCAGCCGGGCCAACTGCGCGCCATCCGCCGCCACCGCCCGGCTGGCAATCACAACGCGCGCCCCGACCGTCAGCGGCAACAACAATTCCAGCCCGGCAATGTCAAACGACAGCGTCGTCACCGCCAACAGCACGTCCGCTGCCGTCAATCCCGGTTCTCGGCGCATGCTGGCGAGGAAGTTCACCACCGCCCGCTGCGTGATCTGGACGCCTTTCGGTTTGCCGGTCGAGCCGGAGGTGTACAAAACGTACGCGAGATTATCCGGCGTCGTACCGGCAGCGACCGCCGGTAACTTCGGCCCGTCCAATGCCGCGCGAACTTTTTCCCGGGTCAAGATCACGTGCGGTTTGGCGTCCTCGGTCATAAACGCTAGCCGCTCGGCTGGGAACAGCGGGTCCAACGGCAGATACGCGCCACCGGCTTTGCTGACGCCGAGCACTGCGATGAGCATTTCCAGTGAGCGTTCGACGTTGAGACCGACGAGTTGTTCCGGGCCGACGCCTTGCTCGCGCAACCACGCCGCGAGCTGGTCGGCCTGCTGGTTCAACTGCTGGTAGGTCAGCGTCGCGTCGCCGAACACCGCGGCCACCGCGTCGGGCGTACGCCACGCTTGCGCTTCAATCAACGCCGGCACGCAAATATCCTGCGGATACTCGGCCGCAGTCGCGTTCCACGTCACCAAAGTCTCCTGCCGTTCCGCCGCTGTCAGCAACGGCAAGTCGCCAACGCGTTGGTCGGGATTGGCAACGATGCCGTCGAGTAATGTCGCGAAATGGCCGAGCAAGCGCCGCATCCGCGCCTCATCGAAGAGATCGGTGCAGTACTGGAGACGGCCGCGCAATCCCTGTTCCGTCTGCCACAGCTCGATTCCCAAATCGAACTTGGCGGTGTCGGTCTCGACCTGCATCGGCGTGACCGTTACGCCCGGTAATTTGTACGGCTGAACCGGCGTGTTCTGGAAAAGAAACATAACCTGGAACAATGGCGACCGGCTCAAGTCGCGCGACGGCTGCAGCTCCTCGACCAGTTTCTCAAATGGGATATCCTGATGTGCAAACACACCCAACGCCGTTTCCCGAATCTGTTGGAGGAATTGGCGGAACGACGGATTACCGGAAAGGTCGCCACGCACCGGCACGGTGTTCACGAAGAACCCGATCAACCCCTCGGTCTCGACAAGATCGCGCCCGGCAACCGGCGCGCCGACGATGATGTCGTCCTGCCCAGAATGCCGGTGGAGCAAAACTTGAAACGCGGCCAGCAGCGTCATGAACAGCGTCGCGCCTTCGCGGCGGCCCAATTGTTCCAGCGCATCGCCGGCGCGTTTGGAAAGCTCGAACGGGATGTCCGCACCCCGGGTGCTTTGCGTCGGCGGACGCGGACGGTCCGCCGGTAGCTCCAGCACGAGGCTCGACCCGGCGAGCTGCTTTTTCCAAAAGGTGAGTTGCCGCTCCAACACCTCGCCCCGCAACCAGTCGCGCTGCCACGCCGCGAAATCAACGTACTGGACCGGCAACTCCGGCAATGGACTCGCCTGGCCCGCGACAAACGCGCCATACAACGCCGACAACTCCCGCGCCAGCACACCGATGGACCAGCCGTCGAACGCAATGTGATGCACGTTCCACAGCAGCGCGTGTTCGTCGTCGGCCACCTGCAACAGTTTCCACCGAACCACCGGCCCGATCGCTAAATTAAAAGGGCGCCGCGCTTCGGCGCGCAGGCATTCTTCCGCCTCCACCGCGCATCCGCGCAAATCAACAACCGGCAAAGGCACCGACACCGGCGCGGCAATGACCTGACACGGTTCGCCGTTCTGGCCACCGGAGAATGTCGTGCGCAAGACTTCGTGCCGGCGACAAATTTCGTTGAGCGACTGTTCGAGCGCGGCAACATCAAGCGTCCCACGCAAGCGGAGCGCCAAGGGAATATTATAGGTCGGCCGGTTAGGTTCGATTTGATCCAATAGCCAGAGCCGCTGTTGCGCGAATGACAACGGCACGTGGGCCGCGCGGACCACCGGCTGCAAGACCGGCTTGCGGACAGCCGTCGCACCCGCCGCCGCGCGCAGAAAACCGATCAACTCGGGCTTGTGCTCCCGCACCAGTTCCAGCAACTCCGGAGTCAATGTCTGGTCGGGCGCGCGATACCGCAACTGGTCACCCTCGACCCACAACTCAATTTTTTTCTCGCGCAAATCCGTTAACAAGCAGTCTAGCGTCATAGTTCTCCCTTGATACCGGCGATCAGTTGATAAGTGCTCCGTCTGTATCCCTCGCGTCTGCGGCAAACTGTCCAAGTGGCTGGCAAATTGGGCGACGGTCGGTTTTTCGAAAATGGTACGCAGCGGTAGCTCGCTCTCCACCGCGCCGCGCAGCCGTGCGACAATCCGCACCGCGAGCAGCGAGTGACCGCCCACGGCAAAAAAGTTATCGTGAATCCCCAAGTTTGGCACGTGGAGCAGCTCCGCCCAGATGCTGGCGACCAATTTTTGGGTAGCCGTGCGCGGCGCGTCCGGCGGCATTTTCGGCTCGACGCCGATCGGCGTTGGCAGGGCACGGTAATCAACTTTCCCGTTCGGGCGGAGCGGCAATAACCACAGCCGCATGATCGCTGCCGGGAGCATATACTCTGGCAACCATTGCCGCAGGTAGTCGCGCAACTCCGGCGCATTCGGCAGCGCGCCGTTCTTGCCGACGACATATGCCACAATGCTTTTATCGCCTGGCGTGTCTTCGCGACTGATGACGACGCATTCGCGGATTTGTGGGTGCTGTTGGAGTACGGCTTGGATTTCCCCCAACTCGATGCGATAGCCGCGAACCTTCACCTGCTGGTCCGCCCGGCCGAGATACTCGATGCTGCCATCAGGCAGGTAGCGTGCTAGGTCGCCGGTCTTGTACAGGCGCGCGCCAGGTTCGGAACGAAACGGATCGGCGATGAATTTCTCGGCAGTCAGTTCGGGCCGGTTGTGATAGCCGCGCCCGACTTGCACGCCGCCGATGTGCAATTCGCCGGGAACACTGATCGGCAGCGGTTGGAGATTACGATCGAGAATGTAAATCTGAGTATTGGCACTCGGTCGGCCAATCGGCACGCACCGCCGGTGGTTGTTGCGACGGCAGGTCCACGCGGTTGCGTTCACTGCGGCTTCGGTCGGACCGTAGAGATTGTGCAGTTGCGCGCCGAGCCGGGCAGTAAACTGCTCCTGCAATGCGGACAACAATGTTTCGCCGCTACAGAAGACGTGCCGCAGCGACCGGCACCGCTCCACGCCTAGCGCCTCCAGAAAATATTGGAGCATTGACGGAACGAAATGCACCACCGTCACCCCTAGCCGTGTGATTAACTCGACCAGATAATCCGGATCGCGGTGCCCATCCATCCGGGCCACGACCAGCCGCGCACCGGCAATCAACGGCCAGAAAATTTCCCAGACCGATACATCGGAACTGAACGGCGTTTCCTGCAAGACCACATCCGCAGCGTCCAACGGATAGGTAGCCTGCATCCAAAGCAAACGGTTAACGATACCGCGCTGCGTGTTCAGCGCGCCATTCGGCTGGCCAGTCGAGTCCGAGGTGTAAATCATATATGCAAGATTTTCAGCCGTTACGCCAGTAGCCGGCGCCGTCGAATCACAACGGGAAATCTGCGCCCAATCGGCGTCGAGACAGATGACACAACCCTGGCGCACTGGTAATTTGTGGCACAGCGCTAGTTGCGTCAGCAGTACCGGCATGTCCGCGTCCGCCAGCATGAACGTCAAGCGCTCGGCCGGCTCAGTCGGATCAATCGGCACATACGCGGCACCGGCCTTCAGTACACCGCAAAGCGCCACCACCATCTCCACTGATCGTTCAAGGCAGATACCGACGAAACTCTCCAGCTTGACGCCGTGAGCGATCAGGTGTTGGGCCAGTTGATTCGCGCGGACATTCAACTCGCTGTAGGTCAACTGTTGGTCGCCGCAAACCACCGCGATGGCGTCCGGCGTTTTCTGAGCTTGCCGCTCAACCAGCTCGTGCAGGCAGACATCCTGCGGATAATCGGCGGCGGTCGCATTCCATTCGACGAGCAACTGATGACGCTCGGCGGTCGTCAGCAGCGGCAACTCGCCAACCGTTTGCTCCGGGTCCGCCACGATTCCTTCCAACAACCGCTGGTAATGCCCCAGCAACCTCCGCATCCGATTCTCCGCGAACAGGTCGGTGCAATACGTCAACCGCGCCGCCAAGCCGTCGGCCGTTTCCTCCAAAGCCAGCGTCAAATCAAACTTCGACTCCCCGGCGTCAACCAGCCGCGATGCGACCTGCAGCCGGGGCAGGCGAAACTCCAGTGCCGGCGTATTTTGCAGAGTGAACATTACCTGGCACAACGGTGACCGATTCAGCTGCCGGGCGACGCGGAGTTCCTCGACGAGTTTCTCAAATGGAATGTCCCGGTTGGCAAACGCGTCCAACGCGGTCTCCCGGACCTGCTGCAACAACTCGCGGAACGATGGATTGCGCGCCAGATTTGCGCGCAGCGCCAGCGTATTAACAAACAACCCGATCAATGTCTCCGTCTCAATGCGATCGCGTCCCGCGCTCGGCGACGCGACAAGGATATCGTCCTGCCCCGAGTACCGGTGCAGCAACACCTGGAACGCCGCCAGCAACGTCATGTACAACGTCACTCCCTCGCGCTGGCTTAAGTCCTTCAGCCGATCCCGGAGCTCTTTCGGCAGTTGCGCCAACAACGTCGCCCCGCGATAAGTCTGGGCCGGCGGTCGCAAATAATCCGTCGGCAGTTCCAGCGCGAATGACGCACCGGCAAGTTGCTGCCGCCAGTAATCGCGTTGTTTCGCCAGCACGGCCCCTTGGAGCCAGTCCCGCTGCCAACCGGCGTAGTCCGCGTATTGGATTGGCAATTCCGCCAGTGGCGAGAACCGGCCCAGAACAAACGCCTCGTAGAGCGCCGACAATTCCCGCGCAAACACGACTAACGACCAAGCGTCGAACACAATGTGGTGCACATTCAATTGCAACACATGCTGCTCGGGCCCAAGCCGCAGCAGTTGCAGCCGCACCAGCTGTCCCTGCGCCAAATCAAACGGCCGGCGCGCTTCCGATTCGATCTGCTGCTGCGCCGCCGCCGCGTCCCGCACTTCCACCACCGGTAAACTCACCGGTTGCGCCGGAGCAATTTCTTGAACCGGTTCGTTGCCATTGGCCGACGGGAACGTTGTGCGCAGCGCCTCGTGGCGGCGCACGATCTGGCTTAACGCCCGCTCCAACGCCGGCACGTTCAACGGCCCGTTCATTTCCAAGATACAGGGAATATTATAGGTGGCGGCAGCCGGTTCGAGCTGGTCCAACAACCAGAGCCGTTGCTGGGCAAACGACACCGGCAACGCCTCCGTCCGCGGCATCGGCCGAATCGCGGCCTGTTTTGCCGCCGGCTCCCAGGTCGCCATCTGCAAGGACTCGATCAGCCCCGCCCGGTGTTCGCGCAACGCCGCCAGCAACGCCGGCATTAGCGCCCCCATCGGCGCCTCGTATCGCAGCCGCCCGTCCTCGACCCAGAGTTCAACACCCTTTTGGCGGAGTTGAATCAGTGTTTCGTTCAACGTCATATCTCACCCGTGACCAGGTTGGCGGCCGGTCGGCCGGTGTGCGCTGCGCGCGCCCAGCGCAGCGTTTCCACGTGTGCCGCCAGCGTCCGAATCGTTGGATAATCAAACAGGCTGCGCAGCGGCACCGCCACGCCCCGCGTATCGCGCAACCGCGTCATCACCTGCGTCGCCAGCAACGAGTGCCCGCCCAGCGCAAAGAAATTGTCGGTCGCGCCCGGTCGCTCCACCCGCAAGACCTCCGCCCAAATCTTTGCCAGTTCTTCCTCTGCCGGCGTCTGCGGCGCAACGTAGCGGGCCGCCGATTCCACCGCCGATCGCTCCGGTGCCGGTAACGCTTTGCGATCCACCTTTCCGTTCGGCGTCAGCGGGAATTGTTCCAGTTCCACAAACGCCGCCGGTACCATGTAATTGGGGAGCTTTGCGCTCGCGCGGCTCCGCAGCTCCGCCACCGGTAACTGGCCGTCCCGCGACAACACGTACGCCACCAACCGCTGATCACCGGGTGCGTCTTCGCGGACGATGGCCACCGCATCCCGCACTTCGGGCACTGCGCGCAATACCGCCTCGATCTCGCCCAGCTCGACGCGGAACCCGCGGATCTTGACCTGCCGGTCGAGCCGGCCCAGATATTCAATCCGCCCATCCGGCCGGTACCGGCCCCGGTCGCCGGTGCGATACAACCGGCCGGCACCATACGGATTGGCGATAAACTTCTCCGCCGTCAGCTCGGGCCGGTTCAAGTAACCACGCGCCAACCCCGCGCCGCCGAGCAGAATCTCGCCCGGGATTCCAATGGGGACCGGCGCGTGGCGCGCGTCAAGCAAGTAGGCTTGGGTGTTGGCAATCGGCCGCCCGATGTTGGCGGTGCCACCGGCCGTGCGCAAGGTGTAGGTCGAGTAGGTCGTGTCTTCGCTCGGTCCGTACAGGTCGTAAACTTTGGCGATATGGCCCAGCGCATAAATCTCGTCCACCAACGATTGCGCCAGCGCTTCGCCGGCAAGATTGACGACCCGCACGCTGGCCGGGATCGCCTTAGCGCGGATGAGTTCGGCCATGGCTGATGGCACGGTGTTGATTAGCGTCACTTCGTTGGCGGCCGGCAACGTCGGCAGATGCAGGGCGTTCTCGGCGAGGATTGCCGTTCCGCCGCAGCTCAGCGTCACGAACAACTCGAAGATGGACAGGTCAAAGCAGACCGACGTCGAAAACAAAACGCCGGCAAGCTCGGCCGGTGTGAACACGGTCCGCGCCCATTCGATGAACGCCACCGTGCTCCGGTGTTCGATGGCCACGCCCTTCGGGCGCCCCGTCGACCCCGATGTGAAAATCAGATACGCCAGATTTTCGGCCGTTGCCAGCCGGGCCGGATTCTCCCGGCTTTCGCCTGCGAGATCCACCGCATCTAAATTCACCGTAACCGCGCCGTGCGCCGGTAACTCGGCCAACAATCGGGTCTGCGTCACCAGGACTTTCGCGGCGGCGTCTTCGAGAATGAAGGCGGTCCGATCTTTCGGGTACGCCGGATCCATCGGCACATACGCGCCGCCTGATTTGAGAATGGCCAAGAGGCTGATGGCCATTGCCGGCGTCCGCTCGGCGCAGACCGCCACCAAACTCTCCGGCCCGATGCCGATCCGCCGCAAATGATGCGCCAGTTGGTTGGCGCGGGCGTTAACTTCCGCATAGGTCAGCCGCTCGGTACCGGCCACCAAGGCGATGGCGTCGGGCGTGCGCGTCACTTGGTCCTCGACCAGACTGACCAGCGTCTGATCGCGGCGGACCTCCAGCGCCGTGTTGTTCCACTCCACCAACAGTTGCCGGCGTTCATCCGCCGTCAAGAGCGGCAGCGCCGCCACCGCGTCGCCGGGTTGGGCAACCACCGCGGCCAGCAAGGTTTGATAATGCTGAAACCAGCGCTGGATGGTGGCGTGCGCGAACAAGTCCGCGCTATAGACGCACTCCAACTCGAGTCCGCCGGTGGAATCGACAACATCGAACATCAAGTCGAAGTTCGTAAAGCGGTGCGGGTTATTTCGCACCTCCACTTTCAGGTCGAGAAACTCCCGCCGGTGGCGCGCCTTCGTTAGGTTAAATGAGGTTGCCACCAACGGCAGGCGGCTGCGGTCGCGGCCCAATTTCAGTTTCGTCAACAGACTGCCGTAGGTAACCTGCCGGTGGTCCTGGGCGTCGAGGACGACCTGCTTCACCTGTTGCACATGCTCGCTCCACCGCGCCGCTTCGCGCACGGCGACGCGCACCGGGAGGAAATTCACGGTGTGACCGACCAACGCTCCGTCGCCGCCGGCACACTGGCTGGCAACCGGCGCACCCACGACGAGATCGGTCTGACCGGTGAGCCGGTTCAGAAAAACGTAGTAGGCGGCCAACAGGTACGTGAACAATGTGCAGCCTTGCTGCGCGCTGGCCTGCCGCAACTGTTGCGTCAACGCCGGCTCCAATGCCATATACACTCGCGCACCGCGGCCGGACTGTTCTGCCGGTGGCAAAAAATCTGTGGGCAACTGCAACACCGGCGGTTCGTCCGCATACTGGTGGAGCCAATACGCTTCCGCAGCCTGTCGCCCCGGCCCGGCTGCGAGCGCGACTTCATCCCGCGCATATGCCAGCAACGAGCGCACCGGCGGCAACACCGCCGGCACACCGCGACAACCGGCCGTGTACAATTCTCCAAGCTCGTGGAACAACAACGCCATCGCCCCGCCGTCGCAGACGATGTGGTGCGCGGTGAAGACCAGGAGATGTTCCTGTTCTTCCAACTTTATAAGTTGCGTTCGCAGCAATGGCGCCCGCGTCAGATCAAACAATCGCGCGGCATCCATGGCCAAAATTTCCTGCACCCGCGTTTCGCGCTGCGCCGGTTCGGCAGCGGAAAGATCGTGAAGCACCAACGTCAGCTCAGCATGCGGCCCGGCCGTCTGCGTGGCGCCGGTCTCGGAGAACGTCGTGCGCAATCCGTCGTGCCGGTGCACGAGTTGGCGCAACGCACTCTCCAGCAGATCGCGACGCAGCGGGCCGCGCAGCCGCAACGTGCGGGACTGGTTGAAGGCGCAAGATTCCGCGTCGCTGCGCATCGCTGCCAGCCAAATTTCCTGTTGCGCCTCCGTCACCGGCGCCGTGGCCGTTACCGGCACCGCGACCGGGATCACCGCCGGTACAGCCGGTGGCGGGCTGATTTTTTCCAAGTGCGCGGCCAGCGCCGCGACCGTACCGAGGTCGCCGAGTAATTCGCGGAACGCGACCGGCACGCCAAACTGTTTAGAAAGCACCAGCGCCACCTGCGTCAACGACAACGATTCAAATCCCAATTCCACCAGCGGCGTCCGCTCGTCCGTCACGTCGAAGGTGCGGCCGGACACCTCAGCCAGCAGTGCCCGGACTTGCTCCGCCACCGTTCCCGCCTTTGCCGGTACGAAAATAACGGCGACCGGCGCGGCGGTCATTGTCCCGACGCTCGCAGTCGTTTCCGCGCGGCCCCAGTCCGGCTCAACCCAGTGCCGTTGGCGTTGAAACTGATACGTCGGCAACGCGACGCGCTGCCGGCGTTCGCCGGCAAAGAGCGCGCCGGTATCGAGCGTCACGCCCGCCAGCCAGAGCCGGCCGAGCGCGGTGAGCACGGCCGGTTGTTCAGCCTCGTCAGCGAGCGAACTGATGACCGGCTGGTCGCGGTGGCGGGACGGATGTTGCCGGGCCAACGCGCTGAGCGTCTGGCCGGGGCCGACCTCCAGCAACACATTCGCCGGGTCCGCCATCAACCGCGCCACGCCGTCGGCAAACCGCACCGTCTGTCGGACGTGCCCGGCCCAGTAGTCGGGGCTGGTCGCGTCGGCATCGGTGATCCATTGACCGGTGACGGTGGAGACATAGCGGATGCGCGGTGGATTCAGTCGAATTTTTCGAAGCAAGTCGGTCAAAGGCGCAATGACCGGCTCCATCATCGCCGAGTGAAATGCGTGCGAAGTTTTCAGGCGGACACTCGCCTGGCCTTTTTCTTTCAGCCGGCGCTCGCAGGCATCAATCGCGTCGAACGGCCCGGACACAACGCACAATTCCGGCGCATTGACCGCCGCGATGGATAACGCGCCACCGAGCAATGCCTCGACTTCGTCAGCCGGCAACCGCATCGCGAGCATCGCGCCTGGTGGCTGTTCCTGTACCAGCCGCGCTCGCTCGGCGACTACGTGCAACGCATCTTCGAGCGTGAACACGCCGGCCAGACACGCGGCGACGAATTCGCCAACGCTGTGGCCGATCATCGCCGCGGGACGAACGCCCCAGCTCAGCCACAACTGCGCCAGTGCGTACTCGACGGCGAACAAGGCCGGTTGCGTGAACCGGGTTTGCCGGAGGTTTTCCTCCGACGCCAACGCGGCGCGCAAATCCAATGCCGGCAGGAGGCGCAGGCATTGGTCGAGCGCGTCGCGGAACACCGGCTCGGTCCGGTACAGCTCCAACCCCATGTTGGTCCGTTGCGCGCCTTGGCCTGGAAACATGAACACCACCGGCGCGTCGCGCCGCTCCGTGACGCCGGTAAAAGCGCGCTGCAAGTCAGCCGCGTCGCGCGCGACGATAATGCGCCGGTGCGGCCACGCGCGCCGGCCGACTTGCAGCGTGTACGCCACGTCGGCGAGATTGATATCCGGCTGAGCCGTCAGGTGCGCGGCGAGTTGGGCGGTGGCGGCGTCGAGCGCGGCCGGTGTTTTTGCTGAGAGCGTCAACAATTGTATCGGTCGCACCGGCTTCGATGGCGCGACTACCGGCGCTTCTTCGAGCACAATGTGGGCATTAGTGCCGCCGACGCCCAGCGCGGTGACGCCGGCACGCCGGGGCGTGCCGTTGGTCGCCCACGGTGTCGGCTTGGCAACGACGTAGAATGGGCTGCTGGCAAAATCAATCTTCGGGCTCGGCGCGGTGAAATGCAGCGTCGGCGGAATCAGACCGTGCTTGAGCGCGAGGCAGGTTTTGATGAACCCGGCTACGCCGGCAGCGATGTCGAGGTGGCCGATATTGCCTTTGACCGAGCCGAGACCGCAGAAACCGGTCTTGTCGGTTGTCTGCCGGAAGGCTTGAGTCAACGCCGCGACTTCGATCGGGTCACCCAACGGCGTCGCTGTGCCATGCGCTTCGATGTAATGAATCGTGTCGGCGCTGACGCCCGCCAACGCTTGCGCCAGCGCGATCACTTCGGCTTGGCCATCCACGCTCGGCGCGGCGTAGCTGACCTTACCGGCACCGTCGTTGTTGACGGCGAAACCTTTAATGACGGCGTAAATGTGGTCGCCATCCGCGATGGCATCCGCGAGACGTTTCAGGACGACGAGGCCGACGCCGCTGCCAAACACCGTTCCCTGCGCCTGCGCGTCAAACGCCCGGCAATGACCGTCGGGCGATGCCATGCCGCCGTCTTGCGCGAGATAGCCGGTTTTTTGTGACGCGAACGCGGTAACGCCACCGGCGAGCGCGATATCGCACTGACGGCAAAGCAAACTCTGACATGCTTGGCAAATCGCCACGAGCGAAGTCGAGCACGCAGTTTGGACGGTCACGGCCGGACCTTTCAGATTCAACTTGTAAGCTACGCGCGTTGCTAGGAAATCCTTGTCGTTACCAAGGAAGGTTTGATAGCTGCCGGGACTACTGAAGTTTAACAAGCCCTCTGTGCGCGCGCGGTTGGTGCAGAGATTGGCGAGTAAATAGGTATTGAACGACTGTCCGCCGTAGACACCAATACTCCCGGCATAACGCTCGCTGTCGCAGCCGGCATCCTCCAACGCTTCCCACGCTGTCTCCAGAAACAACCGCTGCTGCGGGTCCATCACCTCCGCTTCGCGGGGACTGATCCCAAAAAATTCCGCGTCAAACTTATCCACATCCTCGAGGATTGGCCGCGCCGGCACATACAATGGGTCGGCTAGCAATTCCGCGCTCACGCCGGCCGCCACGAGTTCGTCGCGGGTGAACCGCGTGACGGATTCCACGCCGGCGGCGAGATTGCGCCAAAACTTGGTGAGGTTGGCCGCCCCGGGGAACCGGCCCGCCATACCGATAACGGCGATGTCGCGGTCAGATTTAGCTGGTGTGTTCGGATTCATATAATTGCGGCCCTCATCTGTTGCGCCCGCGCGCGAATGCTTTGCTGGCGGTTCTGCATGTATGCCGCTGGCTGTTCGAGAAATGCGGCCAACGCGCGGATTGTGGGATACTGAAACAGTTCGGTTACGGCGATCGGGCGCTGCAATTCACGCTGCAACCGGACCTGCACTTTCAGCAGCCGCAACGAGTGGCCGCCCAACTCAAAGAAGTTGTCTTCAACGCTGACCGTCTCGACGCGGAGCACGGCCTGCCAGATACCGGCCAGCGTCCGCTCCAACTCGGTGCGCGGCGGCACGTGCGCCTGCGGCGCCGGTAACTCGGGCGCGGGAAGCGCGCGGCGATCCACCTTGCCATTGTGCGAGAGCGGCAACTGCGGGAGCCAGACAAAGGCCGCCGGCACCATGTACTCGGGCAGATTTTGTCCGAGAAAACTGCGCAGCTCCGGCGCCGCCGGTGTCGCGCCGTTGTCGCTGACCAAATACGCCACCAACCGCGGCTCGTCCGCGCCATCCGTCCGCGCCAGCACCACCGCCTGTCGCACCGCCGGGTGGGCGGCCAATTGGCACTCGATCTCGCCCAGTTCGATCCGTTGTCCGCGAATTTTGACTTGGAAATCCAGCCGGCCGAGATATTCGATGTTGCCGTCGGGCAGGTACCGGGCGCGGTCGCCGGTCTTGTACAAGCGCGCGCCGTCCCGGGTGGAGAATGGATCGGGAATAAATTTTTCCGCGGTCAGGTCCAAGCGGTTGTGGTAGCCGCGCCCGACTTGCACGCCACCCAGATGCAACTCGCCCGGCACGCCAATGGGTACCGGCGCGAGGCGCGCGTCGAGAATATACGTCTGCGAGTTGGCCACGGGCTGACCGATCGGGACGATCCCCGGCCAGCCGCCCGACCGTTGGCAAGTCCAGTGCGTCACGTCCACGGCGGCTTCAGTCGGGCCGTATAAATTATGGAGCCGGGCCGGTAACAATTCGAAGAACCGCTGCTGAAGTTCCCACGGCAACGCTTCGCCGCTGCAAATCACTTCGCGGAGTGACCGGCACCGCTCCACGCCAGGTGTTTCCAGAAATTGCCGGAGCATGGACGGCACAAAATGCAGCACGGTCACTTGCTGTTGCTCGATGAGATTTATCAGATAATCCGGGTCGCGATGGCCGCCGGGCCGAGCCACGACCAGCCGCGCGCCGGTCAGCAATGGCCAGAAGAATTCCCAGACTGACACGTCGAAACTGAACGGTGTTTTCTGGAGCACCACGTCGGTGGAGGTCAACTGGTACTGGTCCTGCATCCAGAGCAGGCGATTGCAAATACCGCGGTGCGTGTTCAGCGCGCCCTTGGGTTTACCGGTCGAGCCGGAAGTGTAAATCATGTAGGCGAGCGTGTCGGCAGTGGCGCGCTCGGCGGGTTTGTAGTCAGGTTGGCGCGAAATCTGGTCCCAATCTCGATCCAGGCACACTGCCGGCACACCGTCCAAGCGCTCCAAGAGATGCGCCTGCGTCAACAACACCGGCGTCGCCGCGTCCTCGAGCATATAGCGGACACGGTCGCGCGGATGATCGGGGTCAATCGGCACGTAGGCAGCCCCGGCCTTGAGCACGCCGTAAAGAGCGACGACCATTTCCAGCGACCGCTCGAGGCAGACGCCGACCAGAGTGTCGCGCCCGACACCGCGGTTACGCAGATGGTACGCCAATTGGTTGGCGCGTTTGTCGAGGTCCCGGTACGTCAACGAACCGCCGTCGGCAACCACCGCCACCGCATCCGGCGTGCGCGCCACCTGCGCCTCAAGCAAACCGTGCAACACCGCATCGGCCGGATAGTCCACTGCCGTGGCGTTCCATTCCACCAGCAGTTGCTGCCGCTCAGCCGTGCGCAGGATCGGCAGCTCGCCCAGCCGTTGGTCCGGGTTCGCCGCCATCGCTTCGAGCACTGTTTCTAAATGGCCCACCGTCTTTTCGATTGTCGCGTCGGTGAACAAGCTCCGATCAAACACGATCCGCAAGCCGAGTTGTTCGCTGCCAAAGCCGTTGATTGTCAGCGGAAAACTTGTGGTTAATTGCTGAAAACGAAACCGACGCTGGCTCCACGCGCCGCCCTGCGCCTGCAACCGCTCACCAAGCAGACAACCCTCACAGACCACGAGGCTGGCAAATAACGGATTACCCGTCCCGAGTGCGCTCCACTTCTGGATCAAACTCAGCGGCGCGTGTTCGTAAGGCCGCATCGCCGTCCAAAGCGTTCGCAACTGCTGGAGGAACGGAATCAGTTGCAGGTCGGGATCAACCTGCGCCCGAACCGGGACCGTGTTGATTAGCATCCCCACCATCGCCTCACCGCCGTCGACGCCGGAGTGACGACAGGCCCGGATGCCGCCGAAGACCACGTCATGTTCCCCGCTGTAACGGCTCAAGAGCACCGCCCACGCGCCTTGCACCAGCGTGTTCAAAGTCAATCCGTGCGCGGCGCCCAGCGCTACCAGCCGCGTCGTCAGTTCGGAAGACAACTTCGTTTCGCGTTCACCGTAGCCGGTCGCGTCGTTGCGGCCCGCCGCGCTGCGGTCGATGTTCAACGGCGTCAGCGCGCTGAATCCGTGCAACGTCTGGCGCCAAAATGTTTTGGCTTGCGAAAAGTCCTGGCGCTGGAGCCACTCGACATGGTCGCTAAACGGTCGTACCGGCGGCAACTCAATCGTCTCACCGCGCTGCAGCGCCTCATACACGGCAAACACTTCCCGGATAACCGTCAGCAACGAGCGCCCATCCAACACCACGTGATGAAATGTGACCACCATCTCGTACTCGGTTTCGCCCAAGCGAAAGAGCGCCACTCGCAACAACGGAGCCGACTCCAAAGCGAAGCCGCGTTCCCAGTCCTGCTGAAGAAATGCCGCCCGGCGCTCCGCTTGTATCGCGTCCGACACGTTCCGCCAGTCGGATTGCTGAAACGGCACCTGCGCCGCCGGGATTACGACCTGCGTCAATTTCCCATCTGTCCCGGTCACAACTGCGGTGCGCAACACCTCGTGCCGCGCCGCCACTGCCGCCCACGCCTTCGCCATCGTTTCCACTGCGACTACTTCGGGCAGACGGCAGACGAACTGCCGCGCATACGGATCACAGCCACGCGCGCTAACATGATGAAACACCATGCCCTGTTGCAATGGTGTGAGATGATACGTTTTCATAAACTCGCCTCCTTGGTTGGTTAAATTTCGTTCAGGCCGCCCGGCGCTGATCAAGCGCATCAGCAAACACATTCGCCGGTACCGGCATCGCCACCGGTTCCTCTGCCTTGCGCGCCAGCAGCAGGTGAAAATTTGGCAGCTGCTCGTGCCGCAACACCGTGACCCGCTCCGGCCCGTACAACTGCTCCAGACTGGCCCGGGCGCTTGTCAGGCTCCAGGTCTCCTCGTGGTCTTTTTCCCGTCGCGACTCCCGCGCCGCCCGACATCGGCGGATTGCTTCGCCGGTATCCACCCCGCAATAAGTCGCTGCGATTTTGGCCGCCTTCTCGGGATCGATTGCGCGGATGCGCGCCAGATTCTCGGGTGCGCGCAGGTTCGCCACCACAAACGCGTCCCACAGACCGAGGTTCCACTCGTGTTCCTCCGCCGTAGCGGCCGTGTAGTCATCCAGCACCGCCAGCAATCCGCCCGGCTTGAGCATGTCGTAGAACAACCTGTCCGCCTCGGATTTGCTCATGAAGTTCCGGCCGTCTGCGCTGAGTTTTTTCGCCAGCCGGCTGGCGGTGGCGTTGGGAAAATAATGCTGGAACTGCGAGAGGATCACCACGTCCACCTGTTCCTGCGCCAACGTCCGGTACAGCTCCGAACTTCTGTTCGTCAGATCCAAATCCACCACCAGCTGCAACCCCATCCGCCGCGCCCCATTACCGGCGTGGGCGCCATCGGACTCGGCGCACAGCTGCTTCGCGTACTCCAACATCTCCCGGTTCTGGTCCGCGCCGATGTAGCGGCACTGCTGAAATTTGCTTGGCACCCCGGCCCGAATCAGATGTGCCGGCACTAATCCCGGCCCGACGCCAGGCTCGAAGACCGTGAGCTGCTCACACTCCAGCTGCTCAAGCTCCGCCGCCACGACATCGAGAAACTGGCCCTTGGGAATCACGAAACCCTGCGTTGCCAAATACGACCGCGCCCGCTTCTCGCCCAGGTACCCCAGATTTCCCGGCTCCGATTGCACACCGCTGCGTGTCTTGTTGATAACGGCACTGGCGCTGGTGAATTCAGCTGATGTCTTCGTATTCATAAATTACTTTCCTTGTTGGTTGTACGTGCAGAATGCTGCGTGATTGGCGGTCATCGGGTTTCTACTGAGACGGTGAATTGCCCTGGCGCGGCTGCCGGCGGAGAGAAATTAAACAGTCCTATGCGAGCATCAGACAAACTCCTACCCCCCATAAGACTTTTTCTTGACTTCTCCATAAATCGAGTGTACTGAGGCATCAAGCGATGACAGGTGAGAGCATCGAATTCAGTGCGACTTGTGAGGAGTCGATAGAAAGTCATTAGAGCTGGTGCTTGGCACACCGTTTGTTGGCAATGTCGCAGCCTGTTCGTGAGAGACAAAAAACAAAAACGGATAAAATAGAAGTGAGGAAGTACCATGACGTATCGTTCATTTCGTCCCCTTGTCGGGACGACGCAGCCAATCAATAGTTCATTGTCGTCTAACCCAACCCCCGCGCGGTCAGCCATTCGGCGTTGTCGAATTCCAATCGGACAGATCGCCGGACTCCTGCTCGCGACATTACTGTCGGCACAAGCAACAGAGTTCTACGTCACACCCACCGGCAGTTCTGCCGGTAACGGCAGTGCTGCCAGCCCGTGGAATTTGCAAACGGCCTTGAACCAACCGAGCACTGTCAAACCCGGCGACACAATCTGGCTGCGTGGCGGTACCTATCAAGGGTTGTTTGGCTCGAAACTGACCGGTACCAGCACCGCTCCTATCATCGTCCGCCAGTACCCTGGCGAACGCGCCACGCTTGACAGCACCGGCCTGCAGGGCAGCACCATCTCTCTGACCGGTTCTTACACTTGGTACTGGGGCTTCGAAGTCGCCAGTTCCAGCACCGCGCGCACCAGCACTCAGACCGGCCCTTGGCCAACCGACGTTAACTGCAATCCGTCCATCGCCACTCCCAACGCCGGCACGGGCAATAAGTTCATCAACCTCGTTGTCCACGACAATCCGTTGGGCTTCGGCTTGTGGAGTGCTAATACCGATCTCGAAACCTACGGCTGCTTGGTCTACTACAACGGCTGGAACGCGCCTGACCGCGGTCACGGCCATGGGATCTACGCCCAGAATCTCACAGGCTATAAGAAAATCCTCGACAACATTATCTTCTACAACACCGACCACGGCATGCAGGCTTACGGCAGCGCTGCGGCCGGCGTGAACAACTTCACCGTCGACGGCAACATCTTCTACGAAAATTCCCGACTGTTCACCGCCTACACCAGCGGTCGCAACCTGCTCATCGGCGGCGATGCGGTCGCGCAGAATCCGCTCGTGCGCAACAACTGTATCTATCGCGCCGTCGCCGGCTCGGCAGGCGGCACGTCGGATTTCTATCTCGGCTATACCAGCGGTGCCAGTGGCGCTGTCATGCAAAACAACTACATCGTCTGCACTGCGCTGTTTGCGTCGAACTTGACCGGGATGACCATGGACAGCAATTATCTCTGCGGGACTGTGAGCGGCTTGAACACCGCCACCTACCCGAACAACACCTTCACCACCACCCGCCCCACGACCGGCACCAAAGTCGTCGTGCGGCCCAACACCTATGAACCCGGCCGCGCCAACATCGCCATTTACAACTGGAGCCTGGCCAATACCGTCACCGTCGACCTGACCGGCGCCGGACTCAACGCCGGCGACACGTACGAATTGCACAACACGATGAACTACTTCGGCGACGTGATCACCGGCACCTACGCCGGCGGCACCATTACCGTGCCAATGACCGGCCGCACCGTCGCGGCCCCGTCCGGGCTGCCAGCACCCGCCTCGCCATTCCCGCAGTTCGGTGCCTTCGTGCTCTTGAAAACGGGCAGCGGCACCCCGCCTAACACCGCCCCGACAATTACTAGCATCGCCAATCAAATCATCACCGC
>JBAWWR010000012.1:0-35282 GCA_037146675.1 Verrucomicrobiota bacterium | reverse complement strand
GGGCGCGCCGCTTTCTGTCTGGCTCGGACCGGGCCTTGTCGGCAACATCTACGATGGCATCCAGCGTCCGTTGCCGGGCATTATGGCGCGCAGTGGTGCGTGGATCCGTCGTGGCGAGAAGGTCGAACCACTCGACACGACGAAGCGTTGGGTATTCACACCGACAGTGCAGACCGGCGAAACTGTGATTGCCGGCCAGGTAATCGGCGAGGTTGTGGAGACGCCGTTGGTGAAACATCGGATTCTGACTCCGCCCGACGTGGCCGGCACTGTGCGTTCAGTCGTGCCGGCGGGTGAGTACACGCTGCGCGATGTGCTGGCCGTCGTTGATAATCGCAATGTAACGATGCTCCAGCAATGGCCGGTGCGTCAACCGCGGCCGATCCGCGAACGGCTGCGCATTACCGGGCCGCTCATCACCGGGCAGCGGATCATCGACACGTTGTTCCCGATTGGCAAAGGCGGCGCGGCGGCGATACCGGGCGGGTTCGGGACCGGTAAGACAATCATGCAGCACCAACTCGCCAAGTGGTCGGACGCCGAGATTATTATTTTTATCGGTTGTGGCGAGCGCGGCAACGAGATGACCGAGGTGCTGCGCGAGTTTCCAAAACTCAAAGACCCGCGCAGCGGCCGGCCGTTGATGGAGCGGACGATTCTCATCGCTAACACCTCAAACATGCCGGTCGCAGCGCGCGAGGTTTCAATTTATACCGGTATCACACTGGCTGAGTATTACCGAGATCAGGGCTTCCACGTCGCCGTATTCGCCGACTCGACGAGCCGGTGGGCCGAGGCGTTGCGTGAGCTGGCGGCGCGGCTGGAAGAGATGCCGGCGGAAGAAGGATTCCCGGCCACGTTGCCGACGCGGCTGGCGCAGTTCTACGAGCGCGGCGGCGCGGTCACGACGCTGGCCGGCGAATGCGCATCGGTGAGTATCGTCGGCGCAGTGAGTCCGCCGGGCGGCGATTTCTCCGAGCCGGTCACCCAGCACACACGCCGGTTCATTCGCTGTTTCTGGGCGCTCGACACCGAACTCGCCAACGCGCGGCATTACCCGTCGATCCACTGGCTGCAGTCGTACTCGGAGTACACCGAGGATGTCGGCGCATGGTGGGCGAAACAAGCGGCGGACTGGAACGAGTTGCGCACCGAGGTCATCACACTCCTCCAACGCGAGGACCGGCTCCAGCAGATTGTCCGTCTGGTCGGTCCGGACGTGTTGCCGGAATCACAGCGGCTGATCCTATTCGTCGCCGAGATCGTGAAGGACGGATTCCTCGCCCAGAACGCGTTTGACGAGAAAGACTCGTACTGCGCGCCGGCGCGGCAGGTGGCATTGCTGCGAATGATTCTGACTTTGTACCGCAAAGGACGGGACCTGATTGAAGCGGGCGTGCCGCTAGCCCGGGTGCGCACCTTGCCGTGCGTGCCGCAACTCCTGCGCGCCAAAGAGGCGTTCGGTAACGATGAACTAGATCGCCTCGCAGAGCTGGAACGACGGATGCAGGACGAACTCGCCGCGCTCACCAAGGAGGCGACCAAGCCATGAACTTCCAGGTCGAAGATCACGGACTGCAATACGCCGGCGCCGCGCGCATCGAAGGTTCGTTGGTATTCATCGAGCGAGTCCGGGATGTCGGCTACGACGAGTTGGTCGAAATTCGCGATCCAGCCGGAAACCAGCGACTCGGGCGCGTGCTCGACATCTCGGAGGCGCAGGCCGTCGTGCAGGTACTCGAAGGCACGACCGGCCTTTCGACGCAAAACATCCGCACGCGCTTCCTCGGCGAGAGCTTCCGCCTGCCGGTCACGCGGCAGATGCTCGGGCGCGTGTTTGATGGATTGGGCCGGCCGATTGACGGCGGGCCGCCGCCGTTGTCTGCCGACCGGCGCGACGTGAACGGGTTGCCGATCAACCCGTTCGCTCGCCGGTACCCACGCGAGTTCATCCAGACCGGGCTGTCGGCCATCGACGGCATGAACGCGCTCGTCCGTGGCCAGAAACTGCCAATCTTTTCCGGTAACGGCCTGCCGCACGACCGTGTCTCGGCGCAGATTGTCCGGCAGGCGCGGCTGCTGGAAGAACAGGTCGAGTTTTCGATGGTGTTTGCCGGCATGGGCGTGAAACACGACGTCGCCGAGTTCTTCATCCGCAACTTCGAGGACTCCGGCGCGCTCTCCCGCGTCGCGCTGTTCCTGTCGCTCGCCGACGCACCGAGTGTCGAGCGGTTGCTGACGCCGCGCGTCGCGTTGACCGTGGCCGAACATCTCGCGTTCGATTGCGGCCAGCACGTGCTCGTGCTGATTACCGACATGACGAACTACTGCGAGAGCCTGCGTGAAGTCGGCACGGCGCGCGGTGAGATTCCCGGGCGGAAAGGTTATCCCGGCTATCTCTACTCCGACCTTGCCAGTCTCTATGAACGCGCCGGGCGCATCGAAGGTTCAACCGGGTCGATCACGCAGATACCAATTCTGACAATGCCGTCCGACGACATCAGCCACCCCGTGCCCGATCTCACCGGCTACATCACCGAAGGTCAGATTGTGCTCGACCGTGACCTATTCCAACGCGGCGTGTACCCGCCAATTGCCGGCCTGCCGAGCCTGTCGCGCTTGATGAAGGACGGCGTCGGTAAGGGTTACACGCGCGACGATCACGCGACGCTCGCGAGCCAGCTGTTCGCCTGTTACGCCTACGTCAAGCGGGTGCGCGCGTTAGCGGTCGTAATCGGCGAGGAGGAACTGAGCGCGCTCGACAAACTCTACCTGAAATTCGGCGAAGCGTTCGAGCAGCGGTTTCTGAACCAGGGCGAGTACGAAAATCGCTCCGTCACGACTACGCTCGAACTCGGCTGGGACGTGCTTTCGCTGTTGCCGCGCGACGAACTCCATCGCGTCAGCGACGCGCTCCTGACACAATATTACCGGCAACCCCATGGCTAAGCTCAACATCTCGCCGACCAAGTCCAGCCTTCTCGCGCTGCGCCGGCAGTTGGCATTTGCCAGGGAAGGCTACGACCTGCTCGAACAGAAACGCCAGATTCTCATCTTCGAGTTGATGGGCCGGCTCAAGCGCGCCCGCGAAGCCGAACGCCGCGTAGGCACGGTACTGCGCGCCGCGTTCGCTGCGTTGCAGGAAGCGACGTTGGACATCGGGTCGGTGGCGCTCGACCGGGCCGCGAGTGTTGTACGGCTGGAGCACCGGGTGGAAATGACGCACCAACACCTGATGGGATTGCGGTTGCCGCGCGTGACGGCGCAGATTGAGCCGGTCAGCGTCCAATTCGGCGTGAGCGACACATCGGCCAACACCGACACCGCTATGATTCGGTTCGTCGAGCTGCTGCCGGCACTGGCCGAGCTGGCCGAGTTGCAGAACGCTGTCCGGCGTCTGGCGCGCGAACTCAAAAAGACTCAGCGCCGGTGCAACGCGCTCTCAAAGATTTTTATCCCGTCTTACCTCGAAACGATCTCCTACATCACCGCCACCCTCGAAGAACGCGAGCGCGAGTCGTTCATTATCTTCAAGATGATTCGCGACCGGCTGGCGCGGGGAGAGGAACAACCATGCGTGAGGTAATCCAACAACTGATTGCCGTCGAGGCCGAGGCACAACGGATTGTGCACGCCGCACAAGACGAGGCTGACCGGCTTCTCGCCAACGCACAACGTCAGGCGCAGGAGTTGGTCGCTCGCAATCGGGAAGAAACGCGCGTTGCAGCGGAGCAAGTCGTCGCGGCAGCAATCACGGAAGCCGAACGCAACAAGCAGACGCGCCTCGCGCAGGCCGGCAAGGAAATTGAGACGCAGGTGCACCTCGACGATAAAATCAGAGAGCAAATTATTACTGAAATCGTACGGTGTGTGACATGCGGGCATTGACGACAACGAATCTGGATTACTTGGCCGCCCGGCTCCACGGACGCCGTAGCCGCATGGCGGAAGGCGCACGGCTCGACACGCTGTGCCGGTTGCGCGGCATACCAGACAGCAGAGCGCAGTCGGCGAAAGAATTTCAACGGCTTCTAGTTGAGGAACTGGTTTGGGAGGTCTCGGAGTTCCTGCCGCTGTTGGATCGGCCCGGCGCGCGGTTAGTCGAGTGGATGTTGATGCGGTTGCAAGTGAAAGCGCCAGCGTCGCCGGTGACGTGGGAGGAGTTTGAGAACAAGGTCGGCATGGTCGTGCTCGCACCGGTTCGGCAACTACCGGCCAAGCCGTTCTTCATGGAAGCCGTCCTGGACCAGAGGTATTACCGGGAACTTCTGGCTCGTGCCGCGGCGTTGACGGAAGATGTCCAGCGTCTAGTCCGGCATGAGGCGGAGGAGTTTCAAAGGGCGCTGTTCGTGCGCGGCCAAGCGAACTACGGATTGACGCCGGCAGTCTTGGCGCAGTTCGCGGTGCTCGACGAGATGCCGGCAAAGGTAACGGAGCGTTACCGGCTGGCCAACCGGGCGATGCGGCGCAGCCCGACCGGGTTAGGAACGGTTGTCGGCTATGTGATGCTGCGGCGCATCGAGATCGCGAACCTGACGACAATCTCCGAGGGCATCCGTCTGGAGCTGTCCGAGGAAATCATCCGCCGGAGAGTGACTCATGTTTAGTCCGGTAACCATGCGGCGGTTGCAGGCGATTGCTCTCGCGCGGGACGAACGGACGGTGCTGCGCGGTCTGGGTGAACTTGGTGCGATCCACCTGACGCGAGCCGAAGCCGAGGCGGCGTTATCAAATCCACCCGACCACCGGGAAGCAATCGCGCGTTGCGACCAACTCTTGGCGCGTATCACCGAGTTAGCGATTCCGTTCGTTGCCGGGACCTCCCCGCCACTGACGCTTGATGAAGCCGAGGAGAAATTGCGCCAATTAACGGAGCGCGTCACCGACCTGCGCCAACGCCGGCAAACTGCAGCGCAACGGCGCGACGCGGCCACGGAAACAAATGAGCGAATCGCACCGTATCAAGAATTAGGAATTCCAATGGATAAGGTCGGCGCGATGGAGTTTTTGCATTTTGTTACCGGCAGCCTGCCGGTCAGAAATCTGGAGATTTTGCAGGAGTCAGTCGGCGAGAACGTGGCAGTTTTACCATTGGCGGTGCAAGGTGACCGGCAACCGCTTGTTGCATTGTGCCCGCGCGACACTCGGCCGGCATTGGAGGCGGCACTGCAACAGGCGGGGTTTCGGCAGGAAATAATCGCGGCCATGCCGGTCGACGCAGTTGAAAAAACATTAACGGATGTGGCGCAGTTGGATGTGGAATGGGAGGCGTTGTTGGCGGAAGCCGCACCGGTCTTGGCGGTGGTGGATCACGCGGCACAGACGGAACGGCGTTTTCTGGAAGCGGAGCAGAATTTTCCACGGACGGCGGCGGCGGTGTTGATTACCGGTTGGGTGCCGGCAGCGGAGAGTGGGGCGGTGGAAAATCGATTGCGAGTGATAACTGGTGGCCGGTGCGTGGTTGAGTGGCGTGTGGCGGTGACGGAGGATGAGGTGCCGGTATTGTTGCAATCGCCTCGGTGGTTGCGGTCGTTTGCGTTGTTGGTGGAAGCGTTCGGGTTGCCACGCTACCGGGAGATTGAGCCGACGGTGTTCATGGCGCTGAGTTACGTGCTGATGTTCGGGATGATGTTCGGCGATGTGGGACACGGCGCGGTGTTGGCGTTGGCCGGGTGGTTGGTGTGGCGGACCGGGCGGCGGGTGGGATTGCTACTGGTGTTTGCTGGGATCGCTAGCATCGGGTTCGGCGTGGTGTACGGCAGCTATTTCGGGATTACCGAGTTAAAGCGCTACGCGCTGTGGCGCGACCCGGTGGAGGGCGACCCGGTCGCGTTGATGCTGCTGGCAATCGGTATTGGCGTGGTGATGATCAGCCTCGGTCAAGTGCTGAATATCGTGAATCTGTTGCGGCGCGGCGACATTGTCAGTGGTCTGCTCGACAAGTTCGGCGTGGTCGGCGTGGTGTTTTACTGGGGTACGCTGGCGTTGGTAACCAAGTACGCCGCCTTCGAAGCGCACGGACTGGTGCGTTGGGCGATTTTGCTATTCGTAGCCGTGCCGGTGTTAGGCTGGATGCTCAAAGAACCGTTGGCGCATTGGCGGCGTCGCCGTGCAGGGAAACCAACAGAAGATGGCGGTCTTGTCGGCGCAATCGCGGAATCGGCCGTCGGTGCGTTCGAAGCCATATTTCTCTACCTCGCCAACACGATCAGCTTCGTGCGTCTAGCCGGTTTCGCCATGAGCCACGCCGCATTGCTACTCGCAGCGTTCCTGCTGGCGGCGGAGTTGCAGCGTGGCGGTAAAACGGGGTGGGGCGTGCTTGTCGTCATCGCCGGCAACCTTGTGGCGATTGTCTTGGAAGGATTGATTGCGGCGGTGCAGGCTTTGCGGTTGGAATACTACGAGTTCTTCGGAAAATTCTTCATCGGCGATGGCCCGGCGTTTCGACCGTTTCGATTACACGCGTAGCTACTCACCACACTGCGCGGCGCCGAATCTCACGACCAAGGCGGCCAGCACCAGCTCGGCCAGTTGCGCATCATTGAAGCGTGAATTGTCGATCACTAGGTCGTGGTAAAATGGCCGATCGGGATCGTGGATGAAGAAGTTGTGGATGAACCGGTCACGTTCCTTCTGGAGCTGGTCCACAATGCGCCCGGCCTCTTCGCGGTTAACCTGATGAAGTGCTGCGGTGCGTTCCACCCGCCATTCGCGCGGTGCGACCAACTGGATGTGGAAACCATTCTTGAGATCCTGCGTCAGTAGATAACCACCGCGGCCAAGCAAAACAGCATGGCCGTGGATGGCGAGCGCGCGCATCACTTCCGCGAGTTTGCGGAACACCAACGACTCATCCATCCGCAGGTTCAGAATCGCATCACAAAACTCAGTTACCGCGTCGCGGCACTTCCCATCCAGTGTGTCGAGAATCTCGCGGCGCACGTGCATTTCTTCGGCCACCTTTCCCAATAACTCGCGGTCGTAGGTCACCCAGGGAATAGCGGGGTGGAAGCGACCGTTGAGCACGTCCATCAACTGGTGCGCCAAAGTAAAGCCCTGACATCCGGCTTGCCGGGAAATAGTGACAAACGGATGTGTTTCAAGTTGGCGTTTAACGGGTGCTTGCTGGCTTTCCTGCCAAGCGCGCATATGTGCAGCCATTCGGCACTCTACCTTCGAATCCATCAAACCTTGTGCAAGCTTGTACATGCCACCGCTCCTTTCGTCCACAGTATAACCTACGACTGCATCACCAGATCCGCAACGCATAATTTTTCACCATCGGTTAGGTGAAGATCTTAGAGTTCCATCGCAGTTGAAAGGCGTCGATGCCAGCCCGCTAGAACCACGACTGCGGATGCAGAGAGTTAGACGACGGTCGACTCGACAACGGTCATGGCTTTCCAGCGGCCACTGTGGAACCGGGCTAGCATCACGAGAGACAGAACGAGGAGAAATAGCGTGGCGGTTGTCCAGAGGGCGTAGATGCCGGCGCCGGCACGCTGGAGTACCCATAACGCCGACAAAAAAACAGTGTACAACAGGATCGATATCGCCAAGGTCCAGGTGGTGTCGCCGGCCCCTTGGAGCGCCGAGACCACCACCACGTTCACTGCATCCACCAGGCAGTACACCGCCACAAACCGCAGCAGCACCACACCCATCTCGAGCGTTCGCGCCCAAGCAGCCGCGTCGGGTCCGCCTTGTTCGTGGAACACCGCCAACAATGGCCGAGGCATTAGCACAAACAGCGCCGCGCAACTGAACATCCAAATCTGCGAGATTAGTAGTCCGCGCCAAGTGGCTTGTTGTCCCAAATCGGGGCGGTTCATCCCTTGTCCTTGTCCCACCAGCGTGCTGATAGCCATGCCGATGCCAAACAGTGGGAAAAATGCCAACGCGTTGACGCGGAAAACTATGCCGGTAGCCGCCTGCGGTTCGGCGCCGAGCCGGCCGATGAAACTGGTGAACAACGTCCACGCAGTGAGTTCGATCAACAGGCGGACTCCGGCCGGCACGCCGTAGCGCATCAGCCGCCGCAGCAAGACCCATTCGAGTCGCGCGTTCCACGTGCCCAGACTCCGGCTGTACCTGGGCAATAGCAAAATTCCTCCCAGTCCAAGGCACACCACGGATTGGCCGATTACGGTTCCGACCGCAGCTCCGGCCGCGCCCAACTCGGGACATCCCCAGCGCCCGAAGATCAACATCCAACTCATCAGCGCATTGACTGCCAAGCCCGCTTACTGCACCAGCCCGAGTGTGAGATTGTCGCCGCGCCCTGAGAAAAATCCGCTTATCGCGCAGGCCAACACGCTAAAGACTCCGCCAAAACAGAGGATGCGAAAATACGCCGCTTCCAACTGCCATACGGCCGCATCATGTCCAGCGTGTCGGAACAACCAAGCACCGTTCAACCCAATCAGAGCCACCGCTAACCCGGCGGCGAACGAAAACCAGATTCCCTGCCACACTGCGGCCCCAACGCGCTCAGGGCGTCCCGCCCCGATGTACTGGGCCACGAACACACTTGTGTAGCCAGCCAGCCCGATGAACAGCGCACACGCCGAAAACCCGGCGAGTCCGGCGGTGACCGACGCGGCCATCGCTTCTTTCGAGTAGCGAGCCAGAAAGATCGCATCGATTACCTGCATGATCATCATGCCGGTTGATGACAAGACGAGGGGCGCGGCCAGTACCAGAATTCGCCGGTAAGTCGGCGCCGTCGCCAACGGCATGACAGCTCTTGAAACTTGCGAGTCGGTTGTCACAGCAGTGTGATTATGTTGCGTACCGGGTGAGCAGATACTGGCGGAATTGGGCGTAGTCAACCGGTAGCCGGTCGAAATCTTCCGGCAGCTTATCCAACGTCGCAAGCGCAGCCGGTACTGCCGGCGAGAAACCGAGCAGGCGCTCGATTTCATCCGGGAACTTTGCCGGGTGCGCCGTTTCCAACACCACCGCCGGCGAATCACCGAGCGGCTCCGTGGCGATGAAATCCTGAAACCCGCGCCAACCGACGGCACCGTGCGGTTCGAGCAGCAGTTTGTGTTCGGCCCACGCCTGTTTGATTGTCGCGCGCGTCTGATCGTCGCTGACGGAAGTGGAAAACAATTCGCGGTGCATCCGTGCCATGTCCGGTGCGCGGTGAATCTGACCGGTCTCATCCATCTGGCCGCCGTAAATCGCCACGAGCCGGGCTAGATTGCTGGGGTGACCAACGTTCATCGCGTTCGACAGACAATTCCGCGACGGCTCAATCTTCTCGTATCGGCCAGTCACGAGAAATTCGGGAAACTCGTTGTTGCCGTTGACCGGCACGATGAGTCGGCGCACCGGCACGCCCATCTCACGGGCAAAGACCGCGCCCATCATGTCGCCGAAGTTACCGGACGGCACGGCGATGACCAGCGGCTCGCCGAGTTTCGCAGCGGCGTGAAAATAGTAAACACTCTGTGGCAACAACCGGCCGATGTTGATGGAGTTGGCGGAAGAAAGCGGCAGGCTGGCCAGCGCCGGGTCGGCAAAAGCGCGTTTCACTAACGCCTGGCAGTCGTCGAACTTGCCGGTGACGGCGATAGTGCGAATGTTGTCGCGAAGCGTGGTCATCTGTTTGCGCTGCCGAACGCTGACTTCATCAATCGGGAACAGCACGAGCACACGGATACCGGCAACGCCGTGGAACGCGCTGGCGACTGCGGAGCCGGTATCACCGCTGGTGGCGGTCAGGATTGTCAGTGTCTGACCGGTTTCACTAACGAACCGTCCGATAAGGCGGGCCATCATCCGCGCGGCGAAATCCTTGAACGACGCGGTCGGGCCGCGGTCGAGGCGCATGACGTGGACGTTGCCGTAAACTTTTTCCAGCGGCACATCGAAGTCGTAGGCATCGACGCAAAGGGTGCGGAGCGTGGCGTCGTCCACGATACCGGCGGCGAACCGGCGCAGAACTTCAAATGCGATTTCGTGATACGACTTGCCGGCAATCTCGGCGACGGTCAAGCGCGGGAATTTTTCCGGCAGGTACAAGCCGCGGTCGGGCGCCTGGCCTTGGAGCAAGGCTTGGCGCAGATTCACGCGCGGCGCGGTGCCGTTGGTGCTGTAAAATGTGAGCGGTTCCACCGGCGCAGAGTAAAGTTTGCTCGCCACGAAGTCAACTGGCACAAACCGTTCAATCGCGCGAAATGGTGAGCGTCTTACCGTCGAAATACCTGGCGCGGGCCGGGATTTCGGTAGGCAGCGTCACGCTGGTGGCGTTGGTCAAAAAGTATGAGCAGTCGGTCAGGTTCGTCGTGCCGGGCGGTTGGACGCCGGCGCTGGTCCGGTTGCCGTACTCGAAATGTCCGCCGGCAATCAGCCGGTAACCGGAAGGATTGAAGAGCAGCGAGAGCTTACCAGTAAAGGTTTCGTTGCCGACGAAGTTCTGATTGCTCGCGGCGCGGTCGGTGATGTAGATGCCATAGGCTTCAGCGCGGTTGCGGAAGAAGGTGTTCAACGGGCCGTTGGCATTATGCGAGTCATCAATCCAGATGTGTTGGCAGAGGTTGCCCTCGAACAGATTGGCGTACGGATAATTGCCGTGGACGGTAATGTCACTGGAGACTTCGGATGGGAACTCGGTGCGCAACGGCTCGCGCGAGTAGTTGTAGCCGAACACATTGCCGTTGGCGCCGAGTTGCACGAGCATCGAGTGGCGGAGGTGCTGGAAAATATTGTCTTCGATTCGGCACTCGCCGGTTTGGTATTGCAACCGGACGCCGTAGCCCGATCCGCCGCCGCCGTAGCACCACGCGTGGTGGAGATAATTGCCGGTGACGCTAATCTGCGTGCTGTGGTCGATCGCGATGTGGCCGCCAAACGTGTTGCAACTCTCGACGCCGCGCACCCAGCACCGGGCGGCGTAGTTGAAAAAGATTGTGTAGATGTTGCACCTAGCGATGTCGGTGCCGGCAACGGCCCGGTCGATCTTGAGATTTTCAATACCGACTTCGGTAACAGGATTGATTTTGCGGATGACCGGGTTTTGACCGGCTTGGTAGGTAATCCGCAACGGGCGTTCCAATGTCAGCGTGTTACCGACAACGGCGGTGATGCGCAAAATCTGGCCGACAGTTTGCGCCGCCCATTTGCTCGCACCCCACGCTGGATCATTGTCTTCCCGAATTTCGGCATAGTCGCCGGCAGTGAAAACATGGCCGTCGGTCACGTCGAGCGACCGGGAGTGAATCATGTAACCACCGGTAACCGGCTGGTACTTGTCTTTCTGCGCAGCCGCAACGTTGATGCAGTAGCCGAGATTATCCCAGCGCAACGTGGTCGTAGCCGGGCTTTCGCCGCGCAGGACGACGCCAGCCGGCAGGTTGATGGCAGTGTGGAAGAGATACGTGCCGGCTGGTAAGTAGACGACGCCAGGTGCGTTGCTTAACGAGTGAATCGCGGCAATGACGGCGGCGAGATCGTTAGTCGTGTGGAAGTCGCGGACGTTGACGATTTTCGCTGGTGACGGAATTTTGCCGGGGTAACCGGCGTTTTGCCAGGCGTCGTTAAACGTGCGCTCTGCCGGAATAATCTGCGCCGCCGGACCGGTCACGACCGCAAGCAGTAATAGCAGCAGCCATCTCAAATCGTGGTACCGGGCGCGATGACGGCGTTTTTCGGGATGACGACAATACCGTCACGGATGTAGTAGTTCGGGCCGTCGGAATCTGGCGCGCCGAGTTTGCTGGTGATGGTGACGCCTTCGCCGATGTGGACGTTTTTATCAATGATGGCGCGTTCGATTTTCGTGCCGCTGCCGATGCTCATGTGCGGCATGCTGACCGAGGCTTCAGCGGAGTTGTCGCCGTGCGGCGCGTAGTAGTCGCAGCCCATGATGACGGTGTCGCGCAAGTCGCAGTTTGCGCCGATGTACGATCGCAAGCCGAGGACGCATTTATGAATGCGCGACTTGATAATGACTGAACCGTCGGCCACGAGTGACTGGTCGATATTGCTGTCGATGACTTTGGTTGGCGGTAGAAACCGGGGGCGCGTATAGACGGGCGCCGACCGGTCGAAGAAGCTGAACGCCGGTTGCAACCCGCACATGGCGAGGTTGGCTTCGAAAAACGAGCTGATCGTGCCGACATCTTCCCAGTAGCCCTTGAACACGTATGCCGAAACCCGGTGGTTATTGATCATGTCGGGGATGATGTGCTTGCCGAAATCGGTTTTGGTGTTGTTCAGCGCGCTGACGAGCACGTCACGGTTGAAGACGTAAATCCCCATCGAAGCGAGGAGGTAATCTTCTTTGCCGGCAACCTGCAATTCCGACAAGAGCGAGTCACGCAGCTTTAATTCATTAAGGACGGCCGCGTCTTTCGGCTTTTCGACAAAGCGCGTGATGCGTTTCTCGCCGTCGACTTGCATGATGCCCAGTCCGCCGGCATCACTGCGCTTGACTGGAATCGTGGCGATTGTGATGTCGGCCTGCGTGGCGATGTGTTGTTCCAGCACCTTACGGAAATCCATCCGGTACAGCTGGTCGCCGGACAGAATCAAAATATAATCGTACTCCGGCAATGCGAAATACCGGAGATTCTGCCGGACCGCATCCGCTGTGCCTTGGTACCACTGCGCGCCACCGACGGTTTGCTGCGCGGCCAAGATTTCAACGAACCCGCGCGAGAACCGATCAAATGTGTAGCTCGAATAAATGTGCCGGTGCAATGACACCGAGTTAAATTGCGTTAGCACATAAATTTGGCGGATGTCGGAGTTGATGCAATTGCTGACCGGCACGTCGACGAGCCGGTATTTGCCACCGATCGGTACGGCTGGCTTGGCGCGTTCCTTGGTGAGTGGGAACAGTCGTGTGCCGGCACCGCCCCCCATAATAACGGCCAGTGTGCGGCTAGATGAAGCGGTCTTTAGTGCAGGCGAGGTCATGCTGCATATTATGGCGGTCAGTCACACTTCGTCAATTGACAAAGCAGATTGCTAAAGCGCGACCGTCGAACAACCAAAAACCCATTTCGCGAGCGGCTCCCGGCCGTACCGAATCTAGCGGCCGGTCAAGGCCGCTTTTTTAATGCGCAGAAACAACTAGAGCACGGCTTGTTTGTAAGTCTTGCACAACTGCCGGCAACATTGTAAGAAACACGACTTCGTAGGCATATTCACATCAACCATGACTTTCGGCGTTGCTCATGTCTAATATTTTGCGGACACGTATGCTAACCAAGTGGCTAATCCACCTGTTGTTGACACTCGTTCTGGCTGCAACTCTGCAAGCCGCCGAGCGGGAAGTGGCGATTTCCAGTGAAGATTTCAACCGGCTCGACACGTTTGAAGGGCACGAGCTGACGAAGGCCGATCAGGCGTTCGCGGCCAAGGACTACCGGAACGCAGGCGCGGCATACGAGGCCTTCCTGTTGCAATACCCGAAATCACCGGCCACCGCCTATGCCGTGTTGCGGAAGGCGCGGTGCATGCATCTCGGCAACAAACGGTTTGAGGCGGTCAAGGCGTACACTGAGGTGTTGGATTATTTTCCGAATGCCATCAACTACGCCGCTTCCGCGCTTTACTATCTCGGCGCGTGTCACGCTGAGAATGGCAATCTTGGCGATGCCATGAAAGCGTGGCTGGAAATGGCGCGCGACAAGGATTACCGGAAGCATTATCTTGCTGCCGGCGCACTCACAGGTTTGGCCAGCAACCTCCTCAAGCTAAATAAGCCTGGCGAAGCGGCCACCTACTACGAACAGGCCGCCGTGGATTTTCGCACCAGCAATCCCGATGTCGCCCGCGAGGCAATCACGCAAGCGTTGCGCATCCGCCTTCGCATCGAGCCGAACCAGCCGAAGCTGCGGGAGTTTTACGACCAAGTCGGCACGTTTGAACAAAATCCGATCAAGTCGGACGAGGAGAATTATTGGTTTCGCGTGCGCCACTACCTCAAAATGTTCGGTAAATTCGCCGACAATGAGACCAAAGACCGCGACAAGGTCTACCGGTATTGGGCGGAGGCGATGGATGGCAAATTTCTCAGTTGGGATGATTTCCAAATTGATGGCGCGAATTACCGGCGCGTGTACGAGAACGATACCGGTAAATGGATGAACCGGCTCGACCAGCAGTTCCGGGCTTACCAAAAAGAGGGCGATTACGGGCGCATCGTGAAATGGATCGCACTGTACGCCGGCCAGAACAAGAAAGTGCAAGAGTATTATACCAAGCTCGATTTCGCCAAGATGACCAACCGGCAGCTGCAGGATTTACTGCGGATTTTGTTTGAGGACATCCAAGACGCCGGCATGGCGCGGAATGTTTTCAGCAAGCTCCATCTCGAGGCGATGACCGATAACGAGCGGTGTCAGCTGGCGCAGTACCTTTGGAAATGGGATGAGTCATGTGTGGAGCAAGCCTGCCAGAGCGTGGCCGACAAAGACCGGGGCCGGATGGAAGTGCTGCGCTACTACCAATGGCGCCGCAACGCCGTCAAAGGCTTGCCGGTCGCTGCGGAAGCGATCAAGGTGCCGGCTACGGCAAAGGATGCGTACTGGATTAAAGCGGAGTTGTTGCAATATTCCGGCAAGTTCCCCGAAGCCATCAGCGCCTACCAAGCCGCCGACAATCCGCCGCAAAATGTTTGGCGAATCGTCGATTGCTACCTAGCATTAAAGCAGCGCGACCAGGCATTGAAGCAGTTGCGCGAGATTGAGAACTTTTTTCAAGACCAAGCGCCGGCGGCGGCGTTGAGAATTGCCTCCCTTTACCGGGAGGACCGGAAACAGTACATCGCGTTGTTACGCGGTGTGTTGAAAAAGTACCCCAAGAGCAGTCAATCCAGCACGGCCCATCAGGAACTCGAAGCGTTGGGCGTCAACATCGGTGGAGGCGTGGATGCGGAATAACCTTTGGAAAATTTTGATTTTGGTCGGCCTACTATTGCCGCTGACCAGTTTCGCGGCCCGTGAGGCCAAGTCGCGGACCGACGATACCGGCGAGATGGAAGCCCAGCGCCTCCTCGATCAGTCACAGGAGTTCCTGCAAGCGAAGGAGACTGAGCGTGGCGTCAAGGGATTCGAAAGGGTTCTTGAACAATACCCCAAAAGCCGCGTCCGGTATGCCGCCTGCCTTGCGCTCGGCCGGTATTACGTCGGCGTTCACGACCTCGCCAAGGCCATTGGGTACCTCGCCAATCTCAAGGTGTTCGACCAGGCGGATACCGAGTTAAGCACCGCTGACCGTGAGATTTACCTCGAAGGACTTTACCTGATGGGGGCCGCATATTTTCAGATGCACCAATACAGCACGGCTTTTCCAATCCTCCGTAAAATCACCAACGACTACCCCAATACCATCTGGGCCAACCAAGCCTATTATTACATCGGCATGTGCCACTTCGCGCAGCAGAACTGGGGCAAAGCCATCGAAGCACTCAATATGGTCGGCACGTTTGTCGACCCGAACAGTCCGACTGTCCAATTCATCGAAGCCGGGCGCCGGTTCTATGTGAAAGTGCGTGATGCCGACTTACCGGTACTGACCAGCCTTGGCAAGACGGTCGCCATCACCGTCGAAACCACGCACGGCGACCGGGAAACCATCGACTGCGTCCCGCTCAGTCTTGGTAGCGATGTCTACATCGGCTCGATGCCGACCGAAATCGGTACGGCAAAACCCGGCGACCGCATCCTGCAAGTTCTCGGCGGCGATCTAATCACGACCCGGTATATTGACACCAATGACGAGTCCGGCAAAGTCAACGTTCCGCGCGAAGCCAAGGTCAAAGTTGTCTCCACCGGCGCGGTCAGCTTCACGCTCGGCGACTATGAAACCCGTGCGGTTGCGGCGTTTTTCGATCAGCCATTGTTCATCGTTCTACAAGATGCCGATCTCGATATTGCCGACGCCGCCGACACCGCGAACGTGACCGTTATCTCCCGGTACACGGACGACGACGATACCGATGCTGCGACGCAAGGCGTGAGTGTGGATAAATTCCTTAACGCCGGCAAAAAGCCGCTCAAAGTCCGCGATCAAGTCACGGTGAAATTGACTGAAATCGGTGTGCCGCCGGTGCGCGCCGGTCGTTTTGTCGGAAAGATCACCATTGCCGCCGCCGAAGCCGGTAAGCCCGTTGACCAGGGCGACCAGATCCTGACCTGCGGTTCCGACGACGAAATTGTCGTCAGCTACACCGACGAGCGCCACATCGGTGGTGAAACGCCGCGCCTCGTCGAAGCGATGCTCAAAATCGGTGGCGAAATTGACAACCGGCCGCGTGCCTCGCAAGATGTTGTTTCAGACCCGGTCATCAAGGCGCGCAAAAACCTCGTCGAAGCCACCGCATTTCTCGAACTCGCGCGCATTTTCCAGAGCATGGGTTTGATGAAGGGGGCAAAAGAAAAATCCAACGACGGCTTGGCTCGCGTCGAGTTTGTCGTGCGTGCGACCAAAGCCGTACCGTCGGCGCTCCAGCAGGATGCTTTTAAGCTCAAATGGGAGTTGCACCTCGCTGCCGACGATTACGCGAGTGCCATGGCGACCTGCAGTACCTTCAACCGACTCTTTCCGGACTCGCCGTTTGCGGATCAGGCGCTGATGGGGATTGGCAAGATCCGGATGGATAACAAACAATACACCGATGCCTTGATCGTCTTTCGGCAAGTGCTCAGTCTGCCAAAGTCGCAAGCGAAGGCTGAAGCCGCGTTTCGGATCGCTCAGGCAACTGAGTTTCAATCCGGGCCCGAGAACGAAGAAGCCGCCGTCCGTCAGTATAAATCTTGTGCCGAGCATTATCCCGACAGCGAGTTTGCCGGCGCGGCGCTGGCCAAGCTCGTAGATTATTACGTCAAAACGAAAGATTACAACCAGGCCAACAGCCTGCTCGAACAGGTTTTTCAGGATCATCCCGATGCCAGTTTTCTCGACGCCATGCTGTTGAAATGGGTGCTGGTCGCCTACCAGTCCGGCGACGTGGCGAAGGCTTACGAGAAATGCTCGAAGCTGCTGCTCGAATATCCGGAAAGTTCCTACGCCACAAAGGCCAAACAAATCATGCCGCAAATTGAAGCTCGCCTCAAAAAATGAAACGCTCCCTGCTTGCCGTCATCATTCTTGTGACCGGGCTGAGTGCCCGCGCTCAAACCTCCAACGAATTCCGCGCTGCAATCGAGCGCGTTCAAAAAAGCCCCGGCACCGTGACCGGCGCCGAGCTTGCCAAGCTCCTGCAGCAAGCCAAGGACTTGAATCAGCCGTACACCGCTGCGGTCGCCATCAAGGCCTTTTTCGCGCAGAACCTGAGCGTCCCGTCGCCGCTGCTTAAGGCCGCCGCCGAAAACGCTGCACTGGCCGGCGACTTCCGCACCGCCGCGTCGCGCTATAAACAATTCCTGCGTGCCGCGCCGGCCAGCGTCGAAACTTCCGAAGTCGCCGCACGACTTTACCAGATCCAAGTGGATTTCCTCGGCGCGACCGACGACGCTTACCGGTTCATGGATGAACTCGGCGATAATTTCCGGCAATCCGTTGCCGCCAAGAAGTTCGATCGCTGGTTTCTGACTGCCGCACGCGACCGGAAACAGCCCGCTGCACTTGCGCGCCGGTTGGCTTTGGTTATGGCCGACCAAATGCCGGTGGAAATTGAGCGTTTCGCTTACTGGGAATTTATCGATTATCTGATGAGCGAACTCAGTCTGCCCCGTCCCGAACTTGCCGACGCGCTACTGGCGTGCCAACGCATTGCCCCGCTCATCCGCAATAGTCCCCGGGTCCAGGCGCGCTACCAGTTTCTTGTCGCCACGCTCGCCGCCAAGGTCAATACCGGCGGCCCGCAGGACAACAACTTCACTGCCATCAGTACCGCCGCCAATGCCTATCTTGACGCCGTGCCGACCGCTGACACGTTCCGCGAGATCAACATCTTGTTTGCCAATGCCCGGTTCACCGAACCGGCCTACACCCGGCTGCTGGCCGTGCGGAGTGAGATTTTCCTGTACGCCTTCCAGAAATTCAGCGACGCCGAGCGCGCAAGTTTTTTGGCGCGGACAGATGTGGCCGGCGCGCTGGCCAGTCCCGCACAGTGGACCGATCTCGCGGTCCAGTATCCGGCATTGTTCCGGAAATCACCCAGCAGCGTTAACCTGCCATTCGCTACCACCAATGACGTGGTGCTGTTGAAAAAACACTCCGAAGCTTTGCGTGGCGTGCCGGGGCGCGGCGCCGCGCTGGTCAACACACTTGCTGCCGGTGATGCTCGCGGCGCGTGGTTGACGCAGCAAGAATCTTGGAATCTGTCGACCACGGAGCTTTACGATTTATTCCGCAGTCTGCCATCTGAAGCGCCGGGCCGGTCGCAGCTCAAATTCGGCGCCGAGCAAACCAGTCAGACGCCGCTGGCGTTTTTCAACCTCGACGCTGCGCGGGATTACATCACTGCCGCTTGGCGGTTTGGCGATAAAGCCAAACTAGCCGGTTATTTCCACGCGCTCGATTGGTTGCCGTACACGCTCGACCAACGCCGGACGGTCTTTGGTGTCGCCCAGACCGAGTTCAAGCAATGGGCCAACACCACCCGGCTCGCGCTGGATGCCGCGAAGAAATCCAACGACGCCGCCAAAATCGCCGAAGTCGAGGCGCAAGCCGCATTGATTGTCCCGATTGAAGAACAATTTAAACAAGTCCTCGATCCGGTCATTGGCGATTTCGGCAAGCCGCCCACGTCGCTTTGCCAGAGTTTAGCGAAGATCATCATCGCCGTGCGCGTGAAAGATAACGCTGCGCTCCTCGATGCCGCGCGCGCCACCTACGCGCTCGTCCGCGATTACGATACGAAACGGACGCCGTTTGGCAGTGTGACGCTCGCTTTCTTGCTGCAGCCTCGGCCGGAACTGCTGGATTTCCAATTCGAAATCCTCGCCGACCAACTCACCCGGTATGAACCGCAAGGCTCGAACCGTGCGCTTCGGGAAACACTCGTCGCGCTGCAGACCAGTGACCGGGTCCGCGCGCGTCGGGTTGGCGATGCGTTCGCTAAAACGCTGCTCGATCAACTTGCGAAAAATCAATTTAACCGGGAAATCTTCGACTGGTTCCGCGCCACGCGACGCGGTCCAAATGGAGTCGAACAAAGCTTACATCCCGAAGTGCTCGCCAAAATGATCGAGCAGAAAATCCTCCTGCAATCGGACTACCGGACCGAACGGAGTGCGGCGTGTACCTATCAGTGGTTGATTGTGAACGAATTCAGCCCGCTTGCTAAAGATTTCCCGGTGGCGAGCTATTTCGACGCGCTGTTTGCCGACGAAGTGCGTCGGACGCGGTTTGTGGATGCCGCATTCTGGGTGTACAGCGTCGACGAAAAACATCTAGGCGCCAACGCCGCCGCCGAGGTGCTTGTTGAGTATGAAAAATATCCCTTCGGCTACGACGGCGAAAAGAATGTCTTCGGTCGGCAACAATTCTTTGACATCCACTGGCGTGCGATGGCGGCTGACCCGGCGATACGCAATGCGCTGCTGGCCAAATTGGAAGCATTCGACGGCAAGACCCGTTTTGATGGCTACGCCAACGGTGCGGCGTGGATGTATCACGCTGCCGACGCCAGCACGGAGGAGGGCCGGAAGCAGTTTTTTGCTAAATTAGACACATTCTTGACCGGTGCCACCGCTCTGCCTATGCGTGTCACGCTGCCCAATCTTATTCAGCTGGCCCGGTTGAATCCAACCAAACTCAGCACCGGCGAACTCAATACTCTCATTCGCATTTTTACCAGTAATGCGCCGGTCACGTGGACGGCCAATTATTATTATGACACGCTCGAGCAACTCGTTTTCGACAACCTCCGCGCCCAGCAGCGCGACGGCGAGTTGTTTGCACTCCTGCCGCATTTTTGGAAAATCGCCAAAGATTCCGGCAATGGGACGTTCCAGCGCAATATGGTGCAAGCCAGTAACGCGCTCACCGGTGATTTGGCGGCGGTTAATTCCGCCGTCGGTCTTGATCTGCTCGGCAGCGCGTTGCCGGAAGATGTACGCAACGGACTACTGGCGCTGCGCTCCAAATCGCTCGCCAGCATCGGCTCTGTTATCCCAGTTGAGCGTGGTGACCGCCGGTATCCATTGTTCGCCGCGCAAGCTGCGTTCCTTGCCGGCAAGCTCGACAGCGCTTGGCAGCAACTCACCGGCACTAGCGACATGGCCGGCCAATTGTACAAAGAGCTCGACCCGTCCTTCACGATTTGGATCGTCGAGAAAAACACTGAGCTCGGCAATTACGACGACGCCGATGTCTTGGCGCGGACGTTAATTCAGTGGGTGGACTCCACGCCGCAGAGTTTCGATGCCGAAATTCGGGCCCGCTTGCTCGTGGCATTTGCATCGATCTCGTTTGCCCGGCAAGAATTCCCGCGAGCCCGCGCGCAATTTGATCAGGTTGCCACCGCCAAGGATTTTGCCGGCACGCAAACGAAACGCGATGCTGAGTTGAAAATCGCGGAAGTGGACCGGCTCACGAAACATTTCGACGCCGCGACCGATTTGCTGGAAAAACTGGCGCGGCGGAAAGACGCGTACTTGCAGGCGCAAGCGAATTACCAATTGGCACTCGTGAAATTCGATCAAGAGCTATATCCCGAAGCCCGTCAATCTCTCGAGCAGGTGTTCGCCATCGAACCGACGCACGCTAATGCCCGCATTCTCGAAGGCAAGCTCTACCTCAAGCTCAAGAAACTTGTCGAAGCCACCGAAGTCCGGGTCGGTCTTGCGGCCGACCAGCAAACTATAATTCCGGGTGTGCCGCTCAAAATTCAACTTGAAGACCGCAATCTAGCCACGGCCGGCAAGTCCGCTAACATCGAAGTCCGGGTCTGGACTGATTCGGGCGACGAGGAGATTTTTAGCCTCCTGCCCTTCGGTGATTCCAAGACGAAGTTTGAGGGCGCGTTGCCGACGACTCTTGGCGCGTCTAGGAAAGGCGACCGGGTGCTGCAACTACTCGGTGGCGACACGGTGCATTTCGATTATTCCGATAAATTCAAGCAACTGCACCCATCCATTACCGGCAAGCTGGCCAATAATATCACAGTGGCCGCGGATGCGGAGTTGTTCATTTCCTCCGGCAAGATTCTCAGCAAGATCGAGCAGGAACAGCGCGCGCTCGAAGCGCTGATCCGCGTGCGAATGGCTGCCGATGAAATCGCGGCGCCCACGGTGGCATTGAGCACCGTGCGTGCCGACAATGAAATTAAACCGGGCGCGCCGATCAATCTGCGAATCACGGACCCCGCCGCCAGTAAGACTGCCGGCAAGAATACGGTGACGGTCCGCGCCACCACCACCAGTGGCGACCGAATCGACGCCTTCACGGTAGCGGAAACCGCGCCGTACACTGGCGTCTTTGAAGGCAAGATTCCGACGGCTTCGGCGGCGGCCACGGCGTACACATCCGATTCCGAAGAAGGTCGCGAACCTAGTTTCGCCATCGCACAAGGCGACTATCCGGCGTGGGTCGCTCTGGCCGACAACCGGCGGCCGAAAGTCTTTAACGTGGATATGAATGACAATATCGCACTCGGCAAGTTGACGATTCTCGCTGACGTGGCGGGGCGGCGTCTGAAAAGTTTCGTGGTCCAGACATCGCTCAATGGTAAGGAATTTGCCAATGCCGGTACGTGGCCAAACGTGGTGCCGGCATGGGATGGGGTCGCGCGCTGGGAGATTGCACCGTTCGCCGGTCCGACTCCGCCGGCGGCGCTGGACCAGTTCCGCGATTATCTTGATGCCGGCTACCTCGCGAACGGCGTGACGAAAACTTACCGCCCCGGCACGGAGAAACTAGTGTTGTCAGTGGATGGTTGGAATGTGGCGCGGTGGTCGGGTGCGTTTCAAATGTCGGCCCGGCAGGTGCGGAATTTTCGGGTGAATTACAATAAGCAAGCCAAGGGCGTCCGGTATCTCATGACGGTGGACGGCCAACTTGGTGGCACTGCGACCGAAATTACCCGATCGCTCGGCAAAGGTCTGCACCGCCTCGATCTTTACATTTGCGCCCAGCGCAACACGCCGCTGGATTATGAACTTGTTGCTGAAGACACGAGCTTTGATGCGACGTGGCCGGCCGAGGTGTTGTCGCAAATCACATCGAACGCAACGCGGACGGCCTTTGATGTGACGTTCGCGCCGGGCAGCCGGGCCCGGGTGCTGCGGTTGTGGTTGACCGATTTTGAGACCGACGCGCCGGCAATCAAGAAACTGACGTTGACCAGCGCTACCGGCCAGACGGTGTTACCGGCGGCCGTGGATGTGGTGAGTGCGCGGAAAAATCAGACATTGAAGATTGTGCCGGGCGACCGGATTACGGTGACGTACGACAACGCGCATGCCATTTCGAAAGACAAGCAATCGGTGGACGCGAATCTGACGGCGACTTACCACAACGCGACTTTGAGCGCGTGTTTCATTGACAGCGTTGTGGACTCGAGTGGCAATCGCAAGGCGCAGTACATTCCGATGCGCCGTTTCAAGCCCGGCGACACCATTAACGTCTTCATCAATGACGCCGACGGCGACGTGAGCGATGCGCCGGATAAGTTAAAGTTCTGGGTGCAAGTCGGCGATGGAAAACGAATTGAGTTGGAAGCGTTGGAAACCGACGCTCACTCCGGCGTCTTTCTTGGTAAAATCTTCCCGGTGACCGGCGCGCCAACCCGCCCGTCGGAAATCACCGCAGGTAAAGATGACGATGTCACTATCGGCTACCTCGATCAGGAAAACACCGACCCCGGTATCCCGTGGGACCGGCAATTTGTCGTCGAGCAGACCGCGGAGACTAAGCCCATCTTGCGGGTGTACGATGTCGTGTCGCGGGCGCTAACGGCGGCGGAGTTGAAGGCCGGAGTGCGCGGTGCTGAAACGAAGCACATCGAGGAGTATCGGCCGGTCACCCGCACCATCACGGCCAACTGGACCAATGCTGCGCCGTCGGCAGTGATTGGTGTGCCGCTAATCGTTGACTTGGTGTACCCAACAATCGCGCAGTCATTCCAAAGCGCGGCGACGCTATTTGTGCAGGCCGGTCCCCCGCAGGATTTCGATAAAACTCTGCCCGGCACAATCACTTTGAAGCGGCCGGTTGGCGATGCCGGCGCGATTCAACCGCCACTGGGTTGCCTCGCTATGACGGTGCGCGGAAATCCGAAGGCTGGTGATCCCTTGGAGGATGGCCGGTTCACGTTTGTCGTGCCGGTGACGCTCGGTCCAACGCTCACTAATGATGATAATCTTGTCGAGGTGGCGATTCGCGTGCCGTCGATTGACAAAAACGGCGAAACACGCTGGGGTGACCAGCACGTGAAGGTGCCGGCGCTTGGTGTGACGCCCGGCGACGAGATTCGTGTGGCGTTTCAGACGGGTGTGAGTAACTGGATTACGCAGCACGTGGCGCTGAAAGCGGACGTATTTTTTGATGTGATGGAGCGCCGGTATCACGAACCGTTGACGTCCTTGCACGTCGGCGAAAGTTTGTACTTCCGGTTGGTCGATCCGATGCGCGATGTCTCAAGCCAGAAGGATCAGGTGGACATCACGCTCATCGCGTCGTCCGGTGCAAGTAACACGGTGAAGTTGACTGAGACCTTCCCGCATTCTGGTATTTTCAAGGGCAAAGCCGACGTAGTTTTTGCCGGCGACGCGACGAAGACGAATGAAATGGATGCGGTGGCTGTGAAGTACGGTGACACGGTGCGGGCGGTTTACCGATCCGGTGTGGAGCGAATGGTGGAGATATTCAAGGGCGCGGCGGGAACGGTGCTGCCGTTTACAAAACGTTTCAACGATTCTGAGATCGCTGTGGAAACGCAGTTTACAGTGGCGGAGGCGTATTTTGAAATGGCCAAGAAACACCGGGAACTCAGCCAAGAGGATTTAGCACACAAGGAAATCGCGCAAGGTAAGAAGTTGCTGGAGGAAGCAATTCGCGATTACCCGAACACCGAGGCGCGGGCGCAGGCAGATTATTTACTGGCCGACCTCGCCTTCGAAGGCGCGAAAGATGTCAGCGTTGACGAGGCGAAGAAGCGTTATTTGGAAGCCATTGTGCGGTTCAGCGACATCGTGGCGACTTACCCTGACAGCGCGTACGCGCCAAAAGCACAGTACAAAAAAGCGTTGATTTTTGAGAAGACCGGCCAGATGGATCAGGCGTGCGAGGAATATGTCAAACTCTCGTACCGGTACCCCGAGAATGAGTTAGTGGCGGAAACGATCACCCAACTTGGTAAGTATTTCCGAAAGAAGGGTAAGGATCTACAAGATGCCGCAAAGAGCGAGACCGACAAGGTCGCCCGCGAAAAAGGCATCATGCAAGCCAATGACATGTTCAAGACCGGCGCGCAGGTGTATGGCCGACTCGCACAGCGGTTTCCGGAGCACAAGTTTGCCGGCGCGGCGACAGTGCTCTCGGGGGAATGCTGGATGCTGTCGGATGATTTGCCTAAAGCCATCGAAGTGTTTCGAAAGTTAATTAATGAAAAGAAGGCGGAGCCGGACTTAATTGCAAGGTCGATGTACTGGGCGGCTGACTGTTATACAAAATTAAAACAGCCGGATTACGTAAATGCTTATCGGCTGTTCAAGCGGTTGACGTGGGATTATCCCGAAAGCAATTGGGCGAAAAACGCGCGCGCCAAGTTGACCGAGGACGCACTCGCGAAAGTCGAACAAAGCGACACAGCGGCCGATAAATGATGACCGCCAGTGAACAACGCTTGCTCGCGGCCGTGGCACGCGACGAAACGCCGGCGGTAGTGCTGGAGAGCGGCACGACTGTGGATGTTGGGCAATGGTTCCAGAACGGCCGGGTCTGGATTGCCTGCTTTGCCGGGCGCGTGGCGGTATTTGCCGACGGTAAGCGTCCGCATTCGGAGGAGATCCCGGTGGCGGAGTTGGCGAAAAGCTTTTATAATTTTCTAACGGGCGAGTTGGCCCTCGCGCCGGCGCCGTTAGCACGGGTGCGCCGGCTGCAATTCGCGCCGTTGGACGCAAACAAAATCTTGGAGCAAATCAACCGAAAGGAAACTAGTCATGATTGAAACAATTGTTCGGACAGCGATGATGGTTGCGTTGGCACTCGGCAGCCTGATTGGCTTTGCCGTGCTGATCGACCGGTATCTGGCGTTCCGCGCCAATGCCAAAATCGACACGCGTGCGCTACGGGCGAAAATCCTCGCTTTGCTCGCCGAAAATAAGATCGGCGACGCGGCGACGGTGTGCGCGAACACCCCCGGGCCGGTGTCGGCGGTGTTGCTGGCCGGGTTGGAGGCGTACCAGCGCCATAAGGAATTCACCAGTCGCCCGGAAGCAATTTCGGTGATTATGAAAGAGGCGATGGAAGAATACATGACTCATGCGATGGGCGCAGTGGACAAACGGTTGTACTTGCTGGCGACCATCGGCAACGTCGCGCCGTTGCTGGGTATGGCCGGCACGGTCACCGGCATGATTAAGGCGTTTTCCGGCATTGCCAAAGCCGGGGCGATCAGCCCAGGCGCGGTTGCGGGCGGAATTTCTGAAGCGTTGATTAACACCGCCGCCGGCATCGTGCTGGCGATTGTGATGGTTGTCCCGTACCACATTTTCATGAACATGGGCGAACAGATTCACCTCGAAATTGAAGAGGCCGCCGCCGAGGTGTTGGAATTCGTCGCAACGGAAATGGAAAAACCGAAGGCCTGATGCTGTGAAGAAACCGCGTCGCAGTCTTACGCGTGATCCGGAAATACCGGTCGCGTCGTTTGTGGATCTCGCGTTCCTGTTGAATATCTTTTTCATCATGGTCACGAGCATCGCGGAGTTTACCGGCGTGAATGCCGACGTGCCGTCCGCCGAGCGTTCCCAGGCGGTCGCCGAACAGACGCCGACCATTGCGATTCAGGATAATAAATTCACGTTCAACGACAAAGAAATCTCGCTGGCTGATTTAAAGCAACGGATTATCGATCTCGACCTGGTGCACAAGACCGGCGAGGCCAAGGTTGTATTGCTCGAGGCGCAGGGCAAGATTCCCTACCAGGCATATTTTGAAATTATGGCCGACGTGAGTGCGGCCGGCGGCGTAATCGGCATTGTGCAGGACGAGGGCAGTCAATGAAGTACAAGCGGCCGCCAGCAAAACACATTGAGATTCCTGTCGCGAGCCTCGGCGACATTGCATTTCTGCTGATCACGTTTTTCATGTTCTGTAGCACCTTCTCGCGAACTGGTGGCGGTAAAATTGCGCCGGCCCAGTCGCCGCACTTGGTCCAACTGCAGGAAGGCAAAGTTAGCGTCGAGATCGACGAGGACGGCAAGATTTACATCCAAGGACAGATCGTGCCGGACGCTAGCGCTGTTGAATCATCGGTTGGCGCGCTCATCGAAGGCGCGACGACCGAGCAAGGTAAGACTGTGATGTTCAAGTGCGATAAGCACGTTACTAAACAAGTATTTGAGCCGGTCCTAGGCGCGATTGCCAAGGCCGGTGCCACCATCGCCGCCCTCGGCGAACGACCAAACGACAAACAGGGAGTGCAGCCATGAAACAAGAAGGCTTTGATATTAAAGTGGGCCGGCGCGGTCCGGATAAATTGCTCGCGACATTCTCGCGCAGCCCGTTTTGGATTTGGGTGATTCTGTCGCTCGTGATTCACCTGAGTGTCACCGTGTTTATTTCTTACGGTTTTATCCGGGATAACTACCTTGATCCGGAAGGTGCCGTCGCACGCAAGGCCGCCGCGCTCGCCGCCGAAGCCAAACCGGAGCCACCACCGGCGCTGAAGCCGGTAGCGCCAAAACCTACACCACCGGCGCCGTCTCCAAGTGCGACCGCCACGCCGACCAATTCGACTGACCGGATGCTCGAGGAACGAAAGAATACGCCGATCGTCAAGCGCATCACTGAAGTGGCTAAACCCGATGAGATTCCCAAGCAGCCCGGCGATCTCAATATTTCCCTCGACGACACCAAGCTTAAGTAATGTCTCGTCGCGCGCCACAACTTTGGCCCATCGCGCTTAGCGTGCCACTCGGCTTGCTGGCGGCGGTCTGTGCTCGTTACGCTGTCTTACTGCCGGGGCTTTACAGCGACGTGCTCGACGAAAATCCGTCGTTCAGGTTGGCTTTCCAGCTCGAGGGAATTCGCGGGTTGACGATTTTCTTGGCGAGCGTGGCCGGTTTCTGCGCCGTAGTGTTTCTGGTTGGCTTTTTCTGCGGGCTGCAACGTCGATTGGTAATCGTTCGCCGGTGCTACATTGCGGTGTATGTACTCGGCGTGATTTATCTCGGCATTGTCTCGAAAATTATTTGGCACATCTTGGACTACAAGTTGCCGGTGCGCGGCATCGTCACCAGTTCGCTAACCGGTTTTTTCTGGTGGTATCAACTGCTCTGGCCGGCGGCAATCGCCATTGGGCTGTTTGCATTTCTGCATCTTCAATCGTGGCGGCGCGACGTCATCAATGCCCTCACCGGTACAGTCGATCCAAAGCCGGCCATGGGCGACCTCGTTATCGAAAACCTCCGCACGCACGGGCGTGATCCGATTTATCGCAAGAGCATCTTCTCGAGTCTCGGCGTGCATTTGATGGTAATTGTGGTCTTGCCGTGGTTGTTGTCGTTGCGCGGTTGCGTCACGCCATACCGGGTACCGAAGGGCAGCGGCACGCCGACCGGCGGTGGCAGTCCGCAAGGGACCGGCATTGCCCAGCAATTGATGCAGGTCAAGGTCGTTAAGGCGCAGAAAAAAAAGAAACGCAAACTCCTCGTTAATCCGCACTCAGCCATATCGTTTCACTTGCCTGACATGGACGATGCCGGCGTTGATAAGAATGTCGAATTGTCTGCGCAGGTCACGTATCAAGCGGATCCATCGCGTGTGTTGGCGACCGGCGTGGCCGGCAAGAATGGTCCGAAAGGCGTGGGCGGGCGCGGGACAGGTGGCGGACTTGGCGCCGGTGGCGGCACGACTGGCGGTTGGCCCGACGGCATGGACAACGCGCTCGTGCGGTTCATCCGGTTGGAATATAACGGCAATGCGTGGGACACCGGCATGAGCGCTCAAGATCGGTCGGATATTAATTTCCTGCAGGAATTTCATAAAGCCACCGGCTTCAAAGTTGCGGCACAGGGCGAGAGCCATTCAATCGGATCGTTGCGAAAATATCCAAAAGGCTTCGCGCCGCCATTTGTGTTTATGACTGGGGATGCTGGAATCAATGTCTCAGCATCCGACAGCCAAGCACTGCGCGAATACTTGCTTGATGGCGGATTGTTGTTCGTCAATTGCGCCAGTGCACAGTTCGACCGGAGCTTCCGTAGTTTTATCCAGCAGGTCTTGCCGGGTAACCCGTTGCTGGTGATTGCTGACGATGATCCGATTTTTCAAGTGCCTAACGCATTTCCAAATGGCGCGCCGCCGCTCTGGCATCACGGTGGGATGCGCGCGTTGGGTGTCAAATACAATGAGCGGTGGGTGGTGTTCTATCATCCCGGCGACATTTTGGATGCCTGGTCCACCGGTCACGCCGGCCTTGATCCTAAGCTTGTCGCGGAGTCCTACAATCTCGGGGTCAATGTCATTTACTATTCATTCACGCATTACTTGGAACTGACGCGCAAATACCGGAAATGATCATCAGACTTTACGGCTACTTCGGCAGTGTCGGCCTCGCATCCATCATCGCGTGGGTCGCTGCGTTGGCTGTGCTTGCCACGCAGGCGGTGCTCGGCGCGTTCGCACCCCACCGGCAACGACCGCGCGCCTATCTGCTGGTCCTTGGTCTCGCGATTGCTGGCTACATTCTTGCGCAAATCAATTCCAACCGCGTTAGCGCTGTCCCGCTCGACAGCAGTGGCCAGCCGGTCGTTCAGCAGCCCGTCGAAGAACTTCAATCCGAAGCCGGTGTTCCTGCATACCGGCAAATCGGTAAACAACGACGGGAGGGCGGCAGTGCCGCGCCAGTCGCTCCGAGCGAGCAAAAACCGGTTCGATCATACCGGGAAGCGCAACTCCTCGAAGCCAATCAACTTGACCGCTGGAATCTTCTCGCCACGCGTGGCACGCTGCTGTTGGCATTACTTGCGCTCATGGCCGATTACCTCGTACGATTCAATCGCACAACTGGCGGCTCGTACCCGGTGCCGATTGCCGGCCCGTGGCTCGACCGGCTCACGACGAAATCGCGCACGTTGCTCGCCGGCCAGCTCGATTTGAAGGCTTACCTCGAAACCGGCGTCCGCCGCGGTGAGACGTTTTTATATTTCACTGCGGCCGACCCGTGGAGCACGCCGTCCTTGCCACGACTCGGCAAATTCTGCCAGTTGTCGAAGCTTGTTTACGGCAAACCGGCCGACGCTGAGTTTTATTTCAATGCCGTCTGGTTCAACCGGTATTGCATCGTCATTCTGGCTGGTGACGCGCCTGCCGTCTTGCAGCAACTGGAACTGTTTTTGGAATGGCGTACTTTTACCAAAGCCACCGCGCGGCAGACGGTTCACGTGGTTTGGGACTTGCCGGCGCCTCCGCCGGAGCCGTTGCTGCAAAACCTCATCGAACTCGGTTGCGAAACCAACTTTAAACTTGTTTTGAAATCTGCGACTGCAAACCCTGACGCGTTTGAGGAGATTCATGTCTGACCGATTAGCGAATTTCGATTTTGCGCAGCACAATGCGGAGGTCAAGGCGTTGTGGGCGGCTTTCCCGGACGGCAAGGCACCGCGCGTGCCAATCGTTTTCGGCACGAACGCCCGGTATTTCATGATGAACTCCGACGCCAACCCGGACGGTTTGGAGTTTCGCCGGTACACAGAAAACCCTGACGTGATGTTCGACACGCTGCTGCGGTTTCAACGCTGGGGCCGGTTTAATCTGCTGCAAGATGCCGAACTTGGGCTGCCGGAACGCTGGAGCATTGCGCCAGACTTTCAGAATTACTACGAAGCGGCATATTTCGGCTCCACAGTCGAATATTTTCCCGGGCAGGTACCGGACACGCAGCCGGAATTTGTTGATGCGCCTGAACGCGTGATGGAGCAGGGGATACCGGAGCCGTTCACCAAGTTTGGCGCCAAGGCGCTCACATATTTCGAGCATTTTCAGGCGCGCGCCAATCGGGAGACATTTGTCGATCGGCCGATCGGCATCACCGCGCCGTTGTGCGGCACCGATGGCGTGATGACGGTCGCGTGTAATTTGTTCGGCGCGAGTTTTGTCTGCGAAGCGATGGCCTGCGAGCCGGAACGGTTACACAAACTGTTCGATTTCATCACCGAAGCTACGATTCGGCGCATGACCGCTTGGCGCAAACTCGGCGGCATCCCGGTGCCCAATGACAGTTTTGGCTTTGCCGACGACAGCGTCGCGATGATTTCAACCGAGATGTATCGCGAGCACGTTCTGCCGTATCACCGGCGGCTGTGCGACGCATTTTCGGGGGCAACGCAACTGCGCGGCATCCATCTTTGCGGTGACTCTACCCGACATTTTCGCACCATCCGTGACGAGTTGAATGTTCAGGTTTTTGATACCGGCTTCCCGGTGAATTTCGGCGGCTTGCGTCAGGAACTCGGTCCGCTCGTCCGTCTGCAAGGCGGTCCGCATATCGAACTTCTCCGCTCGGCCGCGCCCATCGCGATTCGCGCCGAAGTTCAACGTATTTTGCAAACCGCCGTGCTCGATGGTCGCCGGTTTGTTTTGCGCGAAGGCAATAACCTCGCCCCGGCCACGCCGCTCGAGAACACCGAGGCCTTGTACAAGGCTGGACGCGAATTCGGAAAATTCCAATGAACCAAATCACTCGCGTTCTGATTCGCGATGATCCGTTTCCCGACGCGACGCAAGTGATTCATTGCCGCGGCGCGTGGCCGGCGAATTGGCTGGAACACCCTGCCGTACGCGGAGCCGAACCGGCGGTGGTCGCTTACCGGCGCATTCTTAATCTCGACCGTCCCACGAAATTTCGCCTCCACATTTCCGCCGACGAGCGTTACGAGCTGTTTGTGGACGGCGAACGCGTCGGCCGTGGTCCGGAACGCGGTGACCGGCATTGCTGGTTTTACGAAAGCTACGACGTGAGCTTGCCGTCGGGTCGGCATGTCATCGTCGCCCGCGTGACTTGGATCGGGGCGGACGCGATTTCGGCGCACGCTCAAGTCAGCGTACGACCGTCGTTTCTCGGCGCGTTTGAAGGCGGGCTGGAGAATTTGCCGTGGGAGTGTAAAAAACTTGGCGGCTACGCTTTCATCTCGCCGGAAATGACCTGGGGAACCAGCGCGAAGACTGTCATTACCGGCGCGGCATTCGATTGGGGTCACGAGCGTGGCGAAGGTGATGGTTGGCAGCCGGCGCGCGCGATTGGTCCGGCGTTTGGCGGTCAGGAAATCACCATGGCGCCGGATCGGTGGGTGTTACGCCCGGCAACGCTACCGGCCATGCTGGAGGTGCCACGGTGCGCCGGTATTGCTCGGCACGTGCAGGCTGTGCCGGCACTTGATACAAGCGCGGTACCAGTACGCGCCAGTGATCACTTACCTGCAGAAGTTGACGGTTGGAACCGGTTGCTGACTGGTCAAGGTGCAGTCACAATTCCGGCTCGAACGCTCCGCCGGGTGATTATTGATCTCGGCGAGTATTATTGCGCTTACCCACAGGTGACGCTGTCCGACGGCAAGGATGCGACGGTGCGGATGTGGTGGGCGGAAAGTCTGTTCACGGATCCGAAAACCCGCGTGAAAGACAACCGCGACGAAATCGAAGGTAAATTCTTTTGGGGTATCGGTGACACGTTTGTCGCCGATGGCGCACCACACCGAGTGTTCGAGCCGTTTTGGTGGGAAGTCGGCCGGTATGTCGAAATCGTTGTCGCGACAGCTGACGAGCCGTTGACCATTGAGAAGATTGTCTTAGCGGAGACCGGTTATCCGTATGAATTTACCGGTCGATTCGAACTGGCTGCACCGGGTTGGGGCGAATTCACGTCAATTGCGGAACGGGCGCTGCGAATGTGTTCGCACGAAACCTACATGGATTGCCCGTACTACGAGCAGATGATGTACGTCGGTGATACGCGGCTGGAAGTGTTGACGACCTATGCGCTGACGCGTGACGACCGGCTCCCGCGCAAGGCGGTACAAATGTTCGATGAATCGCGCGGGCCAAGTGGCTTAACGCAAGCCCGGTATCCTTGCCGGTGGCCGCAATTCATTCCGCCATTTTCCTTGTACTGGATTGCAATGGTTCACGACTACGCGATGTGGCGCGACGATGCTGAGTTTGTCCGCGCGCGGATGCCCGGCGTGCGGGCGGTGCTGGAGACGTTTGCCAGTCTTGTCAATCGCGACAATTTGCTCGGGGCCGTGCAAGGCTGGAATTTTGTAGATTGGGTGCCGGCGTGGAAAGACGGGATGCCGGCGGATGCCGACCACGGCATTTCCGGGATTCTCAACTGGCATTTTATCTACACACTGAAACTGGCAGCGGAGTTGGAAGACGCGTTCGGCGAACCGGAATTGGCCGCGCGCAACCGGCGCTTGGCCGGGCAAATCAATACTGCAGCTTTCTGGGATGAACGGCGCGGGTTGTACGCGGACGATTTGGCGAAACAAAATTTCAGCGAGCACGCGCAATGTTTTGCAATCCTAGCCGGCGACCGGCGCACACGATTGGATGCCACCGGTGTGGCGCAAACGACGATTTACTTTACGCATTACTTGTTTGAAGCGAGCCGGGTTTTGGGTCAGATCGAGCGCGTGTTTGAGCGGATGCCACTATGGTTTGAGTTAAAGCGCCTCGGTTTATACACAACGGTCGAGGCGCCGGAACCGTCGCGGTCCGACTGCCACGCGTGGGGCGCGCACCCAATCTTTCACGCATTCGCCACGATTCTGGGCATTCGACCGGCGAGTTTTGGGTTTAAATCGGTTCGCATTACGCCGCAGCTCGGTTCGTTACCGTCGGCGCGCGGAGTTTTGCCACATCCGTGCGGCGACATCCGGGTGGATTTCGCCATGCGGGACGGCAAACTTACCGGTAGTGTGGAATTACCGGCCGGCATCACCGGTGAGTTAATTCACGACGGCCAGACCCGCCCGTTGCGCGCCGGTAAGCAGCAGTTATAAGCTCTCGCCGTTGGAGGCGATGACACGCTTGTACCAGTGGAAGCTGTCTTTTGGAATGCGCTTCTGCGTCGGGTAATCCACGTAGACGAGACCGAACCGTTGCTTATAACCTTCGTTCCACTCGAAGTTGTCCATGATTGACCAATGGAAGTAGCCGCGTACGTCCACGCCGTCGGCAATTGCGCGTTTCAATTCACGCTGATACCGGGTCAAGAAATCAATTCGTTGCGGGTCGTGGACTTGGCCGTCGAGTGCGACCCAGTCCGTGTTGCCCATGCCGTTTTCCGTGATGTAGACTGGTACCTTGTAGCGTTCCTGCAGGAAGCGCGGACCCCAGTACAACGCTGCCGGCGTGACCGTCCAGTTGTACGTCGTGAGTGCGTGACCAACCGCTGGTGGGATGGTTTCCGGTTGGCCGCCCTTGCCGTCCCGAATCAGTTCGCCGTTGTAAATATTCACGCCGAAGAAATCGAGTGGCTGCCGGATCGTGCGCATGTCGCCAGCTTCAACTTTCGGTGCGTCGGCGCCGAAAATCTTCAGACCTTCCGCCGGGTAATGCCCGAAGAAAATGGGGTCGCTCCACCAGCTGTGCTGCAAGATTGAGCGCTCAGTCATCTTAAACATCGATTGTCGGGCGGCTTTAATGTCAGCCGGTTTATCCGTCGCTGGGATACAGGTTCGTCCGCATGGCGCCCAACCGACAACAGGTTTGATTTTGGCGCGAGCGCGGATGACTTGAACGGCTTGGCCGTGAGCGCGGAGCGTGTTGTGGGCGGCGCGTAGGATTTCGGCCCAGGCGAGCTTGTCGCCTGGCGCGTGCAGGCCGGTGCGAAGACCGAGGTCGGTAAAGCAGAATGGCTCGTTCAACGTCATCCAGTGTTTTACGCGGTCGGACAGCTTGTCCACGACGACCTTTGTGTAGTCAGAAAACCAATCGGCCGAATCCCGATTGAGCCAACCACCCCGGTGATACAGCGCGAGCGGGTAATCCCAGTGAAACAGCGTCACATACGGCGCGATACCGGCGCCGAGTAATTCGTCAATGAGCTTGTCGTAGAACGCCAGTCCCTTGGTGTTGACCTTGCCGGTACCGGTGGGAATCACGCGTGGCCACGCGACGGAAAGCCGGTAGGCGTGGACGCCCAACGATTTCATCATGGCCACGTCTTGTTTGTAGCGCCGGTAATGGTCGCACGCTTCCGCGCCGGAATGGCCACTCCAGACCGCGCCCGGTTTGCGGCAGAACATATCCCACACGGATTCACTTCGGCCATCGGCCTTCGACGAACCTTCAATTTGATAAGCCGCCGCCGCAACACCCCACACGAATTTCTTTGGAAAATTCATAGTCCTTCAACCTCTTGGAGCCACAGTTGCGCCATTCGCATGTGACCGGCGGCACTTGGGTGCACACCGTCACCGGCCCAATAATCTGGCGGCGCTTGTTTAACGGCATTGTCGAACAGCGTTTGGAACGGCACGAACTGCGCGCTGAACTCACCGGCTAACTTCTTCACAACGGCCCGGCGCTGATCCATCTCCGCAATCCAATCTTTCGTGACCACTCCGACCGGCAACACGAATGGTTCACACAGCACAAACTTGATTGCCGGCAACGCTGCGCGTACTTCTGTGAGGAAATCTCGGTAGACGCGCTCGAACTTCGGCACCGCCACGCCGTTTTGGCTGCCAAACTCGTGCCACGTATCGTTCACGCCAATCAGCACGGATAGAATGTTCGGCTTGAGGTTGATCGTGTCGCTTTTGATGCGGGCGTACAGGTCAACGATCCGATTGCCGGAAATGCCCCGGTTGAAAAACTGTAAACCTGCCGCCGGTCGTTCCGCCCGCAACTGCGCCGTAATGAACAGCGCGTAGCCGCCGCCGAGACCGGTATTCGGCCCGGTCGCGTTGCGGTCGCGGCCGACATCAGTGATCGAGTCACCCTGAAAAAGAATGATATCCTTGGGATTAATCATGCTGCGCAGAGTAGGATTTTGCCTCGCTACCGGCAATGGTTTTCGTGTTACTTCGGCGCGTCGCCCCAGTCGGGGACGTCGAGCGTTTTGCCATTCTGTAAGGCGGATTTGTGTGCCATGACGCCCATGGCCATGTAGCGCGCCGCTTCCCAGATGTTGATTGCCGGTT
>JBAWWR010000011.1:0-36021 GCA_037146675.1 Verrucomicrobiota bacterium | reverse complement strand
AAGGAAAACCGGGTCGTTGACGTTTTCGGCGATAACGACTCGCCGGTTAACCATGGGCACCTCTGCGCGCGTGGCCGGTATGAGACGTGGGCGGTGAAGCGCGACCGGATTACGCAACCGCTGGTCCGTAAAAACGGCAAACTGACGCCGGTAAGCTGGGACGAGGCGCTGAAAACGATCCGGAGCGATACCGGTAAATTATTACCGAAAAATAAAGGTCTACTCGTTTCCGGTAAGCTCACGAACGAAGCTGCCGGCACGCTCGCAAGCTTGAAGGCGCGGGTTGGGCAGATCGGCATGTATGTCGCTGATCACGAAGCATCGTTCTGCGATGAGCCGGTATTTACGGCCGACGCATTTCAACGTCTCAACGATGCAGATGCAATAATCGTGCTCGGCGCTGAGCCGAGTCGGCTGCATGGCGTCGTCGCGGCGCGTATTCGGACGGCTGTTCGTAAGCGCGGCGCGAAACTCGTTATTCTCCATGCGCGCACCAGCGATCTCGACGCGTATGCCGACATTGTCGCGCACGTTGTCAGCGTCGAACGCGCGTTTTGGAAACAGGTTGGCGATACATTGCAGAATGCGAAGCGCCCAGTGCTGCTATACGGTCCGAACGCGATGACGCCACTCGGTGTCACCGCGATGGAAAAACTCATAAAATTGTTTGAGGACGGCAATGGCCCGGCGGTTGTCGGGTTGCCGACGACGACAAATGCGCTCGCGCTGGCCAGGGCCGGCGTTGACGCGGTGGATAACGTCTCGCAATGGCTCACCACTGGCGCGTTGTGCGCGGTGCACATTGTTGCCGCGGATGAATCAGATGGCGGCGCAAAGATTCTGCGCGACCGGGAAGTCGTCGGCTTGCTTAAGGGATTCAACTACGTTGTTGTGCAAGCTGCGTACAATTCGCGGTTGACGGAACTGGCGCATGTCGTCTTGCCGTCGTTCGTCTGGAGCGAGAAGAGTGGAACGGTCACAAACTTTGAGGGCCGAGAGTTGACACTGAGTCCAGTGCTGACGCCGCACGGTGAGGCGCGGGACGATAAAACGATTCTGGAAAGTGTGTTTGCATGAGCGATAAACCAAAAGTAAAAGTTGCGACAGTGTGGCTGGGCGGGTGCGCAGGTTGTCACATGTCGTTCTTGGATTTGGATGAACGGCTATTCGACTTGTTTAAGTTGATTGAGCTGACGTCGAGTCCGATTAGCGACTTGAAAGAGATACCGGTAGTCGATGTTGGTATTGTCGAAGGGGCCGTGTGCAATGTCGAGAATGAGCACGTGCTACGGACGCTTCGCAAGCAGTGCAAGGTGCTCGTGTCGCTCGGCGATTGTGCCATTACCGGTAATGTGCCGGCGTTGCGAAATCAGAAAGTACTCGAGGAAGTGCTCGTGCGCGGCTTTATTGAAACCGAAAGTACACATGCCGGCGAAGTGCCGAACGACTCGGCTGTGCCGAAGTTATGCAAAAAGGTTCGGCCCATTCAGGAATTTGTGAAAGTAGACGCGCACATTCCCGGTTGCCCGCCCGATGCTGATGCAATCTGGTATGCCCTGACTGAACTGCTTGCCGGCCGCCAACCGAAGTGGAATCCAACCAACGTGCGTTATGACTGACACCAAGACAATTACAATCAATCCAGTGACCCGCATTGAGGGTCATGCCAAAATCACAATTCACCTCGATGATGCCGGCAACGTGTCCGACACTCGGTTTCATGTCGTCGAGTTTCGCGGATTCGAGAAGTTTAGCGAAGGGCGGTTTTTTGCCGAAATGCCGCAAATCACCGCGCGCATCTGCGGGATTTGCCCGGTAAGTCATCTACTTGCAAGCGCGAAGGCGTGCGATGCGATTCTCGGTGTGGATATTCCGCGGCCGGCCAAGCTGCTGCGCGAGTTGCTGCATATGGGGCAATTGACACAGTCGCATGCGCTGAGTTTCTTCCATCTGAGCGCGCCGGATTTGTTGCTCGGTTGGGATAGTGACCCGGCTACGCGCAACGTCGTCGGATTAATTCAGAAATATCCAGATATCGCGCGCAAGGGGATCCGGCTTCGCAAATTTGGGCAGGAAGTTATTAAGACCACCGGTGGACGCAAGATTCATCCTGATTTTCCGGTGCCCGGCGGCGTGAACAAGGCGTTGACGGTAGCGGAGCGCGATGAGCTACGCGCGGGATTGCCAGAGGCAATGGAGTCCGCGAAGTTCGCACTCGATTTGCTCAAGAAATATCAAGACGCCAATCCAGAAGAGACCAAAACATTTGCGGCGTTTGACTCGAATTACATGGGCCTCGTTCGGCCCGATGGCGCGCTTGAGCATTATGATGGCAAGTTGCGTTTTACCGATCTGCACGGGAACACGATCGAAGATCAGATCAATCCGTCCACTTATCTTGACGTTATCGGTGAGGCGACTGAGCCGTGGTCGTATTTGAAATTCCCGTTCATCAAGGCGCAAGGTTATCCCGATGGCATGTACCGAGTTGGGCCGCTTGCGCGGTTGAATATTGCCGATAAAATCTCGACACCCGAAGCACAGCAGGCGTTTACCGAATGGCGGGCTGGTACTAACTGCATTCGCACGAGTTCATTCCACTACCATTGGGCGCGGTTAATTGAAACCATCTATGCGCTTGAGCGCACGGCGCAATTGCTCGACGATCCTGATATCACCAGTACCGATATTATCGTCATCGCCGAGCCCAAGAATGCTGAGGGCATTGGCGTCATTGAAGCGCCGCGCGGTACATTGTTCCATCACTATTGGGTGGATGAATTTGGGCGCATCGAGAAGGCTAACTTAATTGTTGCGACCGGGCATAACAACCTGGCGATGAACCACGCCGTGCGCGCGATTGCTGATAAATATGTGAAAGCGCACGAGCTCAAGGAAGGGATGCTCAATCGGGTTGAAGCTGCCATCCGGTGCTACGATCCGTGTTTGAGTTGCTCAACCCACGCGGTTGGTAAGATGCCAATGTTAGTTGAACTTGTGGACAGCACGGGTAGCGTGGTAAACACCTTGCGACGGGACGCCGAGTAACCACGAACGGGCGTTCTGCTCGTTCAAATGAAAACCCTAATCATTGGTTACGGCAATAATAGTCGTAATGACGATGGCATTGGCCATCATGTCATTGCGGAGTTGGCGAAGCGTGCTCTACCGGGCGTAACACTTGAATCGGCGCATCAGCTAGAAGTTGATTATGCTGAGACTGTCCGGGCTTATGACCGCGTTATCTTTGTGGATGCGGCAATACCAGAAAGTTCAGCGCCGTGGACTCGTATTGAGGTCCAGCCGGGATTGCAAAGCCACGCCGTCGCGCATTACATGACGCCGGGGGATATTCTCGGCCTATGTCAGACGCTGTACGGTGGCACGCCGCGCGGCGTATTGTTTAGCATCCGCGGCTATGATTTTAATTTTGGCACAACGTTTTCGCCAGATACACAACGTGCCGCGGCGGAAGTTATCGAACAGATCGCCGGACTGGAGACCACTTAAATGACACCGAGATTCCAAATTATTGCCGCGCGATTTCTCGCGCCAGACGTTAAGCTTTTTCGCATTACCGCTCCGCGCATCGCCAAGCGGCAGCAGCCCGGCCAATTCGTCATCATCCGCGTGGAGGAGACCGGCGAACGCATCCCGCTAACTATTGCTGAATCCGATCCGCAAGCCGGGACAGTGACAGTCATTGTGCAGGGCATCGGCAAGACCACCAAGCTGCTCAATCGTCTCGAAGCCGGTGACGCCATCGCCGATGTGGTTGGGCCGCTCGGCAAGCATTCTGAAGTTGAAAAGTTTGGTACGTGCGTCGTCATTGGCGGCGGTGTCGGCACGGCCATCGCATACTCGACCGCGAAGGCGCTAAAACAAGCCGGTAACGAAGTCATCGCGATTATTGGCGGACGAAACCGGCAATTGGTAATTCTTGAAGATGAAATCCGCGCGTTTGCTGACAAAGTTATCATCACCACTGACGACGGTAGCTATGGTGAAAAAGGGCTGGTAATTGATCCATTGAAACAGATGATCGCCGCAGGTAAGAAAGTGGATTACGTCCTCGCCATTGGCCCAATTCCCATGATGCGGGCGGTGGCAAATGTCACTCGCGAATTCAAAATCAAAACGGTCGTCAGTCTCAATCCGATCATGGTGGATGGGACCGGGATGTGTGGCGGTTGCCGAGTGCTTGTGGACGGTAAGAGCCAGTTTGCGTGCGTGGACGGTCCGGAGTTTGACGCGCATCAGGTAGATTTTGATGTTCTCACCAAACGCAATACTATGTACCGCGACTTGGAACGGCAATCGTTGGAGCGACACCAGTGCAAGATGGAAGGGATGGCGAAGTAATATGGGCAATCCACTGAAACCCGCCGAGCGCATGAAGATTCCACGGCAACACATGCCCGAGCAGGACGCAGATGCACGGAGCCAGAATTTTAAAGAAGTTAACCTCGGGTTGTCCATTGATCTTGCCAAGACTGAAGCCGCACGGTGTCTCGCGTGCGCTAGCCCCAAATGCGTCGCCGGTTGCCCGGTTGGCGTGAAAGTGAAGGAGTTTGTTGAGTTGGTGATTGACGGCAAGTATCTCGAAGCCGCCGCCAAAATTCGCGAAGACAATATCCTGCCGGCAGTCACCGGTCGCGTTTGCCCGCAAGAGGAACAATGCGAAGGTGCCTGCGTGATTACCAAGAAGTTTGGCTCGGTTGGTATCGGCTACCTCGAGCGTTTTGTCGCCGACTATGAACGCCAGTCTGGTCAGATTGGCTTGCCGTCAATTGCGCCGCCAACCGGCAAGAAGGTTGCCATCATTGGCAGCGGCCCGGCTGGTTTGAGCGCGGCCGGCGATTTGATTCAACGCGGTCACGCCGTCACCGTGTTCGAAGCGCTACACGACATCGGTGGCGTGTTGATTTACGGCATCCCGGAATTCCGTCTTCCAAAAGACATTGTCAGTAATGAAGTCGAAAATATGCGGCGCATGGGTGTGCAATTCGAAACTGATGTCGTGGTCGGTCAGACCGTCACTGTGGATGAATTGCTTAACGAGGAAGGATTCAACGCCGCGCTTGTCGCGACCGGCGCCGGCTTGCCGCAATTTCTCGGCGTGCCTGGCGAGAATCTCTGCGGCGTCTATTCCGCCAACGAATTTCTTACGCGCGTCAATCTGATGAAGGCGTACCGGGCCGGTGAGTTTGAAACGCCGATTTATGATTGCCGCGGTAAAAACTGCGCCGTGGTCGGTGGCGGCAATACCGCGATGGACGCTATTCGTAGCGCAAAACGGCTCGGCGCCAAAAACGCCTACATCATCTACCGGCGGAGCGAAGCCGAGATGCCGGCGCGGATGGAAGAAATCAAGCACGCCAAGGAAGAGGGAATCCAACTACTGCTGCTCAACAACCCAGTTGAGTTTGTGGGCGACGACAAAGGTTGGCTGCGGGCCGCGCGGTGTATCAAAATGGAGCTCGGTCCGGCAGATGAATCCGGCCGTCGCCGGCCCGTGCCGGTAAAAGGTTCTGAATACGAATTACCACTCGACGTTGTGATCATTGCGGTGGGCACAAGCAGTAATCCGCTCGTGCAATCCACCACGCCTGATATCAAGACGCGTAAAGGCGGTTATATTGAAGCGAATGCCGATACGTTGAAAACTTCCAAGCCCGGCGTGTTTGCTGCCGGTGACATCGTGACCGGCGCGGCAACAGTAATTCTGGCGATGGGTGCCGGCCGCAAAGCCGCAAAAGCGATTAACGATTACCTCGGCACCGGCCAGTGGTGATGTGACGTGCATGAGATGTCCATCGTCGAAGCGCTGCTCGAACAGGTTCGGCAGGAAACGCGCGCCTATCCAGGGACTAGCGTCAGCGCCATTCGTTTGCGAATAGGTGCGCTCCGTCAAGTCGTGCCGGAGACGTTGACGTTTTGCTTCGCAGCCGCCGTGCGTGGCACGCCACTTGACGGTTGTCGCCTCGACATCGAACAGTTGCCGGCTGTGGCGCGGTGTCGAAAATGCAGTCTGACATTTCCAGTCGAAGACAATTGGTTTCAGTGTCCACAGTGCGCTGAGTCCGGTTCCGATTTGTTGACCGGCAGCGAATTGGAGCTGACTAGTCTCGATTTGAAATGACATTCTGGCAGTATCTGCTACCACCGGTGACACCTTGTCGTGAAATCAGTTTACTGACTGGCGTGTTAATGTGTGATAATGTGTTCACAATCAACCGCTTGCCATATTGTCTCTAGATGTGGCATCGCAGGTGCTGTACAGTTGGTAGGAAATAATGAACGTCAAGGTTTTGCGTAATGTTTTGGAAGCCAACGACCAGTTTGCGGCCCGCATCCGCGAGCAACTTCTGGCCCGCAAGATTAGCGCTATCAATCTGATCAGTGCCCCCGGTGCCGGTAAGACCTCGTTGTTGGAGAAAACGATTCCGAAACTCCGGTCACATTTCCGGATTGGCGTATTAGAAGGCGACATCGCTACGACACGCGACGCGGATCGGATTGCCAAGCTGGACGTGCCGGTAATTCAGCTACTTACCGGCGGTGCGTGCCACCTCGAAGCGGCGCTCGTCCAACGCGGGCTCAGCGAACTCAATCTCGATGCGCTCGACCTCGTCCTTATTGAAAATGTTGGCAACATCGCCTGCCCGGCCGAGTTTGATCTCGGTGAAAATGCCAAGGTCGGAATTCTCAGCGTCACCGAAGGTCACGACAAACCCGGTAAGTATCCGTTGCTGTTCCACGAAGTCAGCGCGCTCGTACTGAACAAGGTCGATCTCCTGCCGTACACGAATTTCGACTACGACGAGTTCTTGCGCGACTTTCGCAAACTCAACGCCAACGCGCCTGTCTTTCAGGTTTCCTGCCGGTCGGGGCAGGGGATCAGCGAATGGGCGCATTGGCTCGAACACGTTGCCGCAGGCGAAATCCACGTGCACCCGCACACTCATACCGGCGTCGAAGGCATCCAGCCGCATTCGCATCCGCACAAACATTAATGTGAAAACTTGCGTCCAAGCGAAGATCGTCGGCCGCGTCCAAGGCGTGGGTTTTCGCCCGACCGTCTATCGCTACGCCGTCGAGTCCGGTTTGACTGGTTTCGTCCGCAACGACTCTGCCGGTGTCGTTGTCGAAATCGAAGGCGAAGAGCCGGTCGTTGCCGCCTTCTTTACGCGCCTCCAGCACGAACCACCAAGACAAGCTGTCATCACCGGTATCGAGCGGCAGACTCTCGCGGCCAAAGGCTACGACCACTTTGAGGTTATCAAATCCCAGACTAATGGACCGGTGGAAGTCCACATCTCTCCTGACCTCGCCACTTGCGATGATTGTCTACGCGAACTGAACGACCCGCAAGATCGCCGGCACGGCCATCCATTTATCAACTGCACCAACTGCGGCCCGCGTTTCACAATCATCCGCGATTTGCCGTACGACCGCGCCAACACCAGCATGACTGGTTTCAAAATGTGCCCAGCTTGCGCCGCCGAATACCACAATCCCGCCGACCGCCGCTTCCACGCTCAACCGGACGCGTGCGAGAAATGTGGTCCGCGATTGACGATGCCGATTGCCGAGGCCGCGCAAAGGTTACAAGCCGGTCAGATTGTCGCGATCAAAAGCCTTGGTGGCTATCATCTGGCGTGTACCATTGACGCTGTCGCCAAACTCCGGGAGCGAAAACACCGTCCGCACAAACCGTTTGCCGTCATGTTTCGCGACATCGAGACGGTGAAGCGTCATTGCGAAGTCAGCGAAGCCGAGGAAGCTGAATTGCTTTCCATCGCCCGGCCTATCGTCATTCTGAAATCCAAGATGGCACCGGTCTCACCGGATTTTCCGACTGCCGGCGCGTTTCTCCCGTACACACCGATTCATCATCTGCTCATGCAATACTTCGATGCGCTAGTGATGACTTCCGGTAATCTTGCCGAAGAGCCGATTGCCAGCGACGAATCCGAACTACCGGCGGTTGCCGACGCGGTGCTCAGCCACGACCGGCCGATTGTTCATAAGTGCGATGACTCCGTCGTGCGCATCGTCAATGGTCAACGCCAACTTTTTCGTCGGGGGCGCGGGTTTGCGCCGACCGCCATTCGGTTTGCCGACAATTGCGCGCTGATTCTGGCAGTGGGCGGCGAGTTGAAGAATACGTTTTGTCTAGCACGTGACGGTTGGGCGTTTCTGTCGCAGCACATCGGTGATTTGAAAGAGTACCGGACTTGCGAGTATTTCGAGCGCGAGATTGCCGAGTGGCAGCGATTGATGCGCGTCGTGCCGGTGGCGGTCGCGCACGATCTGCATCACGGCTATCGTTCGACCCGATGGGCGTTGGCGCGCGGCATCCCGGCAATCGGCGTGCAACATCACCATGCCCACGTCGTCAGCGTGATGGCGGAACACGATTTGCATGGCGAAGTCATCGGTGTCGCGCTCGATGGTACTGGTTACGGTCCTGACGGTACGATTTGGGGCGGCGAATTTCTGGTGGCGACGCGCGCTGAGTTCGAGCGCGTGGTGCATTTTAAGCAATACCGTCTACCCGGTGGCGAGAAAGCCATTGAAGAACCGTGGCGGATGGCGGCAAGCATCACTATCACGGAAGGCCTCGGCGGCGATGCGCGGGTTCAACCGATGGTCGCGACCGGTTTCAATTCACCACTGACGTCTAGCGCCGGTAGGCTGTTCGATGCGGTGGCATCGATGTTGGGATTGTGCGATGTGGCGACGTATGAGGCGCAGGCGGCGATTCGGTTGGAAGCGGCGGCAGACCAGAGCGTGACGAGCCATTATCCATTTGATTTGCGTGCCGGCGTTTTAGATTTTGGGCAGGCAATCCGCGCGATTGTGGCAGACCGGCAAAGCGTCAGTGTCGTTTCGGCCCGGTTCCATAACACGGTGGTAGCCGGGATCGTGCGCGCTTGCGAGTCGGTGCGGGAACAGCGCGGGTTGAAACGCGTGGCGTTGTCAGGTGGCGTGTTTCAGAATGAATGGATTCTGACGCGCACGCTGGCTGGGTTGCGCGCGGGCGGGTTCGAGGTGTTCATCAATACGCTTGTGCCACCCAACGACGGCGGACTGGCGCTCGGTCAGGCGGCGGTGGCGGCGGAAAGGATGAAGCGCGCATGTGTCTAGCGGTACCGGCTAAGATCGTCGAGATACAGGGAAAGGCAGCGACCATTTCCATCGAAGGCGCGTTGCGTGAGGTGGACGTGTCGTTGATTGAGGAACCGCGTTTGGGCGATCACGTATTGATCCATGCCGGGTTTGCAATTCACAAGTGGGACCAAGGCGAGGTCGATGAATGGGCGGCGATCCGCGCAGCGGCTGGGCTACCTGGAGCAAACGGATGAAAGCGATTCTTTCCAGCATCAACGCACTGGCGCGACGCATCGGGTACGATGTGAACTTGATGGAGGTTTGCGGGACGCACACGATGACGGCGTTTAGGTCGGGGTTGCGCCAACTGTTGCCGCGTACGGTGCACATGATTTCTGGACCGGGATGCCCGGTTTGCGTGACGGACACGAATTACATTGATGCGGCGATTGCGCTGTGCCGGCGTTCGGATGTGATTGTGACGACGTTTGGGGATTTGATGCGGGTACCGGGAAGCGAGTCGTCGCTGGAGCGTGAGCGGGCAAGCGGTGCGGATGTGCGGGTGGTGTATTCGCCGACGGACGCGGTGGCGTTGGCGCGGGAGAATCCGGAGAATAAGATCGTATTCCTCGGAGTCGGATTCGAGACGACGGCACCGACGGTGGCGGCCAGTATCGTGGCGGCGCACAAAGCCGGTCTGCAAAACTTCTTCGTGTTAGCGGCGCACAAGACGATGCCGCACGCGATGGCGGCGTTGCTGCATGATCAGCAGGTGAAGATTGATGGATTTATTTGTCCTGGTCATGTGACGGTGATTAGCGGGGCGGCGATGTATCAGTTTATTTGTGAGCGGTACCGGATTCCGTGCGTGGTCACCGGGTTTGAGCCGTTCGATATGTTGAAGGCAACGGAGATGTTGCTGGCGCAGATCGCCGACGGGCGGACGGATGTGGAAATTGAATACAGCCGGTCGGTGAATAATCGCGGAAACGTAGCGGCGCAGCAGCTGATGGCGGAGGTGTTCGAGGAATGCGACGCCGGTTGGCGCGGGATTGGGAACATTCGGCACAGTGGGTTGACGATTCGGATGAAGTACGCGGCCTTCGATGCAGTGCCGGCGCTCGGCGTGCGATTCGAGCCGGCAAAGCCGCATCCGGGTTGCCGGTGTGGCGATGTATTGCGGGGGGTAATCACGCCGTTGGAGTGCAAACTATTCGGCAAGGCATGCACGCCGACAGATCCCTTTGGACCGTGCATGGTATCGAGCGAAGGCACGTGTGCGGCGTACTTCAAGTACGAGCGGAGGAGCGCAGCATGAAGCACGACCGGATTTTGCTGGCCCACGGCGGCGGCGGGTCGCTGACTCACGAGTTGATTGAGCAGGTGTTCGCGCCGGCGTTTGGAATGGTAACACTGGAGGACAGCGCGGTGCGCGAGTTCGGCGGTGAACGACTGGCGTTCACGACGGATAGTTACGTTGTGAAGCCGTATTTCTTTCCCGGCGGCGACATCGGCAAGCTGGCGGTGTGCGGGACGGTGAACGATTTGGCAGTGCAGGGGGCGCAGCCGTTGTGGTTGAGTCTCGGGATGATTTTGGAGGAGGGGCTACCGGTGGCGGACCTCCAGAGGATTGTAGCGTCGATCAAGGCGACGGCGGCGGAGGTTGGCGTGCAGATTGTGACCGGCGACACGAAAGTCGTTGAGCGCGGTAAGTGCGATGGGATTTACATCAACACGGCCGGTATCGGCCGGGTTATGAGCGCACAGCCGTGGAGTGCAGCGAACGCGCGGCCCGGCGATGCAGTGATTGTGAGTGGGTACATCGCGGAGCACGGCGTGGCGGTGTTAAGCCGGCGCGCTGGGATTGCGTTTCAAACAAGTGTAGTCAGTGATTGCGCTCCGCTGTGGCAACTGGTAAAAATAGCACTCGATTCGGGTGCCGAGATTCACACGATGCGTGATCCGACTCGAGGCGGTTTAGCCACTACGGTGTGTGACATCGCCCGCGCCTCGGACGTTGGAATTCGGTTGCAGGAAACGGCGGTGCCGGTCGGGCGCGAAGTGCAGGGTGCCTGCGACTTACTCGGGTTGGACCCGCTGACCATCGCCAATGAAGGCAAAGTTGTGGTGGTGTGTCGGGGTGCGGATGCGGAGCGGGTGTTGCAAGCGTTGCACGCACAACCGCTGGGCAAAAATGCCTGTGTGATCGGAGAAGTAATCGAACGGCCGAAGGGCATGGCGTTGTTGCGGACCGCGATTGGCGGCGAGCGGATTATCGATATGCCAACCGGCGAGGATTTACCAAGAATTTGCTAGGAGAATATAAAAATGACTAAACGTGAATTTGTAACTATGGATGGAAATGAAGCGGTCGGCCATGTCGCCTATCGCGTCAATGAAGTGATTGTGATCTACCCGATCACGCCGTCATCGCCGATGGGCGAATGGTCGGATGAGTACGCCTCCCGCAACATCAAGAATATCTGGGGCACGGTACCATCGGTGACCGAGATGCAGAGCGAAGGCGGTGCGGCGGGCGCGCTTCACGGATCATTGCAGACCGGCTCACTGACTACCACTTTCACCGCGTCACAAGGGTTGCTGCTCATGATCCCGAATATGTACAAGATTGCCGGTGAACTGACGCCGGCGGTGTTTCACGTGACGGCACGATCGTTGGCGGCGCAGGGATTGTCAATTTTCGGCGATCACGCCGACGTAATGGCGACACGGCAGACCGGGTTTGCGATGCTTTGCTCGAATTCGGTCCAGGAAGCGATGGACTTCGCGTTGATTTCGCAAGCGGCAACGCTGGAATCGCGGATACCGTTTATGCATTTCTTTGACGGCTTCCGCACATCACACGAAGTGGTCAAAGCGGAGATGCTGACCGAAGACGATATGCGGGCGATGATTGATGACTCGCTAGTCGCTGCGCACCGGTCGCGTGGGCTGTCGCCAGATCGTCCAGTGTTACGTGGCACGGCGCAGAATCCAGACGTCTATTTTCAAGGTCGTGAGACCGTGAATCCATTCTATGCGGTTTGCCCGGCAATCACGCAGAAGGCGATGGATAAATTCGCGAAACTCGTCGGTCGCCAATATCATCTGTTCGACTACTATGGGGCACCAGATGCCGAGCGCGTGATTGTGTTGATGGGGTCGGGCTGTGAGGCAGCGCATGAAACCGTTGATTATCTCAATGCCCAGGGCGCAAAAGTCGGCCTAATCAAAGTTCGTCTCTACCGGCCGTGGGATATCGCCAGCTTCCTCGCGGCAATTCCGAAGACGACGAAGGCGCTGGCGATTCTCGATCGCACGAAAGAGCCCGGCGCGGGCGGCGATCCGTTATACTTGGATTGCATTCAGGCGTTGTTCGAAGCCGGACGTCAGATTGGCAAGGTAGTCGGCGGCCGGTACGGTCTGTCGTCGAAGGAATTTACGCCGGGGATGATCAAGGCAATCTACGACAATCTCGCAGCTGCCAAACCGAAAAATCATTTTACCATCGGCATCAATGACGACGTCAGCCACACAAGCCTCGAGTTCGATGCGGAGTTCTCGACCGAACCGGCTTGCGTTGTGCGGGCACTGTTCTACGGTCTCGGTGCTGATGGCACAGTGGGCGCGAATAAGAATTCGATTAAAATCATTGGCGAAGAGACTGACAACTTCGCGCAGGGTTACTTCGTTTATGATTCGAAGAAATCCGGTTCAATGACCGTGTCGCACTTACGGTTTGGTCCGCAACCAATTCGCTCGACCTATCTGATCTCAAAAGCGAATTTCGTCGCCTGTCACCAGCCGATTTTTCTCGAGCGTTACGACATGCTCAAAGACTCGACTCCTGGCGGTACGTTCCTGCTGAACACGCCGTTCGGCCCCAGCGAAATCTGGAGCAACTTGCCGAGGCCAATGCAGCAGCAGATAATTGACAAGAAGTTGAAATTCTACGTAATCGACGCAGTCAAGGTCGCGCGTGACAGTGGTATGGGCGGGCGCATCAACACTGTCATGCAGGTCTGTTTCTTTGCCATCTCAGGTGTTTTGCCGAAAGACGAGGCGATTAATGCGATCAAATATTCAATCAAAAAGACCTACGGCAAGAAGGGCGATGAAATCGTCCAGATGAACCTTAAGGCTGTGGATAACACGCTGGCGAATATGTATCCGGTGCCTATTCCGGACAAGGCTGACAACACAGTCGAGTTCGCTCCGCCGGTGCCGGTAATTGCGCCTGAGTTTGTGCGCAACGTACTTGGCGAGATCATTGCGGGACGGGGCGATCTATTGCCGGTCAGTAAGATGCCGTGCGACGGCACGTTCCCGACGGCGACAGCGCGCTGGGAGAAGCGCAACATTGCCCTCGATATTCCGGTCTGGGATCCGGCAGTTTGCATCCAGTGCGGTAAATGCGCGATGGTCTGTCCGCATGCCACGATTCGCGCCAAAGTTTACGAACCGTCGGCGCTATCGAATGCACCGACAACGTTCAAGTCTACAGATTCGCGCGATCGCGATTTCAAAGCTACCGGCTTCAAGTTTACAATTCAGGTGGCGGCGGAAGACTGCACCGGCTGCGGGCTGTGCGTGGAAGTTTGCCCGGCTAAGAACAAGACCTCGGTCAAACTCAAGGCGATTAACATGGCGCCACAAGCGCCGTTGCGTGACGCCGAGCGGGCGAACTGGGACTTTTTCCTTAATCTGCCGGAGCTCGACCGTCGCCAGATTAAAGTTGGCAGCATTCCACAGCAGCAATTGCTGGAACCGTTGTTCGAGTTTAGCGGCGCTTGTGCCGGGTGCGGCGAGACGCCATATATCAAGCTGGTGACGCAGCTGTTTGGCGACCGGATGTTGGTAGCCAACGCTACCGGCTGTTCGTCAATCTACGGCGGCAATTTGCCGACGACGCCGTACACTAAGAACCGCGATGGTCGCGGTCCGGCCTGGAACAACTCGTTGTTCGAGGACAACGCCGAGTTCGGTCTTGGCTACCGTCTCTCAGTTGACAAACAGACGGAGTTTGCGTGCGAATTGGTTCAGCGGCTAGCGCCACAACTCGGCGATGATTTGGTGAAGGCGATTCTGAACGCCGACCAAAAGGACGAAGCCGGTATTTACGACCAGCGGGAACGCGTGGTTGCCTTAAAGTCGAAACTCAATGGTCTGAACACGCCAGAAGCGCGACTGTTGCTGACGGTCGCTGACATGCTTGTGAAAAAGAGCGTCTGGATTTTCGGCGGCGACGGTTGGGCATACGACATCGGTTACGGTGGTCTCGATCACGTATTGGCCAGCGGTCGCAATGTTAACGTGCTCGTGCTCGATACCGAAGTGTATTCTAATACCGGCGGTCAGATGTCGAAATCGACACCACGCGGTGCCGTGGCGAAGTTTGCGGCCGGCGGCAAGCCGGCGGGCAAGAAGGATCTCGGTTTGATCGCGATGACGTACGGCAATATCTATGTTGGGTCGGTGGCGATGGGGGCGCGCGATGAACATACGCTCCGTACATTCCTCGAAGCTGAAAGTTACAACGGTCCGTCGCTGATCATCGCCTACAGCCATTGCATTGCGCATGGCATCAATATGACCACCGCTATGCAAAATCAAAAAGCGATTGTCAACAGCGGTCAATGGTTGCTCTACAGGTTTGACCCGCGCCGGACCGCTATGCAGCAGAATCCGTTGCAGTTGGATTCGCGCAAAGCGACGCATTCGGTCGAGCAGTTTATGATGATGGAAAATCGTTTCAAGATGTTGACCAAGAGCAAGCCTGACCAAGCAAAGCTGTTGTTCAAAATGGCACAAGAGGACGCCGATGCCCGATTCCGTTTCTACGAATACATGGCGAACCGGAAGTTTGCACCTGAATCAACGGCGGCTACAGTTGCCGGCGCCACCACAACCGCGGCCTGAGGAGAATAAATCATGGACCTACGCACGACCTACATGGGATTGACGTTGAAGACACCGCTGGTGGTTTCCGCCTGCCAGCCGCTTTCCGATGACATCGGTAAAATCAAGCGGATCGAAGATGCCGGCGCGGCGGCGGTAGTGCTCTACTCGCTCTTCGAGGAGCAGCTGCGCCTTGAGACGAAGGAGCTGGACCACCACCTTACCGAAGGGACCGAAAGTTTCGCTGAGGCGTTGAATTACTTCCCGGCGGCTGAGTCGTATCACCTTGGCCCGGACGAGTACCTCGAACACATCCGAAAAGCCAAAGCCGCTGTGAAGATCCCAGTGATCGCCAGCCTTAACGGCAGTACGCCGGGCGGGTGGACGGACTTTGCCAAGCAAATCGAACAAGCCGGGGCGGATGCGCTTGAATTAAATATCTACAACATTCCCAGCGATCTGACATTAAGCGGGGCTGTTGTTGAGCAGTCGTACCTTGATGTTGTCAGAGCGGTCAAAGGTGTGGTGAAGATTCCAGTTGCCGTCAAGCTCAGCCCGTTCTTTAGCAACATGGCGAACATGGCCAAGCAGCTCGACGATGCCGGCGCCAACGCACTGGTTCTCTTTAACCGGTTCTACCAACCCGACATCAACCTCGATGAACTCGAAGTGCAGCCGAGCGTATTGCTGAGCACGCCGCAGGCGTTACGCTTGCCGTTGCGCTGGTTGGCGATTTTGCACGGCAAAATTCGCGCCGACCTAGCCGGTACCAGTGGCGTCCATACCGCGCAAGACGCGTTGAAGATGCTGATGGCTGGCGCAAACTGTACGTTGATTGCGTCAGCGTTATTAGCGCACGGTGTGGATCACTTGCGCACGATGGAGCAAGGCTTGCGGGATTGGATGGAACAACATTGGTACGAATCGGTCGAGCAGATGCAAGGCAGCATGAGTCAGATGAAGTGCCCGAATCCGAGTTCGTTTGAGCGGGCGCAATACATGCGCGCTATCACCAGTTTCAATCCGACAGCGTAACCCATTGGAGCCATTGCCGCGGCGTCATTGTACTGCCGGATGGTCCGGCGGCGCGTCTAGTTGTTTTTCATTGAGCGCTGCTAGCTGTGTCGTACTAGATGAAATCAACGGGATGATGGACGAATTGGCTCACCGCTACGACCACCCCGGTTTATTCATTGTCGATTGAGTTGCGGTTGCGGCAGGTGTCGGTGTGTGTTAGAATAGCACCTTAATGGTGGCGACCAAACAAAATATGGCGAACGACCTACGGCTAGTCTTTTGGGAGACTACGGCTGGGTGCAACTTGGAATGTGTTCATTGCCGGCGGATTGACGTTAGTAAGCAGCTAATGCAGAACGATCTGTCCACGGACGAGGCGCGGCAATTCGTGGAAGGGTTGGCCGCATTCGCCAAGCCGATTTTGGTCCTGTCCGGCGGTGAGCCGCTGTTTCGGCCAGACATTTTTACCATCGCCAAACATGCCGGCCAGTGTGGCTTAACTGTCGCGCTCGCCACCAATGGCACGCTTATCACTGAAACCGTTGCCGGTAAGATTGTGGACGCCGGCATTCGTCGGGTGGCAATCAGTATTGACGGAGCGGACGAGACAACGCACGACAGCTTTCGCCGGCAACCCGGCTCGTTAGCCGCAGCTCTGAATGGATTCCGCCATCTCAAGAAGCTTGGTATGAGTTTGCAAATTAACTGCACTGTTACCAAGCACAACGTCGATCAAGTGGATTTGCTTTACGATAAGGTGGTGGCACTCGGTGCGGACGCCTTACATTTGTTTATGCTGGTGCCGGTTGGTTGCGGTGTGCAGATTGCCGAGTCGAACATGTTGCCGGCGGAGGAGTACGAGCGCGTTTTGAATTGGATGTACGACAAGAGCAAGCTCCGACAGCTCCATCTCAAGGCAACGTGCGCGCCACATTATTTCCGGATCATGCGCCAACGCGCAGCCGGCGAACACATCCGCATCGAGGCAACCCACAGCCACGGCAAGCCGCAGGGGTCAGGCCATAATCACGATATGTCAGCAATGACGAAAGGATGTCTGGCTGGGAGTGCGATTTGTTTTGTGTCACATTCGGGCGAAGTTTTTCCGTGCGGCTACCTGCCGGTTAGTGCCGGGAATGTAAAAAAACAATCGCTCCGGGAGATTTGGGATTGCGCCGAAGTGTTTCAGCGGTTGCGCAACCCCGATGAATTGGAAGGGAAGTGCGGTTGTTGCGAGTTCAAAAAGATTTGCCTCGGTTGCCGGGCGCGGGCGTTTTATGAAGCTGACGGTAATTATATGGCTGAGGAGCCGTATTGCCTGTACGAGCCGAAACGCATGGAGCGCGGCGCCACAGAGTCGGACAAGACTGAAATTGAAGTGATTTAGGTTTTTATGGTTAACATTACAAAACTTTACTGTGGCGTTGATCAACCCGCCGATAACCTCCGTTATGGCCACGGTCACGGCGCACCGAAATCGGCCAACGAACGGCGGCCGATTGTTGTTTGGAACGTGACGCGTACGTGCAATTTGAAATGTGTGCATTGTTATTCTGATAGTTTTGCGGAGAAATACTCCGGCGAACTGACACATGCGCAAGCCTTGGTCAACATTGACGATGTCGTGGCGTTCAAGGTGCCGGCATTGCTCTTTTCGGGCGGCGAACCACTCGTGCGTCCTGACACGCTCGAGTTGATGGAGTATGCGACCAAGAAAGGGTTGCGCGTTACGTTGTCGACGAACGGCACGTTGATTGATGCCGCTGTGGCGGCGCGGATTAAACAAATAGGTGCGACGTACGTCGGTATTTCGCTCGACGGTATCGGGCCGACTAATGATCATTTCCGTGGTGTGGCCGGTGCTTTTGACAAAGCTGTGCGGGGCTTTCGAAATTGCGCGGCAGTGGGACAAAAGGTCGGATTGAGGTTGACGTTGACCCGGCGGAATTGCATGGACCTGCACCAGATTTTCGATTTCATCGAAGCCGAAGGCGTCCAGCGGGCCTGTTTTTATCATTTGGTTTATTCCGGGCGCGGCAGCGCGGCGGACGAGCTCAAGCCGGCGGAAGTGCGCCAGGCGATGGACATCATTTTCGAGCGTACGATGAGCTTTCACAAACGCGGGCTGACGAAAGAAATCCTCACCGTGGACAATCACGCTGATAACGTCTACCTCTACCTTAAGCTCCGGGCGACCAATCCCGAATTTGCGGAGCAGGTGTACCAGTTGATGAAATGGAACGGCGGTGGCGCAAATTCTTCCGGCGTTGGAATTTCGAACATTGATACGCAAGGCAACGTCCACCCTGATCAGTTCTGGCAGATGGCGACACTCGGCAATATCAAGCAGCGGCCATTTAGTGAAATCTGGAGCGACAACTCAATTCCGTTGCTGGCCGGGTTGCGCAACCGGTTACCTCTGTTGAAGGGTAGGTGTGGTGTGTGTCGGTTTAAAGAAATTTGCGGTGGCAGTTTCCGAGTGCGCGCGTTGCAAGTCTACGGTGACCAGTGGGCTCAGGATCCGGCTTGTTATTTGACGGATGACGAAATTGGTATCCCAGCCGCGACTGCAGTGCCGGTAGCGTGAGTGATAATCTGCACAAGTCGATCGAGGTCTTACGCTACCAAGAACAGCGTGGGCTAGACAACGTGCCGGGCTATGCGACCGGCTTACAGTTCCGATTCGGCAACGGTCTGTCTGTCTACATCGCGCTCTCAATGACGGAGTTGGTGTTGTATATCGGCGCCGACTTGGCGGTGCATTACGATCTTATGGGCCGGTTGGTAAAAGTTTCTGATTGTGAACAATTCTGGCGGCGCAGTCTATCCGGTCGGATTCTACATAGTCGCAAGCTGACCGCCGAAGATGGCGGCGGCTTAAGACGCGGCGTTTTATCGGATGGCGTTGCGCGCGCAGTCGTGCATAAGATTTATCCTCAAACCGTTGCTGTATATGAGGCACTGCAGAATGCCACGACTCCGATCGAACTGGCACGTCCATCAGTGGTTGAAGCTCGACAACTCATCGAGCCGATACTGCGCCGAGCAGCCGGCTTCGACGAGCCGGCAGCGGCACGCGACATACAGCAGTTTCAAGCGATTTATGGGCGTGTTGCTGTGCTGCCGCCCGACCAATACAATGCGCTCGTATTGCAAGCCACCGAAGGTTGCGCATACGCCGGTTGCACGTTTTGCGACTTGTACCGTGGTGTAAATCACAGGAAGAAATCGGCTGACGAATTTCGGCAACATATTCGCGATGTTATCCGGTATCATGGCGAAGGTTTGCGTGCGCGCCGGTCAATCTTTCTTGGCGAAGCGAATGCGTTGACCTTGCCGACTCCGATTCTGAAAGACTTTTTTCGCGTCATTACTGAGCACTTTGAGCTGCCGCCTCCGGAACAGCCAAGTTCCGGTATCGGCGCGAGTTGGTGGCTCGGTGATGGGAAACGATTTGATGGTATCAGTTCCTTCCTCGACGCGTTCACAAATACGAGCCGAACCCTGACGGATTACCGGGAGTTGAGATCCGCTGGCTTGCGACGTGTCTACATTGGCCTAGAAAGTGGCGACGCGGCCTTATTGAAGTGGCTTCGCAAGCCGGCTACGCCTGAAGCCGTTTTGAAATGTGTCCGGTTGCTGAAGGAATGCGATATCATTGTTGGTGTCATCGTACTCGTTGGGGTAGGTGGACATGAAAATGCCGCCGGGCACGTCCGCGAGACGATCCGTGTGCTTAACAAAATGCCGCTGGGCCGGAGCGATTACATTTATTTTTCGCCATTGGTGGTTCACCAAGGCAGTCAGTATGATGCGCAGGCATTGAACGATGCCGTTACGCCTTTGACAGATGTGGAGATGCACCAGCAGGAACAGGAAATCCGTTTGGGACTCCGCTTCGACACACGGCGCGGCAAGCCATATCTCGCTAGGTATGAGTTGGAGGCATTTGTCTACTAATGCGGATGAGCGAGCTTAGTTTTGGCCTCGGTCGTGACGAGGTTGTCCTTAATCATCGTGCGGGCTTGCTCGCTGAGTTGTTCAAACGGAGCTAGCCCCGCCCGTTCACTGATTTCAGGTGCGCTACGGGTTTTCATGTACTCGCGCCAAACGGTGCGCGCCATTAACTGAAACCCTTGCGCTCGCTCTGCGTCACCCATCGCCAACCAGAACCAGCTCTGTTGTAGTGCGCCGAGTACGATGCCGGTCGCTTCGCGTTGGCTGATGTCGCGCATAAGCGTTGTCAGGCCAGAATAGACAAATGCATCGAGTCCTTGATCGAATTCCGGCGATGGATACCGGCGGCGCAAATCGGCAAAAACATCTCGCGCCTCGGCGAGCCGGTGGTGCGTAAACAGCATCATCACCGCCGTCCGTAGGAAATTCCGGTGCCCGGATTGCATGCTCGTTTCACCGGGATTATCGGCAATGGCCTTTTCATAAGCCTTGCGTGCCTTTTCAAAAACGGCGAGATTCGGGCCGGGAATGAATACCTGTTCCGATCGGTTCATAAATAGCTCGCCCTCCATTGCGGCGTCGGCCATCGATTGAAAAATCATCCGGTCAAGTTGTACGGCGTCGAATCCAATCGCATTTCTTTTGCCACACCAGGCCCAATAAATCGCGTGCGCTTGTGGTAACCGCCAGTCGAGCGGTCCATACTCGTGGTCAACCTGTTGCATGATGGCAGGATCGAGTTTGTAGATTTCCTTCATCGCCTGTATTTGTTCGCCGGTAAGGTGCTGGTAATCCGGCCGCGGTCCATCAAACAGTGTCGCCATCTCGTCCGCCCACCAGCGTTTGTAGTAGGCGTTCATCTGGTCGGAGTTGCCGGACATTTTGTGTTGATAGATCCAGCCGAGTTCCCGGTACAGATTGGGTTCACCAGGGTTGTAGCGCAGTCCTTCGTCGCGCAAGAGGATGATGCCTTGCCGGACCCAGCGCCAGCGATCGGCGGGATTGTTAAACAGCACGCTGACGTTGTAAGCCATATTCCAAGCGTGAAACGCCCAGACCTGTTTCATGCGCGGTTCCAGCTTTGTGATCCAGTCAGACAGTTGGACTAGTTCAAAATACTTGCCGTCCTGTTGCAATCCCGATGCGCGCAGCCAGAGCAAATCTGCGATTACGCCACGAAAACCGCCCATGGCTACTGTTGTAAAGGCTACCAGCGGCGGCGTATTTTCGAGCGGTTCGCCAGTCGTGAGCCGGAGTTCCCGGCGCATTTGCACCAACGGTCGTTGCAATCGCCCGACCTGCCAGAAGCAGACGACGGCAATTAATAATAACCAAATGGTCGCGCCGCGTCTCATTAGGTCACGACGGCAAGCCGAGTTCCCGGCGGTTAAAAATCCAAGTGCCGACTGCCGCCAAAATTCCGCCGGCCACCACTGTCTGCCACCACCAGATGTCGCCCACCCACCACCAGCTCACCAGTTCGCCGACTGCCAGTGGTTCGAGTGGACTTGCCGTCTGAAACGGTTTCGTCATCCAATACAAGCCGACGTATACAAAATGCAAGAGCAGATCAAGCAGGCCCGGCGTCGCATCGGGTTGAGCCGCTGAGCCAATGATAAACGCCTCCTGCGTCAAGGTTTGCAGGTAGCTGCCGATGTTCATGAGCATCACCGCGTAAGCCGTCGCCAGCGCTGCGACCGGTAGCGAAAACAAGCTGCCCATCGTTACCGCCAGCGCGCCGAGAAATGCCAATTCTCCGAGTAGCACCAGCAAACACCGTGAGAAATTCGCCGCAAAACTGCTTTCGTATATGAGTAGCTGAATGCCGTCCGCCGGCGCGAAAACCATCGTGACTGGCTCGGAATGCACATTGGCAATGTCCACCGTCAACGTGCCATCCGTCGCTACGAGCGAAGCGGGAATCCGCAACGTGTGCACGCCGGTTGGCGCGGCGAGTTCGGGACGTTGGAATCGGTCCGGGCGCTCCGGTGCGCCAGCCAGCCAGAGGCACTCGACCGGATTCTTGCCGGTGTTCGATGACGTAAATTTATACCGAATCACCAGTGGCCGAGTCGTTGTCGGCGGTACTTTAAAAACATGACGAAGCATCATGCCTGGTGGCACCGTGTGCGCTTGGTGTAGCAATGCTTGACGGATCGCTGCTAGCACTTGATCTGGTTGCGCATCTTTCGGGATGGTGCCGGTGCGACGTTGCTCTTCAAAAATCCGTTGCGCGTTCGCTTCGACTGGTACCGGCTCGGCGCTGACAACGCGGCGGGTCACTAGTAACTCCTCGCCCAATGCTGTGCGATCTTGAACCGACAAGTGCTGCCGGTTCATATGCCAGTACAATAAACCGTACGTCACACCACCAGCGGCAGCAAGCAAGGCGGCGTTCAGCACCAACAACCCCAGCCATTTCCCAAGCCATAACTGAGTGCGTGTGACCGGCTTGGTGATGAGCAAATGGACTTGGTGTTCCTGTACCTCGTTGGCAATCGCCGCGCAACCGGCCCAGAGCGTCGCGATGGAGAGGATGATATTCACCGCGCCGAGCGTGTAGCGGAGTAACACCTGCACCGCGCCGGTCAGCGTGCCATCGCCTTTGATCGTCATCGGTAGCGCAATGATCGCGATGAGTAGTAACGCCAATAACATCAGTACCACCCGCGACCGAATTGCGGAGCGGATGGCGATGCCGGCAATGGCAAAAACTTTCCTCATGCTACGGCTTGGTGGAATCGAGCAACCGGCTGAGTTTTTCGTCGGCTTGCCGTTTCGCATCAGCACTCGGCGGCGGAACCGGCAAGGCTGCCGGCGGTGGAGTCGTTACGAGCTGTTGGAGCTTGTCATCACCGGCGAGATACCGGGCCACGCCAGCAGCCGGGCCGACACCGCTGGCTTCGGTTGTGGCTTGCCGGGCTTTCTCGACGACTTCGAGGAAAAATTGTTCTAGATCGCGACGGGGATGATCCATGACCGGCTCGTGGCCGAGTTCTGCCCGCACGGCGGTAAGAATGCGTTGCATCGCCTCTGCCGGTAACTCAGGCACCGTTAGCCGGTATTGCTGGCGCTGTTCGAGTAGTTCGTTGATCGTGCCAAGCGCCTGCACCCGTCCGTTGTACAAAATTGCCACCCGATCACACACATCCTCGACATCCGCCAGCAAATGCGACGAGAGCAAGATTGTCTTGCCGCGTTTGGCGAGCGCCTGAATCAAATCTTTCACTTGCCGGCAGCCAATCGGATCGAGACCGGATGTCGGCTCGTCGAGAATGACTAGATCCGGATCGTTAATGAGCGCCTGTGCCAATCCAATTCGGCGCGCCATACCCTTGGAAAACTCGCCCACTTGCCGGTTGCGCGCGTGGCGCAACCCGATCATTTCGAATAACTGTTCCAAGCGCTCCCGTCGTTCGTCTGCCGGTAAGTCAAACAGCATCCCGTAAAATGTCAACGTCTCCTTCGATGTCAGGTATGGATAGAGATATGATTCTTCTGGCAAGTATCCGATGCGCGCCTTGGTCTTAACGTCGCGTGGTGACCGACCCAGTACGCGCAACTGGCCGCTGGTGGGGTAGAGCAGGCCGAGGAGCATCTTGAGCGTCGTGCTCTTGCCAGAACCATTCGGACCGAGTAAGCCGAAGACTTCGCCGGGCTTGACGGTGAAAGAAATGTCGTTTACCGCTCGGACTTTCGGCCGCCGCCAGAAATCCCGAAACACCTTTGTCAGGTGGCTAGCCTGAATAATCGGTTCGCTCATGATTTCTGGTCGAGTTCTTCGCCGGCGCGGATGAGGCGGGCGCTGTTGAAGACGACGATCAGCGAACCGACGTTGTGAAGCATTGCGGCGACAATCGGATTCAGTAGGCCGAGGCCGGAGAGCGTCAAACCGACGACGATGAACAGCGCGCCAACGCCGAGGTTTTGATAAATGACTGCTCGCGCGCCACGCGAGAGCCGCACGAGGAATGGCAATCGGCGCAGGTCGTTGCTCATCAGCGCAATTTTCGCGCTGTGAATTGCCACGTCGCTGCCAGCCGCGCCCATCGCAATACCGGTATCGCCGGCGGCTAACGCCGGTGCGTCATTTACACCGTCGCCGACAACGGCGACATGGTAGCCGGCGGCTTTGACGGCGTTAACAAATTCGACTTTCTGCTGTGGTAAACACTCGGCCTTGAATTCCTTGCAGCCGATCTCGCTGGCAACTCGCGCGGCGACTGAGGCGCGGTCGCCGGTGACCATTGAGAGATGTTTGATGTTCAACTCGCTCAATTCTTTCAATGCCGCCGCTGCTTCCGGGCGGACCTGGTCCTGTAAACCGACCCAGCCGAGATACCGGCCGTTCTGCGCAACGAAAATCACACTCAATCCTTCGGTGTCGACTTCGGTCGCGGTGACGCCGTGCGCCTGCAACCATGTGGCACGACCGGACACGACCATTCCACCGGTAATTGTGGCGACGACGCCTTGGCCAGGTTCTTCGTGGAAATCTTGCAGCTCGGCCAATGGCAGACCGGCTTCCTTAGCCAGTGCGACCAATGCGATTGCCGCCGGATGTTTGCTGAATCGCTCGGCGCTGCCGGCGGCTAATAGTAATTCGCTCGGCTGGACGCCGGTGGCTGGTGCGAGCCGTGTGACGCCAAGCTGGCCGGTCGTGAGCGTGCCGGTCTTGTCGAAGACAAAAGCTGTCAACCGCGCGGCGGCTTCGAGGTCGGCAACATCTTTGACGAGAATTCCCATTCGCGCTGCTGCGGACAACGCCGCGACCATTGCGCTCGGCGTCGCCAAAATTAACGCGCACGGACAGGCAGTGACGAGCAGGGCAATCACGCGGTTCCAGTCACCGGTGAAGAACCAGACTAGTCCGGCAATCATCAGCACAGCTGGCGTGTAGTAGCCGATATACCGGTCGATGATGCGCATGAGCGGCAACCGGGTTTGCTCGGCGGCGAGAATCAATTCACGGGTCCGTCCGAGCGTGGTGTCCGGGCCGACGCGGGTGACGATGATTTCGATGGCGCCGGTCAGATTTTGAGTGCCGGCAAAGACTTCGTCGTGCGGACCTTTGTCGCGCGGGAGCGATTCACCGGTGATAGTGGCTTCGTTTAGAGTGGTCTTGCCGGATTGAACTTGGCCATCAGCAGGAACATTGTCGCCCGGTAGAATGCGAACGCGGTCGCCGGCGTGAAGCTGGTCGGCCGGGACGGTTTCCTCGCCGGTTGCGGTCAGGCGACAGGCGTTCGTGGGCGTGAGACGGATCAGACTTTCGATAGCGGCGTGCGCGCCTTCGGCCGACCGGGTTTCGATGACGACTGAAATTAACATGAAGAATGCAACGACGCCGGCAGTGCGGAAATCGCCTTGCACGAATGCGGCCAGCACGGCGAGGGTGACGAGTTCGTTCATCCGCAATTCGCCGCGCCGCAAATCGCGCAGAGCGGTGCGCAGGATTGGGACCATTAAAATAATGGCGCCAATGGCTGCACTGACTTCGCCGACTGGCGCGTTCAGCCGGTACAGCCAGTCCGCGAGGTAGGCGTTGACGACGAAGGCCGTGCCGATGCAAATCCAGAGGAACAAGCGCGGGGCGACTTCGTGATCGCAACAGGCGCCGTGATGTTTGGAAGCGTGACTGTGGGTTTGCATGTTACTGTCTTGCCGTCGGGGTCAACGGTTGCAGTTCTGGGTTGATCAGCAGACGTAACTGTTGCTGGCCGGTCGCGTTGCGGTGGATAAGAAATTTCTGGTCCACGCCGGTCAGGACGCGGTGAAGCGTGTCTTGCCGGAGCGTCTGGGCGATGATGTCGGGGTTCTTTTTGTATTGTTCGTAAACTTTCGTAAAATAATCGGCGCTGGCGCTGACTTCGGCGACCACGCGCCGTCGGTAAGCTTCGCCTTCGGATTTGAGTCGAGCGGCTTCACCAGCGGATTCATTGAGTGACCGAGCAGCGGCAGCGCGGGCGGCGCTGATTTTGCTGCTGCGATCTTGTTCGGATTCAATGACGCTGGCAAACGCGGCGGTGACCTGCCGGGGTGGGGCAAGGGCGAGCACATCGACGCGGTCAATGCGAACGCCGAGCGCCAGCGCTTCAGCGCGCTGGCGCAGCGTGGCGTCCACTGCACTGCGTATCGCTTCAATCTCGGTGCGCAACGCCTGATCGACCGACCGGCGGGCGGTGCATTGCAGGACGGCGTGATCGAGTTCGCGTTGTAAGATTGAGTAAAGATCAGCCAGTCGGAATTTGACAATCTCTGGATCGATGACGCTGTACCGAATCGCCCATTGCGAGTGAATTAGGTTGGCGTCGCCGGTTAGCGTGTAACCATCGGTGCCGGGCCGGAGTGCGTTCGCCGGTGACTTCTCGTCCCGGTACCAGAATGTCGCGGAGTCCACTGTCTGAACGCGTTCGGTCGGGGTGCGGACGACTTCAGCAATTGGGCGCGGCCAAGTCCAGTGGAATCCGGGTTCCAGTAAGCGTTCTCCGGCTAGGCCGTCAATCTTGCCGAACACGAGTACGTAGGCGCGTTCGCCTTGGTGAACGTTGAAAACGCCAGAGAAAATGTAAAAGACAGCAACCAACGCCATGACCCAGCGCAAAATGCGAAAACTGTCGTTGAGCGCACCGGTCAGGGCGGCGTCACCGGTCTCGGGAGTTGTGGGGTGGTCGGACATTATTTCTTCGGCAATGCCTTGTCGCCTTGCAATAGGTCGAACGGTTCGGTTTCGGTACTGAGGACGACGGTGGATTTCTTTTTTAACGTGCCTTCGAGCACTTCCAATTTGCGGAGGAACATCGCCAGATCCGGGTTCTTCTCGAAAACCTGATACGACTCGGCGGCCTTGGCATCACCCTCGGCGCGGATGCGTTTGGCATCGGCTTCAGCTTGGGCGAGGAGCTGGTTGCGTTGGCTATCGGCGGCGGCGCGAATCTTGATTGCTTCGCCTTCACCCTCGGACCGGTAACGCTCGGCGATTTCCTCGCGCTCGGCTTTCATGCGCGCAAATACCTTTTCCGTGATGGATTCCGGTAAGCCGATTTTGCGGATGCCGAGGAATTGCACAGTGACGCCATACCGGTTGACAGCTTCGGGTTGAACGACGGCGAGCATTTGCTGTTCGATCTGCTCGAATTTCACTTCGGCGGTATTGGTGTTGACCAAAGCGGAGAAGGGGAACTGACCAAGTACTGCATTCTTCTGACTGCGCAACAAGGCGTCGAGATTGCGCTCGGCTTGTTCGACGGTGCCGATGCGCTCGAGGAACTGAATCGGTGACTGGATGCGCCAGCCGGCATAGACGGCGACGAGAATGTTTTTGCCATCACGGGTGAGCGTTTCTTCAAACGCGCCTTCGAGCGTGTGGACCCGGTTGTCGAACCGGTAAACGCGTTGTACCGGCCACGGCGCGCGGGCGTACAGCCCAGCTTCGGTGATGGCGCGCACCGGTTTGCCGAAGGTCGTGACGACAACCGCTTCGCCCTCGCGCACGGTGAACAGCACCTGCAAGAGAATGAACAGCGCTGCCACCACGCCGCCGGCAGCTAGCAGTAATGTGTTTCGTTTCATACGTTACTTCTCCTTCTTCTCCGTGCCGAGGTCGAACAACTCCGGCCGGAGTTTCTCCTCGAAATTAAGTTGGATGACTTCGTTTGCCGCCGATGCCGGTACGATGTATTTGCGCGTATCGGCTAGCGCCTCGGCAATCACGCCGAGGTACAGATTTGACCGGAACACCTGCGGTGATTTGCTGGCAGTTTGGGCAAGAATTAAAAAGCGTTGCGCTTCGGCGGTAGAAATTTCGGCGCGTTGAGTCCGGTAGCCGGTTGCTTCCAAGATTGCCTTCGCGCACTCTGCGGCGGCGAGCGTGACGGTTCGACCGGCGTTGGCATGTGCGGCAAGAATGCTGGCTTCTTTTTGTTCGCTGGCGCCGATTACGGATTCAAACGCTTCGGCCACTTGTGTTGGCGGATGGACGCCCTGCAAACCGACGAACGCGATGTGGATGCCGAGCTGCCGGCGGTCGGCCTCAGATTGGATGCGTTTCCGGAGTGCCGTGGCGATGCGTGTCTGGCCGTCGCCCATTAAATCAAACAAGTCGCGCGAGGCTGCTTCCTGCGTCAGACTCCGGTAGGCGATTTGCTCGACAAGTCTGGCGGCGTCGGCGTGATTGTAGGCAAACGCGAAGATGTTCGTGATTTGGTATTCGACCGGAATATTGAATGAGACGAGATTGACCGGCACTGTGTTCGTATCGGTTCCGCTACGCGGTGCAGCGACAAGGAATTGTTCTTCACCTTGAACATGCGGGATGCTCCAGACGATTACGCTCGGCTCAAGTTGTCCGGTTTTACCTTGGCCGATACGGAACGAAAGGATGCGCTTGGTCGGGAAGCGGAGGACGGTTTCGAATGGCCACGGTAGTTTCAGATGCGCGCCGCTAGCGAGTTGCACGATCGGTTGGCCGAAGTGTTCGAGGATGCCGGTTTCGTCAGGTGCGAGGAACACGAGGCAGGATAACAAGTAAAGCACGACGAGCTGGAAGATGACAAGTGGCAACAGCGCAGTTTCAATGAAGCGGAACAGCCAGGTGTCGGAAACTTTGAAGCCGAACTGGTAGTCGAGCACGCCGGCGATGTTGCGCGCCCACGCGCCGGGTTCGGTGAGCAGGCCGCCAAGCCGGCTTTCGTAGGATCGGCAGACTTCCGCGCCGCGGCGGCGTGGCCGGTATAACTCAGCGAGGAAATTAACAAAGCTTTCAATCGCGAAAACACCGGCGAATCCTGCGAGCGCGACCGCCGCAAACCGGTCTGACGGCGGATAACCCATTTCGCCGACAAGCGTGGCGCCACCGGCGAGAAGAGCGGCAAAACACGTGACGCCAAGCGCAATGCCGGGACCGCGCATCTTGATGCCGAGGAGATAGCGGCTCAATAGAAAAGTGGTGAAGGCCTGACCGGCGAGAAATGTGGCGGCGAGCAGGTGTTGTCCGGGGGCGGCGCTCGGTTGGTAGAGCTGCCGGTAGAGCGACCAAACCCATGCTGCCAGCCCGGCGGCGAGCAATGGCGCGACGGCTGGGACGACGAAGCGCTCGAATTGGTGCCGGGTTTGCGCGATGGAAAATGGTTCGCCGCCACCGGCCTGTTCAGAGAAAATCGAACCACTAACGCGTTCGGTCGCGGCCAGCGCAGCGTCGCGTTTGTCTTCCTCGACGCGGCGCGCAAACCGTTCGCGAAGATAAACGACGCCGGCAATGACGAACGCCAGTGCGGAATACGGTAACAATGATGGCAAGACACGGAGCTGCGTGACTTGCGCCAAGCCGTAGTCTACGGCCAACCACACGCCGGCGACTAAGCCGGCTAACATTGCTGCGCGTTCGTTTCGTTTGTCCATTAGACCTTGGTTTCGACGTTACGGAACGAGAGGATGCCCAAACTTAGGCTGCCAATCAAATAAAACGTTGCATAAATAACGGCTTGGCCGACATACCGCCACGGGATTATGCCGTTGCCGGTCACAGCGTCGGCTAGCCAGAAATGCTGCCAGTTCGGGATGAGATTGTACGCGAGCGACGCGAGGGTGTTGGATTCGGCGGCGCGGCCAAGCAGGTAATCACTCATTAGCCCGGCAAGAAAAATCACCGTGCAGACTGCCAACGTTGGCACGAGGTCGAGGCGCGTGATTAGTGTAATCGCGATGCTGGCTAGCACGAGTGTTGCCAGTGAAACCAGCAAGCTGGCGGGTAGTAGTCGCCATGCGACGTTGCCAGTCAAGGCGGCAAGTAGGAAAACACCCACCAGAAAGACAACCAATAGCGCAAACGCCGTTGAGACGAACGGCCGGTGTTTGAAATAATTCAGGAGGCCGGCCAGTAAAAATGCAGCGAATGGCGCGATGTAGAGAAGAACACAGACTGACAGGGCGGGGTCATCAGCCATGCGACTGGCTAGCAAGGTCGTAATGCCGGTAGCAATGGAAAACAGCGCGAGGACCCCGGTAACGCCGGCGAACTTGGCGAGGAAAAATGTACTGCGGTCCACTGGTTTACTAAGGACAGTGGCGAGTGTGCCGCGGCAGATTTCCCGTCCCAGCGCGGCGCTGGCCGCATAGCCACCGAGCAACAATCCGCAGACGAAATGCAACGCCAGTGCGCTGTCTTGGACGAGTTTTTGCGCATCGCCCATCGTGTGCATCAGCAGTACCGGCATGAGCGCAATGGCAATCACGGTACTGGCTGTGAGCAACAGCGGGAAAGGCTGTCGCAACGCCTCCAAGGTCGTCAGGCCGGCAATGGCCAGGAATTTTCGGAGTGGCACTACCATATTTGTTAACACTATAGCGGAACTCGGATGGAATGGATATTCTTTTAGACGCATGCCAACCCTCAAAGTCAGTAAAACACTCAACTATGCACGGCGGGTGCTGCACCAAACTGCTAAATCCGGTGCTTGAGTGCCCGGGCGGTTGTCTGTATTGTCCGTCACCATGACCAATGACGAACGCAAAGTAATCGTGCGGCAGCTGCTCCAAGAAGGTCGCACGCTGTCGCAGATTCAGGACTATCTTCGCAAGGAAAAAGGCGACGCCATCATGTATATGGAGTTACGGATGTTGCTTGCCGAAATGCCGGATGCGCTGTTGCCGGAAAAAGAATTCTCCAAGCCCGTGCTGCCCGCTCAAGCTTCGCCCGCCGCCGGCGCGCCTGACGCCGCCGCGGCACCAGCTAGTAAGTTGTCGATCAGTATGGATCAGACGCCGGCCCCGGGCTCAATGATCAGCGGCTACGCGCGGTTCGCCTCCGGCGCGAAGGCGCATTGGTTCCTTGATGAAGGTGGCCGGCTCGGCATGGAGCCAGAGCTTGGCACTGGCAAGCCCACGCCGGCGGATATGCAGGAATTTACAACTGAATTGCGGCGGATGCTGCAACAACGATAGGATACGAGCCATTATGTATGCTGGAACTTATACTGCACTAGTTACGCCGTTCACTAAGAGCGGCGCGATTGACGAACAGCGGTTGCGCGAGTTGGTGGAATTTCAAATTACCGGCGGCGTGACCGGGCTCGTGCCGTGCGGCACGACTGGTGAATCGCCTACGCTTGATCATCACGAACACGATCACGTCATCGAATTGGTGGTGAAGTTTGCCGGCAAGCGGTGTTTAGTAATCGCCGGCACCGGCTCGAACTCGACCGACGAAGCCATTGCGTTGACCAAGCACGCCAAGGCTGCCGGCGCGGACGCGTCGTTGCAGGTTGCGCCGTATTACAACAAGCCGACACAGGCTGGTTTGTATGCGCATTTCCGGGCGATTGCGGAAGCGTCGCAGATGCCGTTGATTATTTACAACGTGCCAGGCCGTTCGAGCGTCGATGTCAGCAACGAGACCACCGCGAAACTGCGCCATGATTTGCCATCGCTGATTGTCGGCATTAAAGACGCTGCCGGCAGTGTGGACCGGGTCAGTCAGTTGCGCCAGATCGTGGACCGTGAATTTACGATTCTCTCGGGCGACGATTCGTTGACATTGCCGATGATGGCAGTCGGAGCGCAAGGCGTTATCAGCGTGGCGTCGAACGTCGTGCCGCGCGAAGTGACTGAGCTGGTGCAAGCCGCGTTGAAGGGTGATTTCGTGCAGGCCGGCAAGATCCACGCGAAATTGTATCCCTTGTTTAAAGATTTGTTCATCGAGACGAACCCGACGCCAGTTAAAGCTGCCTTGGCGCTGATCGGTAAGATTGATGAGGTGTACCGGTTGCCATTGGTACCGATGAGCGACGCCAACAAAGCACAACTCCGGAAGACGTTAGCCGGCTTGGGATTGGTGAAATGAATCCGATCCGCGTCATTATCTGTGGCAGCAAGGGGCGCATGGGGCAGGCTTTGGTCGCGTGCGCGAAGGCCGACACAGAACTGCAGCTGGCTGGTGAAATCGATGCCGGTGACGATCTCGGCAAGATGATTGACCAGTGCGATGCCATCGTGGATTTCTCATTCCGGGAAGCCACCGGTAAGATCGCAAAATTGGCGGCGCAACACAAAAAAGCTTTAATCATTGGCACGACTGGTCACGCGGAGGTCGAAAAGAATGTCGTACTCGAAACGGTGCGGACGATTCCGTGTGTCTGGACTTCCAATTTCAGCACCGGCGTAAACACGCTGTTCTGGATTACCGGCAAGGTCGCCGGCATCGTCGGGCCAAAGTGGGAAGTGGAAATTGTCGAGACGCATCATACCGCGAAGAAAGACGCTCCAAGCGGTACCGCGAAGTCGCTCCAGCAGGTCATTCGGCAAGCGATTGGCAAAGAGGCGCCGGCGCACGCGTTGCGCATTGGCGATGTTGTTGGCGATCACACAGTCACCTTTGGCACATCGGGCGAGAGGATTGAGTTGAGTCACCGGGCGAGCAGCCGGGAGACGTTTGCGCGCGGCGCATTGCGAGCTGCGAAATGGGCGGTGAATCAGAATCCCGGCCTCTATGACATGCAGGACGTGCTGGGGTTGAAGTAGGCGATGAAAGTCGGGCTGGGGCTCGGCTCGAATCTTGGTGACCGGCTGCAGCAATTGCAGCACGCGAAACAGTATCTGCTCAGCATTTCACAGGACCAGTGGCATCGGGCCTCACCGGTTTATGAGACAGCTCCGGTTAATTGTCCGACGGGTTCGCCGACGTTTTTCAACGCGGTTGTGGAAATCGAGTTTACCGGCACGCCGCGGACGCTGCTCCAAACCATCCTCGCCTACGAAATTGCGCACGGCCGCGACCGTTCTGCTGGACTAAATGCGCCGCGCGGTATTGATATTGACCTGCTGTATTTTGACAAACAGGAACTCTGTGATCAGGATTTAACCCTCCCGCATCCGCGCATCGCAGAACGCCGGTTTGTGCTGGCGCCATTGGCAACGATTTGCCCAGACATGATTGTGAAAGGCACCGGTAAGACCGTGCGGATGTTGTTGCGCGAGTTGCCAGAACAGAGTGGAGCGGTTAAACTCGTGCAACAGGATTGGTAATGAAAATCACACCGGCAACTTTGCGTGAGATGAAACAGCGTGGCGAGAAAATCGCGGCGCTGACGGCATACGACTTTTTTACGACCAAAATCATGGATGAGGCCGGAATCGAGTTAATTCTGGTCGGTGATTCACTTGGAATGGCGGTCTTGGGCTACGAGAACACGCTACCGGTGACAATGGATGAGATGTTGCACCACACGCGGGCGGTCGCGCGGGCAGAACCACAGGCATTGGTCGTGGCGGATATGCCGTTTCAGAGTTACACGAATATCGATGTGGCAATCGAGAATGCCGGCAAGTTCCGGACTGCCGGCGCGGAGGCGGTGAAGCTTGAAGGTGGAGTTGCGGTCGCAGAATTAGTGGCAACATTAAGCAAGACCACGCCAGTGCTTGGACACATCGGCTTATTGCCGCAATCAATTGCGACTGGCGGCGGTTACCGAGTACAGGGCCGTTCGACGGAGTCGGCGGCGGAATTGCTGCGCGACGCGCTGGCGCTGGAACAAGCCGGCGCGTTTGCCGTTGTGGTGGAATGCACGACGGCGGCGGTCGCGAGAGAGATTACCGGAGCATTGACAATTCCCACCATCGGAATCGGCGCTGGCAACGGTTGCGACGGACAGATTTTAGTGAGCAGCGATATGCTTGGTCAATTCACACGATTCACCCCGAAGCACGCGAAACGGTACGCGAATTTGTCAGAGGAAATGCAACGCGCTTTTGGTGCGTACCGTCGCGAGGTGGAGAGTGGTGAATTCCCAGGCCCGGCGCAAAGCTTCTAGCGGCGACGCGGTCGGCGGCCAAGAAAAACCGGCGCGGCTCCGATCAGCAGAAAGAGACCGACGATGGCCAAGACGTACACGCCCATTTGCGGCAAGGCCCAGAGGCTGAAACCAACCACAGCTAGAACGAGGGCCAGACTGCCAAAGAGGATTCCGCTCCGGGTGGCTTTTTTGCGAACCCAGCAGAGGTCCACGAAAATCTGCCACGCCTCGGTGAACTTGAGATCAATCTGCAACCGGTCACGCTCTTCAGGCGCTAAGATCGATTGCAAGAGCACGTCGTAGGCCTCTTTGCTGGGAAATAGAAAGTGCTCGTGGTAAAGCCGCCCAAATGCATCCATGCCGGATTCGCGTAACGTTGCGCGCCGGTCGTTAAGGAATTGCCGGTGTCGGTGCTGAAACTCGCTGATGTACCGGTCAATCTCCGGATCTACCGGAATCTTGTCGGGATTAGCGCGTTGGGCAGACATTGTTAAAACTCGAATTTCAATCCGGTAAACCGTTTTTCAATTTCCGCCACTACGCGCCGCTCATCAGCTTCACTCTTGGCGATGAAGGTCGCCGAAAAGCGCAGATACGCCCCGGCTTCGTCCCAGGGCACGGTGGAGATCGATTTCTCGGTAATCAGCCATTGGGAAACGTCTTCGCCAGACTTGAATTCAGTGCGCCGGCCGGTTGCGTCCGCAACGGCTTTTGGCGCGCGGACGTAGAGGAAGAACGAGCCTTTGGGTTTTGTGGCGTTAAAGCCGAACTTCCGGAGTGCGGCAACCAGCAAATCCATGCGCCGGGAATATTTGGCCGCGATTTTCTGCGTGATATCCGGATGCTCCAACGAGGCAGCGCAGGCCTTTTGGATTGCCAAAAACTGGCCGCTGTCGGAATTGTCCTTCACGTCGCCGTAGGCTTTGACGAGCAGCGGATTGCCGGTGACAAACCCGAGTCGCCAGCCGGTCATGTTGTACATCTTGCTCATCGAATGCAATTCCACCGCCACATCCTTTGCGCCGGGAATACTCAAAATCGAGAGCGGCTGGCCGTCAAACACCAACGCCGCATAGGCCGCATCGGAGATGATTACCAACTTGTGTTGCCGGGCGAACTCCACGGCGTTCGCAAAGAACTCGCGCGTTGCGCTCGCACCGGTTGGATTGTTGGGGTAATTTAGAACCAACGCCTTCGCGCGTTTGAGTGTGTCTTTCGGAATGGAAGCGAGATCCGGCAAGAAATTGTTTTCTTCCGTTAGTGGTAGATTGTGAACGAGTCCGCCGTACCATTTGGCGTGTGTGCCAAAAACCGGATACCCCGGTACCGTCATTAATACAACATCGCCGGGATTGATTAAGGCCGCCGGTAAGATCGCCAAAGCCGCTTTACTGCCAAGGCTGTGGATCACTTCCGTTTCCGGATCAATGTCGATTACGCCGCAAACCTTGGCCATCCAGTTTGCCGCAGCGCGCTTAAACTCCGAGCACCCGTTGTCGGCGTAGCCGCGGTTCTCTGGCTTCTGCACTTCTTCGCACAACGCCCGAACACTGAGCGGTACCGCCATTTCGTCCGGTTCACCGACGCCGAGGTCGATGATCTCGGTGCCGGGGTGTGCTGCCAACGCGGCACGTTTGGCGCGTTTGATTTTCTCAAATTTATAAATCTGTGTCTGTTTGCCGTAGTTGGCACCACCGATGCGTTCGGCGAAAAGATTTTGGATGTAAGATTCGCTCATAGCAGCGGGATATAGCCACGGATTGGTTGGTAAGTCAATGCAGCCAGCACAGCGGTATTTTCGTGACGGGTGCAGGCGGGGTGGGTAATGTTTGATGTATGAAGGTGATTCGGACGGGCGGCGAGATGCAAGAAGTTGTCAGCGCATTGCGGCGTGCGGGCAGGTCCATCGCGTTTGTGCCGACAATGGGCGCGTTGCACGCGGGGCACGCTGCCTTGATGTGCCATGCGCCGGACACGGCGGTGGTGGTCAGTATTTACGTTAATCCGACGCAGTTTGGGCCGAAAGAAGATTTCACTAAATATCCGCGGACGCTAGAGAGTGATTGTTCGCTATGTGAGCAGGCTGGTGCTGCGGTTGTTTTCGCGCCGACTGACGCGGAGATGTATCCGAGTGGCGTGGCGGCAGTTTCGACATGGGTGGACGAGTTGCAGATCGCACGCCGGTTAGAAGGCGAACGACGGCCCGGTCATTTTCGCGGTGTCTGCACCGTCGTGGCGAAGTTGT
>JBAWWR010000010.1:0-37199 GCA_037146675.1 Verrucomicrobiota bacterium | reverse complement strand
GGACCGGCATCGGCTTGGCGATTGTGTGGAAAGCTGTCAGCAATATGGGCGGCCGAGTGGGTGTCGAATCTGAACCGGGCCAAGGCAGTCGATTCTGGCTGCTGCTGCCCAAAGGAAAGGGTTGATGAATACCGAATGCATTCTCTACGCCACCGCTGACACCGCCGATGCCACCGTTCTCCAGCAAGCCTTCCTGACCGCCGCCATTCCGAACCATTTCCAGATCGTCAGCGACGGACAGGAAGCGACGGAGTACCTGAGCAGAACCGGCGCATTCACTGATCGGTTCCGTTATCGCCTGCCCTGTCTCATGCTGCTCGACTTAAACCTGGCGCGCAAAACCGGCCTAGAAACTCTCGCGTGGCTGCGGGCCCAGCCTGACCTGCACTGCTTGCCGGTGATTGTTTTCTCGATTGCCAACCACCCGCTCGACTTTGAGAAAGCCTGTTTGTTGGGCGCCAATTCCTACGTGGTCAAGCCCGGCGCGGTAGATGAAAAAATCCAGTTCGCCAAGTCCATCCAAGCGTTCTGGCTCCGCTTCAACCACCCCTTGTCACTCGCCGCCTAGCGCGACGGCCACCGAGCCTGGGCAATCTGCAGCCGGATTCTAGCTCGCAATCTGAACGCTGAATAGAAGATACCAAACAAAGTTTGCCGGCGCTATCCGCCGGCGTGGGGGCGGCCGACTGCCGCGCCCCACAGACCCCCGCCAGGTTAGAAGCGGAAGGCAACGCCGCCGTTGACATTGTGCGATTCGTAGCCGGCGCGACCAAGCTCAGTCGCGTAGTTCAGGAATGCGCCAAGGGTCTTGGTCCATTGCACTGATACACCGGCACCGGTCACGACGCTGTCGCGCCCGAGTGTGGGGCCAGAGGTGGTGAAGACACTGCCGGCACCGTTCATAAACCGGGAGTCGAGTGAAACATCGTTAGTGATGTATTCGTGTTGCCAGGCCACGCTGAACTCCGGCGAGATGATGATGCCCTTAACTTCCTTGTGGAAGCCTAGCCGGCCGCCGAGACGCGATTGCAGTGAGTCATGACTCTGGTCGTCAATGTGCAACGGCGCCATCGAGCCGCTTTCGTCAAAGGCTTTAATGTCGATGTATTTGTATTGCAGCGTCAGTTGCGGACCGAAGCTCCACATCCCTTTCTGCCAGTCGTAACCGCCGCCAAACAAGGTGTTGAATTCAGTGCCGTCGGTATTACCTTGAGCGGTGCCATCAATCGCGGTCCGCTTCGTGTCGTAGGAGTTGTAGCCGCCGCCCAGCATGCCCTCAATGTGGACGCCATCCTTGAACCAGGCGCCATAGAGACTGGCGCGCCCGTTGTCCACGCGGATCTTCCCGTCATTGGCGAGATCAGCTGTGGTATCGGCATAGCCGAGCGTCAAGCCGATGGCGAATTCGTCGCCAATGCGCCGATCAATGCCGACCGTGAAACCGCCGCTGGTGTGGTGGTAACCGCTGGAATTGCCATCGCCCTTGATGTCGACGAATTCGCCATTGCCTTCGAGGTAGACGCCCCACGGGTTGTCCTTAGAGGCGCTGAGCGGGTCCTCGGCGCGCGCGGCATAGATCTGGGCGGCGTCGGCGGTGACGGCAATCGGCTGCAGGGATTGTCCGGGACCATTGGGATCATAGAGACTGAGGCGGTTGGCGTTGAAGCCGTGGCTGCCGGCGCGGAGTTCATTGACGCGGCTGAGGAAACTGTAGCCGCGGGCATTCATACCGGCAAAGGCGAGTTCCGTCATTGCGCTGAGTTCTTCAGGCGCGATCAGGTCGAGCGCGCCGGGAATGGCGTTGGTGTTGATAAAGGCCAAGTCATCGAGGTAATTCAACAACGCCACTGCGCCGGGAATGCTGGAAGTGCCTGTCGAGTCCACTCCACCCGCTGTTGCGCGCTGATTCGGCGTCAAGGTGCTGCCGAAGAAGCTTGTGAGCGATAACTGGTCCCAGACCAACGTCACATTGTTCGTGTGATAGTACAGATTCGGTTGCACCAACGGACTGACCGGGATGTCGTTGACGAAGTTCGAGAAGGTTCCGCTCACGCCATTGCTGGCAATGATGAGTACCTGCTGGTCGAGGTGATGCGGAACATAAGTGCCACCCTGGGCGATTTCCAACGTGCCGGTGAGACTGGCGCTGCCGGCTACATTGATTCGTCCGTAGCTACCAGTATTGGTGCCGGCAATCTCAATCCCCAACGTACTAAGAACTTGCTGGGTGTAGCTGCCGCCCACATTTACCGTGACCGGTGTCGCGAGATAGAACGAGCCTTGGCTGGATAGAATGAGATCATTAGCGAAGGAGCTTGTGCCGTTGTAGAGGTCGAGTTCGGCAGTCTGGGTTCCATCACCGATGACAAACGGACTACCGTTGGACACCGTCGCTGACTGAAGCTCCATCCAGCCACCGTTGAACTGCACGACGCTGTGGGCACCATTCGTGGCAAACAGAGAGTCCGCATAAACGTGATAAAACGCATTAGTGGGTCCGTTGACCACAAACGAGCCGTTCCGGATATCAATTGCCCCCAATATCTCGAGTAAGGAACTATCCGCAATAAATACATTGTTGCTTGCGGAGGAATTGGCACCGACAATCACATTGGTCGCGAATACAGCGCCGTGATTGGAGAGAGTCAGGGAGTTATTGGCGCCGTTGTAACCGACATATAAGTCGCCCTCATTGTACCAGTTGTAAAAAGTCACCGCCTGTTGAAGTACGACCGTGTTGTTGCTGCTGGAGGCGTTATACCCGATGGAGCCACTAGTGCTGTACACGTGACCGTCATTGGTAATGGTCAGCGAGTTGTTTGCCCCGCTGTAACCGACATGCAACGGGCCGTCATTATACAAATTATACCCCCTCAATCCCATCCCGCTCTCAACCAATACTGTATTATTGCTGCTGGACTCGTTGTAGCCGATGTAAGTCGTCCTGTCGGTCGGTGGGCGGACTTCGACGTAACCGCCGTTGGCGATGGTCAAGTGGTTGTTCGCGCCGTTGTAACCAATGGTCAGGTCGCCCGTGATATTCCAGGCCGAGCCAATGCCGGTGACCGTAACCGCATTACCATTTGCGTTAGTTTCATGGCCGATGTAGCCGGAGGCACTAAACACGGTGCCGCTGTTGGCAATGGTCAGCGCGTTACCGGAGCCGGAGTAACCGATGACGATTTGGTTAGAATTGGTCCACAGCGAACCAGCACCCGTAACGGTAGCAGCGTTGTTATTCGCATTGGTGCCGTAGCCAATCGTGCTAACAATGGTACTGACTTTACCACCATTGGTAATCGTCAGCGTATTGCCGGAACCATCGCCACCAACAGCATTAGTGCCGGTATTCCAGACCGAGTTGTTACCGGTGACGATGACCGCATTGTTGCTTGCACTTGAATTCTCACCAATGTACCCGTTCACACTGAACACCGTGCCACTGTGCATAATCGTCAGCGTGTTGCCGGCGCCGCTGGAACCAACGATTAGGTCGCAGTAGTTGCTCCAAGTGCCATTATCAACCAACACTGTGTTATTGCTGCTGGACTCATTGCGACCGATGTAAGTCGTCGTGTTGGTCGGTGGGCGGACTTCGACGTAACCGCCGTTAACGATGATCAAATGGTTGTTCGCGCCGCTGTTACCAACGGTCAGGTCGCCATTGTTAATCCACTGCGAACCGGAACCGGTCACCATAACGGAGTTATTGCTGCTGGACTCGTTACGACCAATGTAGCCGTCGGCGTTCTCCACATGGCCACTGTTGGTGATGGTCAACGAGTTGCCAGCGCCACTGTTACCGATATAGAGATTGCCTGCCACGTTCAGAGCGGAAGCCTGATTAGAACCGCCTCCTAAGGTGGCATAACCGGTGACCAGTACGGTGTTGTTGCTACTGGAAGAGAAACTACCAATATACATTGCGTTGCTGACTCCGACAGACCCACCATTGCTGATCTGCAATTGATTATCACTGCCACGCAAGCCGAAGTACATAAAACCGGCGGTGAGCCATTGCGAATTTTTACCGTCTACTACCGCAATATTACCGCTGGACTCCGGGGTCAAATATGCATTCGGCCCGCCCACAATGGAGTCCGCCCCGACCAAAAGCCGGCCACCATTCAAGACGCTCAAATGGTTGTTGATTCCTTGTAAACCGAGGGAGAAGTTCGAAGCGACCGTAACCGTGGAACCAGACCCGGTAATCGTGAGTGTGTTGTTACTGCTCGATCCCCAGCGTCCGACCGTGAGATTGTTACCGACAAACACTACACCACTATTTGTCACCAACAACGAGTTGTTCTGGCCGTACCACCCCAGATTGAGAGAGGCGCTGGCAACATTAAGACTGCCTCCATTAACCAGCACCGAGTTGTTGTTGCCGTTGGAACCAATATATACCGTTGCGACTCCACCAACCACAACCGACCCGGCGTCGGTTATGGTTAGGTTATTATTCGCGCCGAATCCACCGACAGTCAAAGTACTGGCCACTTGCCACGCGGAGTTGGTACCGGTGACCAACACACTGTTGTTACTGCTGGATACGTTGTAGCCAATATGACCATTTGCGCTAAACACCGAGCCACCATTGCTGACGGTCAGCGAATTATTAGCGCCGTTATAACCGACGTAGAGGTTAGTGGAGTTGTTCCAAACTGAACCAGAACCGCTCACAAGCACGGCGTTGTTCATGGAATCCGAAGTGCGTTCGCCGATAAAGCCGTTACTGTCTGAGACCACACCACCATTTAAAATATTTAGCGTGTTGCTCCCGCCGCGCCGACCAACAAGCAAGTCATTCGTGATATTCCACTGGGAATTACTGCCGGTTACCGTCACGATGTTGTTGCTGGAGCTGTAGTAATAGCCGATGTAGGCGCTATTACTGGTCACCGTCACGACACCGCCATTCTGAATGGTTAGCGAATTGCTCGCATCCGACCGCCCGACTATCAGTTCTCCATTTATATCCCACTGTGACCCGGTGCCATTCACAACAACGCTGTTGTTGCTCGCGCCGGGGTGGTAGCCAATGTAGGCATTGTTGTTGTACACGGCACCGCCATTGGAGATGGTCATCGAGTTGCCGGCGCCGGAATAACCGACATAGAGGTCGCTGGCATTGGTCCAAACTGAACCAGAACCCCTCACTAGCACGCTGTTATTCAAGCTGGTCGAATCGTACCCGATATAGCCAGTCTGGTTAATCACTACACCGCCATTGGAGATGACCAGCGAGTTGAAGGAGGAATTGGCACGGCCGACATACAAATCTGCCAGCGAGTCATCCAAGGTGCCATTATTCACCACAAGCGTGTTGTAGCTGCTGTTCGTGTAGCCAACGTACGTGGTGCCAGCTGAGTTTACAGTGACATAACCACCATTGGCAATCGTCAAGGAATTGCCGCCGCTCGTGTTGCCGACATACAGCTCGTTAATAACAACCTCAGACGGATCGAGGCCGACGCCAGTGACAGTGCCGGTGGACGAATTGTTGAAGATTAGCTGGTCGGCAACTAGGTAACCGCCTGCGGTTACCTGGAGTACGGAACCACGATTGAACGTGGCCGCAGACGTTCCGAGGTACAACTCACCATTGTTAAGCTGAACCAAGGAGCCGTAATTAGCGGTTAGGCCAGCACCAACTGAAGCACTGCCTAGGTTCTGGACGGTGAAACGACCCGGCGTTAGGTCCGATCCGATAATGTTTCCCAGCGAAATGGAATTCCCTACAGCAAGAGCGGTGTTAGAGCCATCAACCACGACACCTGATCCATCGTAAATTGCGAGACTGAGCGCATACGCAGTCGTGCCACTCCCCGCATTATGGATCACCGGACCGTTGCCGATATTTACGAGCACGTTGTTCGAGGAAACTGGAATGCTACCAAGCGACCAATGGTTGCTGGTAAACCAGCTACCATCGTTAGCACCATAGGTATATATGTTTTGGCCGAAGGCACCGGCACCACAGGCGGTGGCAATCGCCAATCCAATAATGACGGACTTCATCGTACGAACCGCTTTTGCATTCTGCTGTTTCATATTGCGCTCTCCTTCTGGCCGTTTCACTAGCTTTACGTTTAACGTCTCCACGGAACATCAAGCGCGTCTAACATACCCAGAAGTGGGGAGCTGACAATCGGACGACCGACTGAATCTTTCATCGGACTAAGTCCTACCGGCGGCACCCAGTCCGGCCGTGAAATTTGAGTTATTCGGTGATTGGCGAGAAGTCTGGCGCCGGGTCGAGCTTGAGAACGTTACGGAGCTTGACCAACTCGCGCAGCCAGCCGATAATTAATTTCGGATTGAAGGGGATGTTCATTGTCATTCCCTCTTTCCGATCCATGCTCGACACGACGCAACGCCATCAGCTACTGGAACAGCACTTCGGCTTTCGGGAATTTCTCGAAGGCCAGGAGCACGTTGTCGAAACCATCCTCAGCGGCCAGGACACGCTGGTCATCATGCCGACCGGCGGCGGCAAGTCGCTCTGTTACCAGTTTCCGGCACTCGCGCTCGAAGGGATCACCCTGGTTGTGTCGCCGTTGATTGCATTGATGAAGGATCAGGTGGACGCGCTGGCGGAGAAAAAGATACCGGCCACATTCATCAACTCCTCACTCGGCCAATCGGAGATCGACAACCGCATTACCAAGATGCAACGCGGCGATTACCGGCTCGTTTACATCGCGCCGGAACGCTTTAAGAGCGAACGGTTCATCCAAGCGCTCGCGCCGCTTTCCATCGCGCTGTTTGCAGTGGATGAGGCGCATTGCATTTCGCAATGGGGTCACGATTTTCGGCCCGACTACATCCGCTTGAAATGGGCGCTCAAGGAACTCGGTCAACCGCAAGTCATCGCCCTCACCGCCACAGCCACACCGGAAGTCCGCGCCGACATCGTCGAGCAACTCGCGCTCGGCAAGTTTGGCCGGCAAGAGCCGCAGATTTTTGTTTCCGGCTTCGCCCGGCACAATCTCCATCTCGCGGTCAGCCATGTGAAAGGTAAAGCCGCCAAGCTGCAGCGGATTGCCGAGACGATTCGTAAATTCAAGACCGGCATCGTCTATTGCTCGACGCGCAAGAATGTCGAAAAGGTGGCCGCGGAACTTGGTGTGAAGTGCATCGCCTACCACGGCGCGATGACACCGGAACAACGCACCAAAGCGCAGACGAAATTTATGAACGGTAATTGCGACGTGGCCATCGCGACCAACGCCTTCGGCATGGGCATTGACCGGGCGGACTTGCGGTTTGTGATTCACTTCGATATTCCCGGCAGTGTTGAGGCGTATTACCAAGAAGCTGGGCGGGCCGGCCGTGATGGTGAACCGGCACACTGCGAAATGCTCTACAACTACGCTGACGTGCGGACGCAGGAGTTCTTCATCGAAGGCGCCAATCCGACCCGCGCAATCATTGCCGGTCTCTACCACGCACTTTTGCAACTCTGCCGGCGCGGGCCAGTCACGATGTCGATTGACGACATTGCCGAGCAACTCCCGACAGTGAAAAACTCGATGGCGGTCGGCAGCGCGTTGTTTCAACTCGAGCGTGCCGGCTTCATTGCGCGCGAATACGAATCCGGCAACCGCACCTACACGACCGGCCTGGTCGAGCCGGTCAAGACATTTGACGAATTGCAGATTGATTTCGAGCGGCTCGAACGCAAGCGCCAGCGCGATCTCGGTAAGCTCCATAAAATCATCGCCTACGCCGACCACCGCGACTGCCGGCACAATTTTATCCTCGATTACTTCGGTGACGACGAGGCCGCGCCGCGTTGTGTGGTCTGCGACAATTGCCTCGCCCACACTCACACCTCCATCCGTCAACCAACGGAAGACGAAACCATCAACATCCAGAAAGCCTTGAGTTGCGTCGCCCGTGTGAACGGCCGGTTTGGTCGCGCCCGCATCGCGCAGACGTTGACCGGTTCGCGCTCGAAAGAAGTCGTCGACGCCCGCCTCGATCAACTCACGACCTACGGCTTGCTCGCCGTGCAAGGTTCGGATTATGTCTGGGCGTTACTGGATAGCTTAATTCGCACCAGTTGCATTGCCGTCAGTACCGGCGAATATCCGACGTTGTCGCTGACGGAATTAGGCCGGGAAGTAATGTTGCGCCAGAAAACAATTGCGTTGGCATTGCCAGAAATCGCTAAGCGAGCGAAGCGCGCGGAGAAGAAGGCGGCGAAAGCTGTGGAAACAATCGATTACGACGAGGCCGTCTTCGAGGCCTTAAAGAAATGGCGCCGGGAACGCGCCGGTCAGCTCGGCAAGCCGGCCTACCACGTCTTCCCAGACAAAACCCTTGAAGAGCTGGCGCGCGTCTTACCGGAATCACCAGCCGCCCTGCTCGATATTCGCGGCATCGGCCCGGCCAAGGCGCAGATGTTCGGTGCTGAAGCACTGGCGGTAATCGCCAAGCGGCGCAGTTAATTTCTTAGCCAATCTAATTGACGAGCTGCCACAACTAACTATGATGCCGGCACCATCTTCACTCTTAAAGAAGAATTGATTATGACTACTAATTCTTGGCGAAGTTTTGTTATCGCAATGACATTCGGCGTGGCACTAGCAGTAAATGCCACTGAACTGCCTGCAGTAAAAGCCCAGCCGACCGCGGTCTTGTTCCTAAGCTGGGCACCGTCGCTCGATAAGACCTACGCCGAGAAGTTGGCCGCACGCGGGTTTGTGGCGACGAAGGCTAATTATTTCGAACCATTGGCGCCGGACTTCTTGAAGCAATTCAATGTCTTTGTCTTGGATGAAGTGCCGGATATCAGCTACGAGGATAAATATCCGGATAAAATGGCGAACTATCACAACACCATGCGCGTGATTAAGCAGGCGGTTGAGGCCGGCGCCGGATTGTTGACCTACCCGGCTGGTGACGGTGGGTGGGTGGCCGGCTGGAATCAGGAGATGAAATCCTATGGGGTCACTGTGTTGCATCGCGGAGTTTTCGACGCCTCGGTCGGCGGGCTTGCGCCGTGGAAAGGTTACGTGGAGACCAGTTATGGCTGGACCAAAAACCTGAGCACGAATAGTCCTGTCACGGCCGGCCTGCAACGGATCTATTACCCGATGGGCGAATTAAGCGGCACGGCACTGTTCCCCACGATGCCGTTGGTATGTGACACAAATTGGACGCCGCTGGTCAAGACCCTGGCCGGGGCTAGGCTGACACTTTTTAATCCACCCGGTGTCGCGCTGGTGTATGAACCGACCCCGCCGCAAACCTACACACTCTGTGCCGTGCGTAACGTCGGCAAGGGGCGAGTCAGCGCGTTGTCCATCACTCCGCAATTCACCCACCGTTATGGCTATGGCGACCGGCAAGTCTGGTTTGAAGAGAAACTCGGCAACCTAGACGGCACGCTGCTGGAGAAAGGCGACGGCATCGTCAAGAGCGATGCTGGCGAGCTGCTGTTCCGGTTGTATGCGTGGCTGGCCGGTAATTCCGCTCAAGCAGGATTCGGTGGCTATGTCGCCGGCACACCGGTTGTGAAACTGGAGATTGAACCGACAATCTCAGTCACCAACTCGCCAGAACACCTTCAATTCAAAGCCTTGATCGGCGTGCGCTCGAAAATCAGCAACGGCACCGGCACGGTAGCCGAGTGCGCCCGCGCCGCCCGGCAGGCGGGTTACTCGCTGCTGGCGTTTACCGAAACCTTCGAGCAGCTCGACCAGAAGATGTGGGATGATTATGTCGCCCAATGTGCGGCGAACTCCGACGCGACGTTGACCGTCCTGCCGGGATTCGAGATTCAAGATGTCGAAGGCAGCCGGTACCTGTTCATCGCCCCACCCTTCTGCCCGCACCCGTCGTGGCTCTCGGAAGATGGCAAGCGGTTGATCAATCCTTACACGCTCAATTTTTATTACTACAAACACCTCGTCGTCTTGCATCGCCCGGAAAGTTGCGCCATGCCCACCGAGCGGTTGAAACATTTCCAAGGTCTGTCCGTCTATACCTACCGGGACAACAAACTGGTAGATAACAGCCTGGGCGCGTTCACGTGGGAAGTGCAAAGCGCTTCCTTCCCGATTCCGATTGTCGTCCATGAAATCTATTCGCCTGGTGAGATCGCTGAGGCGGCACATACCGGCTTCCAGCAATACATGCCGGAAGCGCCGACTGCCATCGTTGCCGTCAATAAATTCTGCCGACAAGGCATCAACAACCTGACGCATCCGATGATCAGCGGCGGCCCGAGCATTGCGCCGTTGCGTGTAACCGGCACTGACGACCCCAACTTGCGCACGGAGAATAAGGCAGAAAAGACCTTCTGTCTGGAAGTGAACATTACCAGCACGACACCGTTGAAAACGGTCACGCTTTATAATGGCTACACACCGGTGCGCCGCTGGTTGACCACCGGCAAAGAATTCAAAGCCGCCCCCGTGTTCCCCTACTCACATCAATACGGCTTCTGGGTGCTGGCGGAAGATGGATCCGGACGGCAAGCTATCCGCAGTATGTTCTGGGTCGCGCCCGCGCTCTGGCCGGGAATGTTCCGTTGCACCGACCGGCAGAACTGGCTCGGCCATCTGGCGATGTATTACACCGGCGCATTCCTGCCATTCGGCGGTGCCTATGACAGCCTGCGCATGCCCATCAAAGGCACCGAAGAAAGCAATGGCCTCTTCCATCAAATCCCCGGCACCAGCATGGCGGAGAAGATGAACATTCCGTTCACCGGTAACGATGTGGCCATTACCGATTTCATCCTCGAAGATAAATACGTCGAAGCCACCTTCGCCCAAGTCGGCTTATCGATGTTGCCCTCACGCGCGAGCAAGCCGTCCTCGATCTATTCCGGGCGCGTGCGTTATTATTGCTTCACGCAGTCGCTCCCCGGTGAACCGTGGGTGGGGTTGATTGATTATGACCTGACCTTGAAGCGCGCCGTGGAACCGCTCGATCCGGCCGGCCTCTTCCCGATGATCGATGTAATGCACGGCAATGCGTTCTGCGCTTGGGACGGAACTAAATTCACCACGAACGTAACCGGCAAGGCAATGGTCGCATTGCCGCGCGGCGCACTCGGCGGCGGCATCATCCCGCTCGATGACGGCTTTGCCATGTTGAATGGCCATTTCGGCCGCATCCTGCCCGGCGCACCCGACTACCTACCGGCCGGCACGCGTCTCAGCGGTCGCTATCTGGTCGCCGGCCGTTCCAACTATCCCGGCACGTACGACAAAGTCACCAAAAACTTCGAGACCGCGCCGCAGACTTGGCTCAAGGCGATGGGGTTTACCGGCGAGACTCCTTACCAATTAGTGATGACTCGTGGCAAACTTGGCTCCATTGGCTTCGTGGCTCCAGTCACACCTGAACAATATGGCGTCGCCGGTGAAGTTCGGCGGACGGCAGAGATTCCCTACCAACTCCCGCTCCAAATTACCGGGCTGAATCCCCGCTGGGTCGCCGGCTCTTGGCGCGATGGTGAACACATTCAGTATACCGGCGTCTTTGAACAGACGGCCTGGCCACGCCTTGATGTTAGTCACGCCGGTAAGTTCTTTGCCGGCAACCTACTGACGGCGGACAATCCAAATCTCGTCCTCTCCGTGGCGAAATGGGACGCGCAAGCCATCACAGTCGAGATTCACAACCCGACCGCCGCGCCGATCACGGCGACTGTTTCCACCCCGGTAGAAATCACCGGTTACAAGGCCTTCAAGCAAACAGTGACTGTACCTGCCGGGACATCGGTCTTTGCCGGCGACTAACAGAGCGCTAACTGCACACGGCCATCGTAAAGTGCTTTGCCGACAATCACGCCGGTCAGGTTCCGACATTGCGTCGTGAGCTGTCGGAGTGCTTGGATATGTTCGGCGTTGCCGACGCCGCCACTGGCAATCACTGAACATTTTACCGCCGCGCACATACCGGTAATAGCCGGTAAATTTGGCCCGGTCAGCATTCCGTCCGTCGAGACATCAGTAAAAATGATGTGCTGAATTCCGAGCTGATCCACTTGCTGGGCAAAATCCACAGCGGTGAGCTTGGTCTTTTCCGTCCAGCCTTTGACCGCGACAAAACCATCACGCGCATCAATACCGACGGCGATTCGTTCACCAACTGCGGCAGTCAATTCCTGCAAGAATGACGGTGACTCGCATGCCTTGGTGCCAACGACGCACCGGCTCACGCCCATCGCCAATGCATCTTCAATTTGCTTTCGTGTGCGCAGTCCGCCGCCGAGTTGCACCGGAATCTGGACGGCTTTGAGAATCGCGCGGACGCTGTCCCAATTCTTCGGCGTGCCATCAAACGCGCCATCGAGATCTACGACGTGCAACCACTTCGCCCCCTGCCCTGCCCACTGGCGCGCCATTGCAGACGGGTCATTGCTGTAAGTCGTTTGCTCTGCCGCCAACCCTTGGCGGAGGCGGACGACTTGACCACCACGTAAATCGATTGCTGGGTAAATTATCATGAAAGTTTGACAAAGTTTTCGAGCATCTTTAGTCCAACCGCCTGTGACTTTTCAGGATGAAACTGCGTCGCGAATACATTACCGGACCAAATCACCGACGCAAACTCAATGCCGTATTCGGTGGCAGCGGCAATCACGGAATCTTGCCGGGGCGCGCCGTAGTAGCTGTGAACGAAATAAACAAAGCTGCCGTCGCTAATCCCGGCGAGCAACGGACAAGCGGGTTGCCGAATGCGGAGACGATTCCAACCCATGTGCGGAACTTTCAAGGCGCCGCTGGCAAAACGCGGCACGACCCCCGGTAGGACACCAAGTCCGGGCACACCTGGCGATTCGGTACCATTTTCAAAAAGCATTTGCAGGCCGACGCAGATCCCGAGAAATGGTTTACCGGTCTGGATGAATTGACGGATTGCGGCATCCATTCCGAGTTCGGTCAGATTCTTGATGCAATCACCAAATGCGCCAACGCCCGGCAAGACGACTGCATCCGCCGCCAGCACATCGGACGGGCGGTTGACGATCTGCACGTTGGCGCCGACTTGCGCCAGTGCTTTCTCCGCACTCCGCAAGTTGCCACTGCCATAATCAATCAATGCCAGCATAACGGTGCACAGCATACACAGCTCCGGCCGGCACGCAAGACCGGCTTGCTTCACGGCGTTTTTTTTTCTATGATGCCGGCATGAAAACCATTTTTGGCCAACCTTCATATACCCTCGCCAACCGGCAGGTCAGTGCCGCCGTCACGCAAACCGGTGGACATCTCGCGCCGGTCAGCTTCCGCGTGGCCGGTAAAACGATTGAGCCATTTGCAATTGCGCCATGGTGGAATGAAAAACTACCCGCCGACACGTTGCCGCTGATTCGCGTGCTCCGTGGTGATTTTTTCTGTCTGCCGTTCGGCGGCAATGCGACACCGTACCGGAAGGAAAAGCATCCCGGCCACGGCGAAACCGCTAATGCGCGTTGGCAGTTTGAGAGCTTGGCGCACAACGGCAATGACACCACGTTACATCTATCGCTCCGAACACGCGTTCGCGCGGGGCGGGTGGACAAGCGGATTACATTGCGCGCCGGTCAGACGGCAGTTTACCAAGAGCATATCATCTCCGGCATGACCGGCCCGATGAATCCGGGGCATCATGCGACGCTACAGTTTCCGGACCGACCCGGCGCGGGACGCGTGTCCACGTCGGCGTGCGTACACCGGCAAGTGTACGTCGAGCCGGTGGGTGTACCGGAGCAGCAGGCCTACTCGCTCCTGAAACCGGGCGCGGTCTTTCGCGATTTGCGGTCAGTGCCGACGAATACCGGTGCCGTGGCAGATTTGAGCCGGTACCCGGCGCGCCGCGGATTTGAAGATATTGCGATTTTGGTGGCAGATCCGAAATTGAAAGTTGCATGGAGCGCGGTGGCGTTTCCGGAGGAAGGTTATGTCTGGTTCACGCTGCGCGATCCGCACATGTTACCGGCAACCTTGTTGTGGATGAGCAACGGTGGCCGGTATTCGGCTCCGTGGAATGGCCGGCACATGAACGTAATGGGCGTGGAGGATGTGACCGGTTTCTTTCATACCGGACTGGCAGGTTCGGCAATTTCAAATGCATTATCAAAACGTGGAATAACAACCTGTCATAAATTGCGACCAGATAAACCCTTTGCGGTTCGCTACATCATGGCGGTCGCGGCGATTCCGCGCCGGTTTGAGCGCGTGAAAGATATTATCGTCGCACCCGGAAACGTCACGTTAGTGGGCGAAGGCGGAGTGAAAGTGTCCACACCGTTGGACAGCGCGTTTCTCAAACAAACGGTCGCCGCGTAAAAAGCCGCGACAGTGCGCGACTCGGCGTTTTTACGATTAATTCGTGAAGAAAGACATCGGTTGGCATCGCTTTCGGTTCCAAGAGGCGCGCCCAGTAAATGTGCGCAATGAGATACGTTACGATGACCAGCGCGTAGCAGATGCTAAACTGGTTCCACTCGATTACGCCTGTGCGGATTCTCCAGCCGGCCAGACTGTCCACCACTAAGCCCCACAAAATCGGGAAGATGCCGGCCGTGAGACTGGTCACGACGCTGAACAGTGCGAAGAAATGACTCCGCCCCATTTCCGGAGCGACAGCCATCAACAACCGCGTGTTCGGCAGCGTCAATAGTGCCACGCCGAGCGCGGACGACATTTGGAGTATCACGATCACCGGCAGCGTCGGCGCAACCACACCGGCCGCGATGGCACCCCACAATATGAAATGCGCTACGATGATGATTCCGGACGCGCCCAGCAATGGCTTGCTTCCCACCCGGTCCGCCAACGCGCCAAACCCCCACAATGTTAGCGCCGCACCTGCGCTGTACAACGCCATCATCGCTAAAAAATGCCAATCCTCAAACCCATGGACGTCGCGGAGCAGTGGTACCCAACAGACACCGCTACCTGACAGCGCAATCAAGATGACAATGTTGTACACCAACAACCGGTAAAACGGCGGATGCAGCACCATCGCTTTCCACGGCACCGGCCCTTTGGACCGGCTCTGTTCGGGCACCGGTACATCCGGCATTCGCGCCAAAAACCACAAGCTCGCCATACCTCCTAAAAAGCCCACAACAAACATCCAGCCAAACGCCATTGTTCCTTCCGCGTGTTTCACGAACAAAGCGGTCCCGGCCATTGTGCCCAACAGCGCCAATGCGTTGGACATCTGGTCACGTGCCAGATATCGTCCGCGCAAGCTTTCCGGAATCAATTGTGTGATCCACGGTAGAAACCCGCACACCGAAAACCCGCGCGACGCGTTGTATGCAAACAGCAAAAACAACATCAACCCGATGCGGGTCGTACGATCAATTTTACTGGGCAGAAACGCCACCACGCCCATGCCGAGGATGATGAAGCACCGGGTCGTCCACCCGCGTAGCACAAACGCCCGGTACCCGACTTTGTCCACCAGCGGCGCCGCCGGGATTTGAAGAATGTTCAACAACGCCGGTAGCGCGATCACAATTCCAAGAATTGTAGCCGAGGCACCGAGATGCTTGAAAAACAAAATCATCGGCATCCCCAGTACGATGGAGAACGAGACGGTGTTAAAGACTTGAAACGCGTACGCGTTGCCAATGCCGGCTGGCATTTGCTGTGGTTGTGGCTCGCTCATGTATACGGCTTAAGATTACTAACAATTGTCGCCCGCTATGGAGAACTAAAAAGTATAAGTCGCTTGGGCGGTAATTCGACTCACGTCATAAGTATTGAGAGGCAAGTTAGACGCTTTGTCGATGTACTTGTAATCAATTGATGCCGACAAGTGACGCGTGAATTGCCGGTTAAGACCTATGCCAAGTGAGATCATATCGACCTTTTCGCCAGAATTACTCCCACCAATTGAGGAAGTGCTTGTCCATTGAACCGTCGGCGCTAGTGTCAAATTCGGAGTAAGCCGATGTGCGACAGATACGGTAACTCCCAAGACAGATTGGGCGCTTGATGACGAGAGCAAAGCGGTCACGCCAGGGCTGTAGTAAGCACCGATGCTGTATGTCGTGTTGGGCTTTAACGGATGCGTGTAAGAGCCGGTCATTGAAGCACTAGGGCCACCGGTCCATTGTGAATGCAGGACATTAGTAGTTCCTGGTTCTGCTTTCTCGTTAAGATGTGAAAGTCCGTAGCCTGCTGAAATCGACCCATTGAAGTACGGCGTGATCTGACCCGACACTCCAATTTCGCTGGTGTAATTTTCAACGTCCTGCCGTGTATAATTATCGGACTCTGGGAACACTAACCCATATGTGTTTGCCCAAAATAGCTTGTAATTCTCGCGCAAAATCCACCCAGGCGTCACCGAAAACTGGTAGTCAGTTTCCGACATCGTCTTCGCTGAAGAGATTTTATCAATCCGCTCAAATCCGAGGCCAAGTTCTGACTTTCCGAAGCTGCGATCCATATTAATGGACGCCACATTGTTGTACGTCGAGACTTGTGGCTCATTGGCTAAGACCGCGCTATCAAGATTCACATTTTCATACGAGAACGTATCACCAACGGCCACCTTCCATTCAAAAAAGCGCCCCGGAATCATCAGATCCACGCTTAGCGGCGAGTTAAATGTTTGTGTCGCTGTATTTGTGGTGAGGGAGACTTTCTCTTGATATGAGAATCCGGTGTTAAATGTCATCTCGTCGCCGGCGTTAGAGCCGAAATGCACCGGTAGTGTAATACCTCCATTAAAAGTCGGTCCGACCAAGAGTGAGAGATCGCTTTGCTTGTGCGGACTATTGTTAATGTTGTCGGTGTACTCGAAGCCGGCTTGAGCGCCTACGTTGCCCTGAAAGTGACCGATTTTAAATGTTTGTTGGGCGTTAATGGCTGGAGCCAATAAAACGACCATCCACACTACCAGGTGCCTGATGACCACCTGACAGCGAGCGGTTGCGATATTAATTTTCGAATGATAATACAACATAAGGAATGGCGCATCTCAGCGCCACTGTTTGTCTTACAGACGAAAGTCTGAACTGCATAATTAATTGTTTATGCCAACAAATCGCGGTGCAGGTCAAGTTTTTTGCAGCGTCAGGGGTGTTGGTATTCAATGTCGTTGCGGTGGGGTTTGTGAAGCCGGCGGGGTTTCCTCTTGCAGCCAATGGTCCAGCAACTCCCGGTAGTTGACATTCAACACCGTGCCGAGACCGAGCATGCATAAGATCGCCAGACTAAAGACGATGTAGCCAGAAAACTCATGGTAAATCTTCATGGCTGGATCGTAACCGAACCCTTGCGCCACCAATGCCACCGTTGTGATCCGCGCCAAATTACCCAGAATTGCCAGCGGCACACTCGATAAAAACAGCACCCACCTCTTCCAGCCTCGATCTACGGCAAGTTGACCGTACAGCGCTGTTAGCGCCATCAACGCCACCAACGATCGAATCCCGCTACAGGGGTCGGCGACATCTAGCGGCATGAACCGTCCTGCCCGCGAGAAGATACCGGTGCCTTGATTGTAAACTTCCAGTCCGAATAGATTCAATAATCCACTCGCCACTTTTGCCACCACCATCCGCAACGGAAACGACACGTACGGATCAATCACGTTCATCGGGATCATGAAGATTAAAAACGCGCAGGAGAACCATGCGCCCTTGGCCCACCGCCATCCACCCAGATACCACGCCACTCCAAAAACAAGCACGACCAGCGAAGCGGCCACCAACCGTGGCACTTGGGCGCGCACACCGCCGACGTACAGCAACATCGCCAACCCCACTAGCAGTAAACCCCATGCGGACGACACCATTGGCATATGCCGCAACGTATTTCGCCATTTCCAATAAAAGAAACCGATTGCAGCTACCGGCACCAGATAACCGTGCGCATAATCACCGCCGCGCCCCCAAAACAATGCCAACCAACCAAATAACGATATCGGCGTGATCTGAAACATGCAGACCCGGCTGATTCCATACGCATATACGATCAAACCAGTGACCAGCAACCCTAACCCCCAGCGGCGCAAGGTCTCACGGTTGCCGGCGATCTGTGACAGCATTGGTCCGAGTTTAGAGTCTTTCATGCTAGTGATTGTGAATTTGGTGCAGCCATGCGGCAATGTCAAACACCGGTTGCGTTCGTCAGCGTGGCGTGTCAGACCACAAGATTTGCTCACCGTCCATCGTAATCTGCCGCCGGTATTGCAACGACGCCTTTTCAGGCGGCGGATGCACAACATCATACTTGCTCAGCCAAAACGAATGCGTCGTGAGCGCTTCCATCCAGCTCCACTCCCGCAACGTTGTTAGGTAGATGCCGGCAAACACGTGGAGATTATCGTTCAGATATAAGTACGCCTTCTCATTCGACGGGATTAATAACGCCGAGCGGTCGCTGTACCACGCCACCGCCCACGGAATGTCGGTCGCGATCAAGTCGCTCTCCCGGAAGGTCTCCCCGGTTGCCGCCACCACGCCACCGTCGTAGGGTGGATAAGCCGGCGTTGGCGGCGGCGGTAACAGCGTGAATAGCATCGGCAAAACATTCAGCCCCACAAACAGCCCCACCGCGCTCCGCCGCACCCACCGCTTCCGAAATTGCAGTCGTTCAAACATCACAAAGAAAAACGCCGCGCCATACATCGCAATCACCGGTATGAAAATCGTTAAGAAATTCCACCGTGGCGGTCCTGCGAATCCCAAACAGAACACCGCCGTCAGCAGTACGCCAAGCACCCACCATTGCAACCGCACCGCGTCATCCCGACGGAATCGATGGAGCAGTGCCACCAAAAAAAACGCGATCAAGAAATTCGCGCCGGTATCCTTCAGCTGCTCACGGTAAAGCTTGTCCCAGTGCATCAGCACCCGAATCCCCATGGCGCTAAATCGGATTGGCGCACTGGCGTCGCTCTGCCGCTGCAGCTGCACCACCGCCACCTCCTCACCGCGTTCATCCGGCATGATGTGTGTGGTCGCCCACCTCGCCAGACCAAATGGCGAATCTGCCACCGCGACGTTGTGCGTCACCCACGGTAGTAGCACTAGTAAAAACGCCCCAAAACACACGCCAAATTTGACCGCCCGTTTCACTGCCGGCAGCGTTACCCACAACCACACCGCCACTGCCGGCACCAAACAGACCATCGTGTACCGCGTCAACGTCGCCACGCCCATGAGCACTCCGCACGCCGCCAGTGCGCCCGTCACCCAGTACACCGACTCTTGGGTTGTGGCCCATTGCTCGACCTTCACCAGCGTCAAGATCACCAGCAACACCAACAGCGCCAAAAACGGCAACATGCCCCCGGCCACACACGCATTCAATAGCTGGTCGCAAAGCATGCATAACACCACGCTCAGTAATGCGACCCGTTTATCGAACAGCTCGCGCGCCAGCAAATACAACAACCCCAAGTCCGCCACAAGAAACAGCCACGACAAAATAACCAGCAACCGGTCCATCCGCAATGTCTGCACACGCGCCGCGTCATACAGCGCTTGCAACTTCGGCCAATCCTTGGGTAACTGGTGCGAGGGAATATCCAGCAGTCGTTTGACTGTCACAATTTGCGACTGTGGTTTAAAGAGTCGAAACCAGCCCGCCAAAACCAATGGATAGCCCGGTGGGGTCCACAGCTCCGGCAGCACAACCCGCCCGTCGCTCGCTGTCAGCTTGCCGGCCGCTGCCAAATAACCCACATCAAGCGGGCGGATATTGCGCGTCACATACCCGCGCCCCATCGCTAAGTTTCGCCCCAATTGCCCCAAGTCCATCGTCTCGCGATCGCGCAATCCAACAAACTGTGTGCCGGTATAGACCAGAATTACTAAAAACACCAAAAACAAAAAACCGCCCAACCGGAACCATTGGATGCCCATTCCAAGGTCGAACTTGAAGATTAAATCCTGGAGACGTTCAAAGATTGGCCGCTTTACGCGGACCGGCTGATTCAGTTCTGATAAATTATCTAATTCCGGCGGCATCGCTTTCCTTGCCGCAGCATAGCCTACCACCCTACCCTATCGTCAAGCCCGGGTGCTTGACCGGCCGGCGCCTAGTACGCTACCGTGCCGGCATGATGACCACTCACGAACGGATGCGCCGCATACTCCAGCATCGTGAAGCCGACCGGGCACCAATTACCGATAGTCCGTGGGCTGCCACCTTGGACCGCTGGCATAAAGAAGGCTTACCGGTAAATGTAGATTGGGCGGACTATTTTGATTTGGACCGGTATGCCAGCTTCGGCGTGAACAACAGTCCCCGCTATCCAGAGCAAACTCTTGAAGATACCGCCGACTACCGCATCCAAACCAACTCGTGGGGCGCGACGTTAAAAAACTGGAAGCATCACGGTGGCGTACCGGAATTTCTCAACTTTACCGTCAACAACGCCGACGCGTGGCACGCGGCAAAACAACGCATCGCACCCACACATGACCGGGTGGATATTGAACGCTTGCGGCGCGATATCCCAAAATGGCGCGCCGAAGGACGGTGGATTACTGCCGGACTTTGGTTCGGTTTCGATGTGACACACTCGTGGATGGTCGGCACTGAAACCGTGTTGATGGCGTTGGCCGAAGATCCGGATTGGATTGTGGACATGTGGAACACGCAACTCAGCACACAATTAGCGCTTCTCGACTGGGTCTGGGAGCAAGGTTTGCATTTCGATGCCATCGGCTGGCCGGATGACCTCGGTTACAAAGGCCATCAATTCTTCTCGTTGCCGATGTACCGGGAACTGCTCAAGCCGGTGCACCGCCGCGCCGGTGAATGGGCGCAAGCCCACGGTGTCGTCGTCAGCCTTCACTCGTGTGGCGACGTCCGTCCGTTCATTCCCGACTTCATTGAAATTGGCATCCAGATTCTCAACCCGATCGAGGTCAAAGCCGGCATGAACCCGGTCGAGTTAAAACGCCAGTATGGTCACCAGCTGACTCTTCACGGCGGCCTAAATGCAGCGCTATTCTGGGAGCCAGAGAAACTAACAGCCCACATGCGCGAGGTTATACCGGCAATGAAGCACGGTGGCGGTTACATCAGCAGTTCCGATCATTCCGTGCCCGATAGCGTGAGCCTCGAACAATTCCGTCAGTTCGTCACGCTTGCGAAGGAATTAGGCTCGTACGGCTGAACTGCCGGCAGCGACAGTTACTCCCACTCAATCGTGGCCGGTGGCTTGCTGGAGATGTCGAGACAAACGCGGTTGACGCCTTTGACTTCATTAATAATGCGCGTCGAAAGTCGCGCCAGCAAGTCGTAGGGCAAACGCACCCAATCGGCGGTCATTCCGTCCACGCTATCCACGGCGCGGATGGCAATGGCGTTTTCATAGGTCCGTTCGTCGCCCATCACGCCGACACTCTTGACCGGTAACAGCACCGCAAACGTCTGCCAGATTTTGTAATACAAGTCGGCCTTTTTCATCTCTTCAATGACAATCCAGTCCGCTTCCTGCAATACAGCGATGTGTTCCCGGGTGACTTCACCAAGGATTCGCACGGCGAGACCGGGACCGGGAAATGGTTGCCGCCAAACAATCTCGCGTGGCAATCCGAGTTGCGTGCCGACTTCGCGGACTTCATCCTTAAAGAGTTGCCGGAGCGGCTCAAGCAGTTCGAGTTTCATCCGTTTCGGCAAACCGCCGACGTTGTGATGGCTCTTGATCATCGCTGCCGGGTTGCCGGCAATCGGAATGCTTTCAATCACGTCCGGGTATGTTGTGCCTTGTGCGAGGAACCGGACTTTACCGGCCTTGTGTGCGGCTTTGTCAAAGACCTCGACAAAGGTGCGACCGATGATCTTGCGTTTGCGTTCTGGGTCAGTGACGCCGCGCAGTTTTGCTAAAAATGTCCGGGTTGCATCGGTGTAGACCAGCTTCATCTTGAGGTGTTCGCCGAAGACACGTTGGACGCTCTCAGCTTCACCCTTGCGCAGGACTCCGTTGTTAACAAACACGCAGATGAGTTGGTTGCCGATGGCTTTGTGAATCAATGCCGCCGCGACGCTAGAATCCACGCCGCCGGACAAGCCAAGCACAACCCGGTCGGTGCCGACCTTCGTGCGGATGTCAGCGATGGTGTGTTCGATGAACGATTTCATCGTCCAGTTGCGACCGCACCCGCAGAGACCGTGGACAAAATTTGAGATGATCTGCTTGCCGTTTGGTGTGTGATGAACCTCGGGGTGAAACTGGAAGCCGAACAGGCGTCGCTTATTGTTGGCAATGGCGGCGTGCGGCGAGTTCGGGCTACTGGCAACGGAGATAAAGCCGGTCGGTAGCTTGGTGACCTTGTCGCCGTGGCTCATCCAGACCTGCTGTTCGTAGGTCATTTCGCGGAACAGCGTCGTATCCTTGGCGATGTCAATTTCGGCTGGCCCGTATTCACGCTTCCCGCCCGGCTGGACCTTGCCGCCGAGTTGGTGTGCCATCAGCTGCATGCCATAACAAATACCAAGGATTGGCACACCGAGTTTCCAAATACCGGGGTCGCAATGCGGCGCCTTCTTGTCGTAGACGCTGCACGGCCCGCCACTGAGAATGATGCCGCTGGGTTTCAACTCCGCCAGCTTACTTGCCGGCGTGTCGTACCGAAGGATTTGCGAAAACACCTGACACTCGCGAATCCGCCGCGCGATGACTTGCGTGTATTGCGACCCAAAGTCGAGGATGACGATTTGTTCCATTGTTACTTACTGCCCATGCCAACGCCTTGGACGGTCTGAAAAATCTTGCCTTCGGTTTTGATTGCCGGTGCAATGATGATGTCGGTCTCCTGAAACTCCCGGATGTTTTTCTTGCCGACATTTCCCATGCAGGTCATCAGGGCGCCCATCAAATTTTGCGAGCCGTCATCGAGCTCGGCGGGGCCGAAGAGGATTTGTTTGACGGTGCCGGTCACGCCGACGCGAACACGGGTACCGCGGGGAAGATTGGCGTGCGGAGTGGCCATGCCCCAATGAAAACCGCGACCGGGCGCTTCCTTAGTGCGGGCAAACGCGCTGCCAATCATGACAGCATCGGCACCGCAAGCGAAGGCTTTGCAAATGTCGCCACCTTTATTCATGCCGCCATCGGTAATGATGGGAACGTACCGGCCAGTTTGCTTGAAGTGATGATCGCGCGCCGCAGCGCAATCCACGGTGGCCGTAACCTGCGGCACGCCGAGACCGAGAACGCCGCGCGTGGTACAGGCCGCGCCGGGACCAACGCCAACGAGGATAGCGGCAGGACCGGCTTGCATCAGTTCGAGAGTGGCGGAATACGTGACTGTATTACCGATGACCACCGGAATTTTCATCGCTTTGCAGAACGCGGTGACATTGAACGTCGCGTATTCGCTAGAGATGTGACGCACAGTGGAGACGGTCGATTGAACGACGAAAATATCGGCCCCGGCTTCCTGCGCGATGGCGCCAAAACGTTCGGCCCGTTGCGGAATGGCGCTGACGGCGCAGAGAACGCCGGCCGCTTTGATTTCCTTGACGCGTTGAGCCACCAACTCTTCCTTGATCGGCTCGGTGTAAACTTGTTGGGTCAGATGCGTCGCCTCTTCCTTGGTGGCGTTGGCAATCTTGTCGAGGATTTCGGACGGGTCTTTGTAACGGGTCTGCACGCCTTCAAGATTGAGAACCGCAACCCCGCCGAGCTGTCCCATGGCAATGGCGAACTTCACATCCACCACGCCATCCATTGCGCTCGCCAAAATCGGCACACGAATCTTGTGCGCTCCGAGTTGGAACGTCGTGTCCACTTCGTTTGGGTTAATTGTGATGTCGCCCGGCACCAATGCGATGTCGTCGAATCCGTAGGTCACTCGTGCTTTTCGATTTCGTCCAATCCACATGCCCATGAGTACAATCCTCCTCAGTTATTCAAAATGGTTTTTACTAGCCCATCACTAATCGTGCTATTCATACCGGCTTGTCGGCCGCAAGACAACTCTCAAATGCGCACCGCCCAGACCAAGCGCACCGCGCCCCACGTCAACGCCAGTGGATCCGCATTAGGTTCCGGCGCAAACCACACTTGCCGGACGGCCTCAACCGCCGCGCCATCCAGCGTCTCGTTCCCCGACGACCGCTCCAGCACCGCATACCGGACGCGCCCATCGCCGGTTACCGCCACCAACACTCGTGCCCCGCGCACCGGTATTCCCGGCGGCGCGACCGGTAATACCGGTCGCTGCAAAATGTTCCGTCCGCCTAGCGTTCCGATCGCCGCCAACACCGAATTTGTCATCCGCACAGTTACCGGCGCAGCGTTGTCCGGTGCGACCGTGGTCCACTCTGTTCCAGCCTGCGCCAGATCGCGGATTGGTTTTTCCACCAGCAAGACCGGCAACGCCGCGGTTGCGGGGAACGCCAGAAAGGCCGGCGCGCGATCTGGTTCATATGCCGTAGTCGTGGCCGGGCCAAGATGGCGCCAAGCGCGGCCGGAAAATCCGCGCGCGTTCGGCAACGACATCACGCTCGGATCAAAATACTCTGCAACGAGTGACTGCTGACCGGAATGCATCCAACGAAGCCGCGTTGTCGGCGTGGGCTCGGGTTTAGTGCTGGTGCGCGGGGCGATTGCGAGCCAAAGTGCACCGGCGGCAATCGTCGTCACCGTCGCGGCCAGCAACCACATCATCACGTGGCGTTCGTGGATGTGGATACGCGGTATCATTTCGACAGGATGACCGGCGCTTCAGGACGGGTCGCGAGATTGACCGCTGAGATCCCGGCGCCAAACGCCGCGTCAATCACCTTGATCAAGGTCTCGTAACCGACTTGCCGGTCGGCTTTGATGATGAGCTCGGCGTTGCGCGTCTCGCCGGCCGCCAAGCGCAATTGGTCCGGTAACCGCGCCAATGTCGTTGGTTGGTTTTTGAAAAACAACAGGTTGTCGCGTGAGACGGTGATGACCAGTTCCTGAAGTGAAATATTTTTCGGCCCGTGCGCCGCCGGCATATCCACCAAACCGAAGCCCGGTTGCAGCACGAACGGCGAACTCAGGAGCATGAAAATCAACAAGAGAAACACGACGTTTACCATTGGCGTGACATCCAAACGGCCTTTGGCGATTTCGACGTGTGTTTTGAAGGTCATTTAACCGGGCGTGTCAGGAGGTTAATGATTTCGTTGGCGGCTTTTTCCATGTCGAGCACGAGTAACTGCATCCGGCTGACGAGGTAATTGTACCCGACATATGCCGGGATGGCGACGACCAGTCCGCCGGCCGTCGTCAATAGCGCCTCCCAGACACCGCCGGCCAACTGGCCCGGATTCGGCAGCAACGTCGCCTGCATTACCTTGAACATGCTGATCAAGCCGGCAACCGTACCGAGAAATCCGATCAACGGAGTGATTTGTGCGATTGTTGCCAGCACTACCAACCGGCGTTCGAGCCGGGCGACTTCAATCCGCGCTGCGTCTTCCATCGCCTCGTGGATTTCTTCGCGGCGGCGGTCCCGGTTGCTGATGCCGGCCTTGATGACTTCCGCGACCGGCCCCGGTGTCTCGTCGCACAAGGCGAGCGATTCAGCGGTGTTGCCGTGGTTGAGCGCGTTGCGGATACCGGCGACAAAATCAGCGGTGTTAATGTGGGCGCGATGATAATAGAGGAAGCGCTCGCAAAAAATTACAAACGCGATAAAGGCGTTGAAGAGCAACAGCCACATCAACGGTCCACCTTGTTGCATGAGCGTCAACATAATGTCCTCTGCTTAATCGAATGTGTCATCATTTTCAAGAACGCTTTCCTTACCGGCCCAACAAAGTTTCAGGATGCTGCGCGATTAATTTCCGAATCCGATCCTCGGCCAGCTCATTCAAGTCCGGACACAACTCGCCGAGCTTTTTGTAAAGCGTGATTGCGTCCGACCACTTGTTTTGTTGCTCCTTGAGATTCGCCGCCGCGCGCGCCGCTTTGCCCGACCAAAACCATTCGACCGGCTCCTTCGCATCCGGCACCGCCGTGGCCTCGTAAAGTGCCTTCGCGTACTGTTGAATCGCGTCATCTACTTTCTTCTGCGCCTCAAACGTCTGGCCGAGCTTGAACAACGCCTGATTCCGCATCCCGGCATCCAGTGCGGCGTCGAGCGCCTTCCGGTAACTCGCGAGCGCGTCGTCGTACCGGCTCAACGAGTACTGGCAATCGCCTTTCCGTCCCCACGCCTCACCGGTCAGCGAACAATCCGGAAACTCCTTCGTCAACGCCTCAAAAACCAGCAGCGCGTCATCGAACTTGCCGAGCTCGCTGAGCGCGTCGCCTTGGCCGAATCGCGCGTCGCACCGCCAATTTGACTGCGGAAACTTTTTCACCAGCGTCTCGTACAATTTGATCGCCGTCTCAAAATCTTGCCGGCCATATGCCGCACGCCCGGCAAAGTATTGCGCCGCGTCGGCCACGCGGCTAGTCGGGTACGTTTCCGCCAGCGACTGAAATTGCGCCTGCGCTTTCAAGTAATCACGTTGCCGGAGGTATTCGTCGGCGATCCAGTATTGAATGTCCGCCGCCAGTTTCGCTTGCGGATGCGCTTTCAGGAACTCCAAAAACTCCGCCAATGTCTTCTCGCGCGGACTGAGCCAGCCCCGGCTGTAAAACGCCTGCTGCGCCAATTCCGAGTCCAGCCCGGCAGCAGTCAGCTTATCGAACTCAGCAACCGCAGCGTCAGGCTGGCCTTCGCGGGCGAACGATTCGCCGATGGCCAGCACTGCATTGCTCGCCCAGACCGTTGCCGGAAAACTACTCACGACAGTCGCAAACGCTGCGCGGGCCGCATCTTCCCGGCGGTCGGCGGCGAGCAGCTGGCCGAGGTTGTACTGTGCCTGCGGCGCAAACTCGCTCGGCCGGTGCTGCTTCACAAGCGCGGCAAAAGCCTGCAAGGCCCGGGTAGTATTGCCGGCACGCCGGTACGCTTCGCCAAGTTGAAATTGCGCGTGGTCCAGCACTGTTGATTGCGGATGCGCGGCCATCAGCCGCTGTAAATCACTGGCCGCCTCTGGAAATTGGTCGAGCGCGAAGTGCACATCGGCAATTTTGAATTCCACTTCGGCCGCGGCCGCATCGTCTTTCACTAGTGGGAGTGCGTTCTGGAAATACTCCAGCGCCAACGGGAATTGCTTTAACCGCCACGCGCACCAGCCGGCTTGCGTGCCGGCGCGCGCCCGGAGGGAACTGTTGGTGTAGGTTGTCAGCAGCCGGGCATACTCCACCAAAGCCGGCGCGTGATCGCCTTTGGTGAACAGCAAATCGCCGATCGCCAGCTGCGCCGCGTCCGCCAACGGATCGAGCGGATGCGTTGCCAAAAAATCTTTCAAACCGGCAACGCTGTCGCCGGGCTGGCCAGACCAAGCGGCGCATTCGGCGACCTTCAACAGCGCGTCGCGTTTCAATTCCCGGCGCGTGGCCGTGGCCAACGCCATCTTAAACGCTTCGCCGGCGCCGGCGAATTCGCCGGCATTCCAATGCGCCCAGCCGGCGGCAAACCACGCCTCGCCGGCTAACTGCGCGTCCACCGGCTGGTTCGGCTTGGCTTTGAACGCATCGGTCACCACGGCATACTGGGCGCGGGCGGCGACAAATTGTTGCCGGCTGGCGAGCGATTCGCCGAGCCAATAATTGGCCCGGTAAAAGGCGCGGTGGTTGGTGCCGGCCTTGCGCGCGACCGCTTCGAGCGCGGCATCGGCCTTCGCGAAATCATGTTTAGCGAGGAGCAACTGGCACCGCACCAAGCTCGCATCCAGTGCGAGGTCGGCGGGCGGATGTGTCTGGGCGAGTTTGTCGAGCGAGACGGCGACGGCATCGTGCCGGCCTTGCCGGAATTGCGCCACCGCCAATTCGTACCAAGCCATCGGCACGAGCGGACTCCACGGATATTTCTCAAGCACCTCCACATACTGAGCTTCAGCCGCCGCAAATTCGCCGCCCCAACTGTGCGCTTCGCCGAGCCAGAACGTGACTTCGTCGGCGCGTTTGTCCGGCCATTTGGCGAGCGCGGATTGCAAGGTGTGGATGGCGGTTTCCCAGTTATTCAAGTTGAGCTGGGTGCGGCCGAGCAGATAGAGCGCGTGACCGGTGCGGGGCGACTGCGGATATTTTTCGAGGAACTCCTGCAGCTGGCGCGTGGTCACGTCGTAGAGCTTGTCGTTGAATGCCGCCTCGGCAACGCGGAACTGCCGGTTTTCCTCCAGCGAAGTCGCCGCGACGAAGAGCAATGCCAAGAGTGGGACAAATCGTTTCATCGCCCGACATTATCGCAAAATTCCGCGCCACCGCAAGACTGTTGACATCCGGTTAGCGTTTATCTGGCAACTGCGGCGGCAATGCGTGGTTCAAGGCTGTGCCGTCGCCAGCCGGCGCGCGGTGACATCGGTCACAAACACCGTCAAGCCGGTGATTGCGCCGTTCGCCGCGATGATGGGGCTGTACCGGTTTTCATAGAATTTCCGCAGCTGGGTCGCGTCGCCATATTCTTCCACCAGCAACAGGTGTTCGCTTTTCAATGCGCGGTCAAAATTGGCTTTAGCCTTGGCGCGATCAGCCGGGTCGGTGATGACCTCCAGCATATTCAGGCCGATGAAAATCTCCCGGCTCCAGATCCGTTTGATCGTCGCCCGGTGAGCCGGGGTGAACTCGGTGTAGCAGTAATTCCGATCGAGGGCGAAAATGATGATGCCAATCGGACTCGCCATAATGGACTCAAGCAAGGCGGTCTTTTGCTGGGCGAGTTGCGCGGCCTCCCGCAGTTCGTCGCTGCGTTGTGTGCGGAGGGTGACGTCCTGTTTGATGGCGATGAAGTTGGTGATCGCGCCGCGGTCGTTGGTGACCGGAGTGATTGTCGCCCACGTCTGCCGGTAGAACGCCGTGTCCAGCCAGCCGCCCTTGATCAGGCGCATGTTCTGGCCCAGAATCTCCTCGGCCGGATAGCCGGTCAGCGTGGTGAACGCCGGGTTGCTCCAAACCACATCGCCGGTCTTGTTCGTGATGACAATCGCATTGGCTGCCGCGCGCAAGGCGCTCGCCTGCAGCCGCAACTCCGCCGCCAACCGCTGATGGCACTGGCGTTCGTGACGGACGACGACGGCCAGCACGCCCAGTATCAACAGCAATAGCAAGGTGAGCCCGATTATCAGTATGGTCGCCAGATTGGCTTCGATGTTTTGCCGGGGGTCGTGCTGGTGGCTGCGATAAAACCACACTCGCCTGCGAGTACGATCAAATAGGCGAGACCAAGCAAGACCGGCAAACCCCAACTGGCGGCCGAACGCATCCGCAGTCGCAGCCGGTTAATCAAGTGCGCTTGCTGTCCGCACGCATCGTGCCGGGATTTTACGCCGACCGTTGCTGAAATTGCAACCGGTAGTTTCTGTCAATTTGCGCGCTGGCCAGCTATGCTGTCGGTACACAATGAAAGCGTCCGATTTACCAATCCACGAAATCCGCGCCAGCTTCCTCGCGGCCGCCGGCAAGTCCCGCCGGCTCATCCTCACCGCCCCGACCGGTTCCGGTAAGTCCACCCAAGTTCCGCAATTTCTCCTCGACGCCGAGCAACTCGGCTCCGGCCAAGTCGTCATCCTCCAGCCGCGCCGGTTACCGGCGCGAATGCTGGCCAATTGGGTCGCCCAATCGCGCGGCGGTAAAGTCGGCGACGAAGTCGGCTATCAAATCCGGTTCGACGATATCACTTCCTCGCGCACCCGCATCCGCTACGCCACCGAAGGCGTGCTCCTCCGGCAGATGCTCAACGATCCAAAACTGCCCGGCGTTTCCGCCATCCTCTTCGACGAATTTCACGAGCGCCACCTCTACGGCGACATCACACTCGCCCGCGCCCTGCAAATCCAAGAAACCATCCGGCCCGACCTGCTCATCGTCGTGATGTCCGCCACGCTCGACGTTGCCGGCGTGGAGAAATACCTCGCGCCCTGCGTCGTTCTTGAATCGCAAGGCCGCACCTTCCCGGTCGACATCGAATATCTCCCCCGCCCCGTTGGCGACATGCCGGTCTGGGACATTGCCGCCGAAGAACTCGACCGGCGCTTCGATGGCGACGCGTTGATTTTTATGCCGGGCGCCTACGAAATCAACCGGACCGTCCAAGCTGTCCGTGACCGGCACGGCAGCCGATTCGTCATCTTCCCACTCCACGGCGATCTCCCGCCCAACGACCAAGACGCCGCCGTCGCCCGGTATGACCAACCCAAAGTCGTCGTCGCCACCAACGTCGCCGAAACATCGCTGACGATTGATGGCGTGCGACTGGTGATTGATTCCGGTCTCGCCAGAATTCCCCGGTACGACCCGCAACGCGGCATCAACACTTTGCTCATCGAGAAAATCAGCCGCGCCAGCGCCGACCAACGCGCCGGTCGTGCCGGTCGGACCGCCCCCGGCGTTTGTCTGCGCCTATGGACCGACCGCGAGCACGAAGCCCGCGCGCCGCAGGAGTTGCCAGAGATTAAACGCCTCGACCTTGCAGAAGTCGTGTTGACGCTCAAAGCCAGCGGCGTAGCCGACGTGAAGAATTTTCGCTGGCTCGAACCGCCGGAACCAAAAGCGTTGGAGCGCGCCGAACTCTTGCTCGAAGATTTAGGCGCCACCGATCATCACCGGCAGATTACCGGACTCGGCCGGCGGATGCTGGCGTTCCCGATGCATCCCCGGTACGCGCGGATGTTGCTGGCGGCGGAACAATTCGGCTGCGTCCGGCAAGTCGCGCTTATCGCTGCGTTAACGCAAGGACGGTCACTCCTCACGCGCGGCGAAGGCCGGCAAGTCGGCGATGCCCGCGAAGATTTATTCGGCGGCGAAACGGCGAGCGATTTCTTTGTGCTGATGCGCGCCTGGCGGTACGCCGACCGGAATGGTTACGACCTCGGCCGGTGCCGGAAGCTCGGCATTCACGCGCAGACCGCCCGGCAAGTCGGCCCGCTCTACGAGCAGTTCATCCGCATCGCCAAAAATGAAAAGCTCGACGTCAGCGAGCATCCGGTAACGAACGAGGCAATTCAGAAATGCGTGCTCGTCGGGTTCTCCGATCACCTTGCCAGCCGGCTGGATGTCGGGACATTGCGTTGCGCCATCGTCCACAACCGGCGCGGCGTGCTGGCGCGAGAAAGCGTCGTGACCGCACCGCTATTCGTCGCCACCGAGATTGCTGAGGTGCAAGGCCGCGATCTCAACGTCCTGCTCAATCTCTGCACCGCCATCCACGAAGATTGGCTGCGCGAACTTTTCCCGGAAGATTTCGCGGCAAAGACGATCGTGGAGTTCGACACCACACAGCGCCGAGTCATCGCGCGCGAGCAACGCCGGTTTCGCGACTTGGTGCTGGCGGAGCGGTCGACCACCATCGTGCCCCGCGAGCAAGCCGCCGCGATTTTGGCTGGCGAAGTGATTGCCGGCAACCTGAAGCTCAACAACTGGGACGATGCTGTCGAGCAATGGATTGTGCGGTTGAACCGGCTCCGGGAATGGATGCCGGACTTGAATCTGCCCGGCCTCGCTGCCGCCGACCGGCACGACTTGCTCCAGCAGTTTTGCCTTGGCGCGGTGAGTTACAAGGACATCAAAGATAAGCCAGTCTGGCCGACAGTGAAGTCGTGGCTGTCGGCGCAACAGCAGGCGTGGGTGGACGAATACGCACCGGAACGCATTGACTTGAAATCCGGTCGCCGCGCCAAAGTCACCTACTCCGCCGACGGCCCGCCGAAACTCGCGGCACGCATCCAAGACCTGTACGGCACGAAGTCGTTGACGGTTGCCGGCGGGCGCGTAGCGGTCTGCATCGAGGTGCTCGCGCCGAATCAACGCCCGGTGCAAGTCACAGACAATCTAGCCAACTTCTGGCACGAAACATACCCGAAGCTCAAACTGGAATTGCAGCGCAAATATCCGAAACACGAGTGGCGGTAGCAGCCGCCGGGGCGCAATTGACTTGCGGTTGCTTGCGCCCGGCAGTATCCATTGCCCATGACTCGCATGCTTTGGTTTGGTCTAGCTTTGACCATGCTCGCGCCGCTCAACACACGATCGGAGCAGGTCAATGTCTGTGTAATTGCCATCCGTGAAGATATTACCCACAACACGCTTTACCTCGTCCGTCGTGGATTAAAGGAAGCGGCGACGACCGGCGCGAAGGCGGTCATCATTGACATGGACACCAATGGCGGACGCGTGGATGTGACCGAAGACATCATCAAGGCGCTCCAACATTCGCCAGTTCCGGTGCATACCTTTGTTAACGCCAAAGCCTTTTCCGCCGGCGCCTACATCGCGGCCGCAACCGACAATATATATATGACACCCGGCAGCGTCATCGGCGCAGCGACGCCGGTAATGCTTTCGTCCGGCGGCGAAGGCGTGATGCCGCTGCCGAAATCTTACGAAGAGAAACTCAACTCAGCGATGCGCGCCTTGATTCGCGCGACCGCCGAGCAGAAAGGCCATAACCCGGACGTGTTCGAGGCGATGGTGGATTCCGATAAGGAACTCGTGATTGACGGCAAAACGCTCAACCCGAAAGGCAAACTGCTGACGTTGACTGACACCGAAGCCGCGCGCACCTACGGCAAACCGCCAGTCGCATTGCTTTCTGCCGGGACGGTGAAAACGCTTCCGTTCTTGCTTAGCAAACTCAATCTGGCCGGCGCGAACGTAGTGGAAGTCAAACCATACGGCTTTGAAGTCGCGGCGCGATGGATCACGACGTTTTCGCCGATCTTGATTTTGATCGGGATGGCGGCGATTTATTTTGAATTCAAACTCGGCGGCATCGGCTTGCCGCTGCTCGTGGCGATTGCGGCGTTTGGTTTGTATTTCTTTGGCTTTTTTGCGGCCGGCCTAGCCGGCTGGGAAGACGTGGTGATATTTGCAGTCGGGCTATTGTTAATTTGCGTAGAGCTGTTTGTATTGCCGGGGCACGCATTACCAGGAGTTATGGGTGCCGCTCTGATTTTAATTTCGCTGGTGATGGCGATGGTGCAGCGTTGGCCCGGCGGACCGGTCATCCCGGCATGGCCGGAGTTGCACGTGCCAATCTTGTCCGTGACCGGTGGGTTTGTCGGGTCGGTTGTCGTGATGCTGTTGGCCGGGAGGTTCTTGCCGTCTTCGCCGTTTTTCAGGCGGATGGAATTGACTACCGCAACGAACGCCGCCGATGGTTATACGACGGCGACCAGCGCCGCCACCAGTCTGCTGGGCGCGACGGGTATCGCCGAAACAATGTTGCGGCCGTCCGGTAAAGGCCGGTTCGATGGTCAGATTGTGGATGTTGTGGCGGAAGGCGAATTGATCGAAAAAGGCGTGGCGATCAAAATTACTGAGGTACAGGGAAGTCGCGTCGTGGTGACGCGAGTCGGATAATTTATGGAAACCATTTTAGGAATCGGACTGCTGGTGGTAATCGGGTTGGTGCTAATCGGCATCGAGTTTTATATGCCGGGTTTTGTGCTGGCCACCGTTGGTATAATTCTATTACTGACGGCTGATTTTATTTGCCTGACTCACTTTGGCTCAAGCTGGGCGGCTGGTTTGTTTTTAGCTGAAGTCGCACTCGCCGTGCTGACCGGTTACATCGTCATCAAAACCATCCCGCAAACCGCTGCCGGTAAGCGGATGATTTTGTCGCACGAACAAAACAGCGCCTCCGCCGCTGGTCAGGCACCGGAATTAGTTGGTGCGGCGGGCGTCGCCCAGACAACCTTGCGGCCGTCCGGCATGGCGGAGATTGCTGGCAAACGGCTCGACGTTGTTGCGGAGTCTGATATGATTGCGCGTGGTAGTGCCATCAAGGTTGTTGCAGTGGAAGGCAGCCGCATCGTTGTTAGGAAAGTTTAACTAGAAAAGGAGAACATCATGGGCACAGGTCAACTCGTATTGGTCGCACTGGCAGTCATTGCGGCTATCTTTGCGTTTATCATCGTCGTCATCGTCGGATCGTTTATCAACACTTGGATTCAGGCCCGATTCTCCGGCGCCCCGATTACATTCATCAACCTGCTGAGCATGAAACTGCGCCGCGTGCCCATCAGCCTGATTGTTCAGAGCCGCATTACCGCCGTCAAGGCCGGCATTCCACTCACCACCGATCAGCTTGAAGCGCATTACCTCGCTGGCGGCGATGTCAATCAGGTCGTCCGCGCCCTGATTGCCGCCGAGAAAGCCACGCTCAACCTCGGCTTCAACCAAGCTGCCGCCATCGACCTTGCCACGCATCAATCCGGCAAGAGCGTCTTCGAAGCCGTTATGACGTCTGTGAACCCCAAAGTCATTGATTGCCCCAATCCAGCCAGTGGTAAGCAACTCATCACCGGCGTCGCCAAGGACGGCATCGAACTACGCGTCAAAGCTCGCGTCACCGTGCGCACGCATCTCGACCGGTTCGTCGGCGGCGCGACCGAGGAAACAATCATCGCCAGAGTCGGCGAGGGCATCGTCACCGCGATTGGTTCTGCTCAATCCTACAAAGACGTCCTCGAAAACCCAGACATGATCTCCAAGACCGTTTTAGCGAAAGGTCTGGATGCCAGCACCGCGTTCGGCATCATGTCCATTGACATTGCCGATGTGGATGTCGGCGACAACATCGGCGCGCGTCTGCAGACCGAGCAAGCCGATGCCAACAAACAAATCGCGCAGGCTGCCGCCGAAACACGCCGCACTCTCGCTGTCGCGAGCGAGCAAGAAATGAAAGCCCGGACCCAAGAGATGCGCGCCAAAGTAGTCGAAGCTGAAGCGCAGATTCCGATGGCAATGGCCGAAGCCTTTCGCGCCGGTCACCTCGGGATTATGGATTATTACCGGATGCAAAACGTTCAGGCTGACTCCAAGATGCGCCAGAGCATTGCCGGCGAAGACCCAGGCAAGAGCGGTGGAGCGGCAAACTAACCGGTTCTCAACGTGAAAGCCGGTAACTCAGAATTCATCATCTGGCTGATTGTTGCCGTCGTTGTGATGGTGGCGAAAGGGCTCGGCAAACTGGCGACGCCACCCGAACAGGCCGCGCCAACCACACCGTCTCGTCCGCCACAACCAAAACCAGTCGTGCGGCGTCCGACAACACGCCGGCCCATCGTCACCGAAGTTACGCCGCCGATAATTCCGTCAACACGAGTGACTGCGGAAGAGAAACCGACGACACAGCCGCCAGTCGCCACTGCTCAACCTGCGCAGCCAAGCCGGCCAAACCAATGGGCCACAGCGTTACGTGACCGGCAAAACATCCGCAATGTGATCATTGCGAACGAGATTATTGGCCGGCCGGTTTCGTTGCGCGAGTTGTAACCAGCACGCCGAGGCCGCCAAGTAGTCCGAGCAAGCTGACGATGCCGGCAATGGCGTATACGGCTGGTGGCCGGTAGCGCAAAATGATTTCGTGAGTCCCCTGCTCCACGGCGACGCCCATCAGACCGCAATTTACACGCAGAACTTCGGCTGGTTGTCCGTCAACTTCGGCGCGCCAGAATTCGAAATAGCTTTCGTTAATGGTGGCAACACAGGCGCGTGGTGCAGTGAGTTTGATTCGAATCTGTTCGTGACTCGGGCGTGTCAGCTCGACGTTTTGCAATGTTAGTTTTTCACTTATGGCTGTCGGCAATGTTACCGGTGGTTGGCCATCGTAAATCTTTTCGTAACCGGGCCGGGCTTGTGTGGCGTGGACGAGCGTGTAATGCCAGTTAGCCATCGTTAACGCGAGCGGCGCGGACCCACGTACGTCACCGGTATAAAGACAGGCCCGTGTCGTCGCGCTGACGTATGGCTGTGCGGTGTCGTTGCGGAAAACAACAAAATCTTCGTTCTCGACCTGAACCGGAAACGACTGGCGGATTTGCGAGAGGAACTGCGCATTGGCCTGCGGGTCGGTCTTGTCGTAGACGAGGTAGCGCGCGCCAAAAAGATTCAGCATTTCACGGGAGAGACCGCGCTGATTCAGCAGGCCGGTGCCGAGCGGCGCCATCCAGTTAAAGAACGCCTCATATACCTGTGGCTTACCGGAATACATCGGGCCAAGGAGGTGAAAATACCGACCTGAGATCGAATACGTTTTCACCCAGTCCGGATCAGAGCGCAGTGTTTCGTAGGTGGCCTTGAGATTGGTCAACGTGCGCACCGGGACACCGTTGTCGATCGTCGGCTTTTGGTATGGCCAGAAATCGAGTAGCACCAGCATGCCGACGCCGGCAACAATGGCCGGGATCTTGGCGCGCCATTTGGCACTTTCCAAAACGTCGGTTACGAAAAAACCAGCCAACAGACAAGCAACGAACATACCGGGACCGTCGTGAAATACAAACGGCGCGCGGACTTCTTTGAAAAACGGGATTAGCGCGAGCACCTTGAACGCCGGCAGAAAGAGGAAGGCTGCCAGCGCCAGCCAGGCCATCCACCGCTTGCTCGTGGTCGTGAGCTTGCGCCGGTAAAACAGCACGAGAAACGCCACGACCGCGCCGAGACCCAGCCACATCGCGACCGTGGACAGAACCGGCAAACCGGCCAAGGTGAACGCATTCCACGTCGCCAAACTCGCGTCCCAAATGCTGCTCAGGCCGAACGCGAGCATCAGGCTGATCAGTAGTAATGCCACTAAAAACCAGTACAACCGGCGGTCGGCACGCCGCGTGTTGAACAGCGTGGTCACGGCCAATACGGCCAACAATACCAGCCCCATATATTTCTCAGGAGAATCGGCCTGAAGCGAAAACAAACGTTGAACGCTCGCGCTCATTTCATTGGCTTCGGCTTGCGTCGTCGGGTGAAAGGCTTGGGCTTGGAGCAGTTGTTGAAGCTTGTCGGTGGTAGCGTGGGTCACCACGCCGTCGCGGTCCACCAATCCGAACAGACTCTTGAAAGAATAATTGCGCTGCCAGAGGACGAGTTGTTCACCTTCACCGGACAGCAGCTTCACCTGCCCCGCTTCAAGTAGTCCCGGGACGATGAATGGCCCGGCAAGCACACCGGTCAGCAGTGCGGCAACACCGAGACGTTTGATGGTAAGTTGCCAGTGTTGCCGGTCGGTTCCGAACCGGTACCCAAGATACCCAACGAGAAAGAGGCCGTGGATAAACGCCATTTTGTTGTGCGCCCACAACATACCGGTCAGAGCGAGCGCGCAACAAAACAGATTGCGGAACCGCCCGGTATCGAGCGCCTTCGCCATCAGCCAAAAAGTCAGCGGCATGAACGGCAGGAACAGAATTACGCCGAGATGTTCGGCGCCGGCAGCGCGAATGATTTGCTCA
>JBAWWR010000009.1:0-39593 GCA_037146675.1 Verrucomicrobiota bacterium | reverse complement strand
TTGGCCAGACGGCGAATCACATCAATGTTCTCCGGCGCCCAACCATTGGGCAGACGTGTTGCGCGCAACGGCGGTTGCTGATCGGCGTAACCGACAATGCGACCACAGACCGGTGTGACAAACACCAGCACGAGATAAATTAACACCGGCACGCCGGCCGCGATGGCCCACGGTAGAAGACGTTTCCGTGTGAGCGTCATAGGCTGGCGCAATCCACTTACCCGAGTTTGCGGCCACGGGCGTAGGCGGCGAAACTCATGCGCTTGCCACCGGCCGGTTGAACTTCCAGCAATCGCAATGCGCCGGCACCGGTGTTGATGATGTCAATGCCGGTTGCCGGAGCAGACAACAGCTCGACATTCCAAATTTTGAGCAAAGTTCCGTCACGCTCGGTGAACGCGCCGGGCCACGGATTGAACGCGCGGACTTGCCGGTCGATTTCTGCGGCCGATTTTGTCCAGTCAATCCGACCATCGGATTTCGTGAATTTCCGGGCGTGGGTGACTTGTGCTTCGTCTTGCTGCCGGTGCGGCCAGTCGGTGAGCGTGAGTGTTTCCGACAGCAGTTCCGCACCGAGCACGGCAAGCCGGTCGTGCACTGTCGCGCCGGTATCATCTGGGCGAATTGGTTCCCGGCGCTGGAGAATGATGTCGCCGTGGTCGAGCTGTTCGTCCATGAACATCGTCGTCACGCCGGTCTCGCTGTCACCGGCTAGAATTGCAGATTGAATTGGCGAAGCGCCGCGCCAACGTGGCAGCAGTGAGGTGTGGACGTTGATGCAGCCGCGAGCCGGGATTTCCAACAACGCTTTTGGTAAAATCTGACCATAGGCGACGACGACTATTAAATCCGGTCGCTGGGCGCGGATGTCTTCGACGGCCTCCCTGATTTTTACCGGTTGCGAAACCGGTAAACCAAGTTTGACGGCGGTGATTTTGACCGGTGGTGGAGAAAGTTGAAGCGACCGGCCCTTGGGTTTATCCGGTTGGGTGATGACGCCGATGATTTCGTGGCCGGTCAAGCGATGTGCCGCTTCCAGACACGGACAAGCGAGTTCAGCGGTGCCGATAAATAGGATGCGCATGTTAGGCCGGTAGGTCCTGTAGTTGATACCAGTTGTTGCGCCGGTGTGGTTCGTAGCCGACTTCCGTGACCAGTCGGCGAATCGTGGCTTCGTCGGTGCGGAACGCCGTGCCGGCAGACGAGACGACGTTTTCTTCCATCATCACGCTGCCAAAATCGTTCGCGCCGAACTTCAGTGCCACTTGGCCAATCTGCGGACCTTGCGTGACCCAGCTCGATTGCACATTATGAAAGTTATCGAGGAAGATTCGCGCCACCGCTTGCGTCCGTAAATATTCCTGCGCGCCGACCGGCGCCGCGCGCAACCGGGTGTTTTCACTCTGAAACGTCCAGCAAATGAAGGCCGTGAATCCGTGCGTGCGGTCCTGCAATTGCCGGAGTAAGTTTAAATGCTCGATTCGATCCTCAACCGTTTCGACGTGGCCGAACATCATCGTCGCCGACGAGTTTAATCCTTGCCGGTGCGCCGCCTCCATCACATCGAGCCATTGTTGGCCAGTGCACTTTAACGGCGCGATGCGTTTCCGCACCGCGTCCACGAGAATCTCCGCGCCGCCGCCGGGAATTGAGCCGAGGCCGGCCGCCTTGAATTGCCGGATTACTTCCGCGATCGGCAGTCCGAACACCTCCGCAAAATGCGTGAACTCCGGCGGCGAAAAACCGTGAATGTTAACCTGCGGGAAATTTTGACGAAGATAGCCGAGCAGGTTGAGGTAATAATCAATGCCGAGCTTCGGATGATGGCCGCCTTGCAATAAGACCTGGACGCCGCCGATAGCTATCAGTTCTCGCACCTTCGCGCCGACTTCTTCCGGCGTTAAGATGTAAGCATCCGCGGCGTCGGCCTCGCGCATGAACGCGCAGAAAGTGCAGTACACATTGCAGATGTTTGTGTAGTTGATATTGCGGTCCACGATGTACGTCACGCGCTGGTGAGGATGCAGGCGTTGCCGGACCGCATCCGCGAGCGCGCCCAACTCCGGTAACGGCAATTCGCGATAAAGCTGTAGCACCTCGGCTGGCTCAATCCGCGCGCCGTCGAGGACCTTGTTTTGAATATATTCAGCAGTCAGCATGCTTACCGGTGGAGACGATACTGCCCCATCTTGGCGGCTTCTGCAAGCCGGTGCCGTTGACATTGCGACGAGCGGCACCTATATTCTTTTCGAAAGCAGAGGAAATTAGTCCGATTTATGCAAATTACCCGTGCCGGCGAATATGCGATCATTGGGTTGCTCTATCTAGCCCGGCAGCCTGTCGGCCGGACTGTAATGGTGGATGAAATCAGCGACGCCGAAAAAGTGCCGAGCAGTTTTCTCGCAAAAATCTTTCAGTCACTCGCCAAAGCCAGTCTCATTCAATCGCAACGCGGTGCCGGCGGCGGTTTCACGCTCGTCCGGCCGCCCGGCGATATCAACTTGCTTGAAATCTTGAATTGCATCGAAGGTGCGTTCGCGCTCCAAAAATGCGTCACCGATGATCCTGCCTGTGTCGTCTCCGACCAGCGACTCGACAGTTGCGTACTCTGCGGCGTGTTCGCGGAGGCACAGAGCCGCGTCAATGAAGTCCTCGAGCGAACGACACTTGCCGACTTGCTCAAGCGCAACCCAAAACTCATCACCATCCAATAATCGAAAACCGCTATGGCTCCACTCACCGAAGACCGCATCCGCGAAGTTCTACAAACCATCAAGTTCCCCGGCTTCAGCCGCGACATTGTCAGCTTTGGCATTGTTAAATCTATTGCCATTACCGGCGACAACGATGTGACCGTGGCGATCAATGTGGCTAGTCGGGAAGCGGCCGTGCCGGCGCAAATCGAACGCGAAGCCACTGCCGCGCTCCGGCAATGCGCCGGGATCGGTCAGGTCACCGTCCGAATTACCGCGACACCAACTGATGCGCCAGTGACCCCGGGTATCCCGGGAGTGAAAACAATTATCGCAGTTGCTTCCGGTAAAGGCGGCGTCGGTAAATCGACCGTCGCGGTCAATCTCGTCGTCGCGCTACATCAATTGGGCCGGCGAGTTGGATTGATGGACGCGGATATTTACGGACCGAGCGTTCCGAAAATGCTTGGCGCAACCGAGCGGCCCACAGTCACCGACGACAAGCTAGATCCGGTCGAGAAGTTTGGCATCAAAATGATGAGCATGGCGTTGTTAATTGACGCTGATGCGCCGGTTATCTGGCGCGGACCGATGATTATGAAAGCGATTCAGCAGTTCAGTCATGCCGTGAACTGGGGCACGCTGGATGTGTTGGTGGTAGATTTGCCGCCAGGTACCGGTGACGCACAGCTGTCGTTGGTGCAAACTATCGCGCTCGACGGCGGCGTGATTGTGACCACGCCGCAAGATGTGGCGCTGGATGTGGCCCGGCGCGGCATGCAGATGTTTGAAAAGGTCAACGTGCGGATTCTTGGTCTTATTGAGAATATGAGCTACTACGTTTGCCCGCATTGCCGGCAACGGGATGACGTGTTTGGCCACGGCGGCGGCGGACAAGAGGCGACACGGCGCGGCGTCCCATTGCTCGGCGAGATTCCATTGTTTACCGGGATTCGCGAGTGCGGCGACAACGGCATGCCAATCGTGCTGGCCGCCCCGGAGAGTGAACCGGCGCAAGCCTTTCGTCACTGCGCCGAAGCCGTCTGGCGACAGGTCACCGGCAGTTAAGCAGCATAAAATTAGCACCGGCGGCCACGCTGATCACCGCAGACTGATTACATTGCGCAGGTAAATCTCCTTAAAATAGGCGCGTAGCAAGTCTTGACGGAGTTGAGCGGCGTGCCACTGGCTCAAAAAAACAGGTACGTCAATCTCGCCTACATATGATATATGCGCCATATGGCACTGATCAAACAAATCGCGCATATCTGCCTTGGGTCAACCGATCTGAAAAAAAGCGAAAGCTTCTACTGCACGGCATTGGGACTGAAGAAGAAGTTTCGGTTCATTCGTGACGGGAAAGAATTCGGTCTTTATCTCGATCTCGGAAACAATACGTTTATTGAAATCTTTGAGCAAACGGCGTTGGAGTCACACACAAGCCATCCAATCCAGCATCTCTGTTTGCAAGTGGAAGATATTGAGAAGGTCATTGCGGCGCTGCGCTTGCACGGGTACGAGGTGTCCGATAAAAAACTAGGGGCAGACAATAGTTGGCAGTGCTGGGTAAGCGATCCACATGGTGTTCGCATTGAAATGCACCAGTACACATCGGGAAGCTCTCAGGTGACAGGTTGTGATTGCGTAATCGCTGCAACCCCCATTAAAAACGTGTAGTGAATTATGCCAACACCCAAAATTCGGATTGCTAAGCTCGATAATGAAACCATCGAGAAGATTCAGGCCATGGAAGAGGAACTGGGCCATTCTATTGTGGCGTTGGAGCCTTATTATCTACCAGCCAGCTTGACCGCTGACCAGATTAGTGGGTTGAAATCCTTAGAACAAGAACTGGGTGTGGTCTTGTTGGCGTACAAGAAATAGTAGAGGTGCAAATTGAAAACGCAACCCTTTGCGGTCACGTGGATCGGTTTGCTGTTATGGATTCAATCTGTAGTTGGACAGTCGCCCGTCGCCGCCCCAACCTCGACCAGCGTTGGTATCTCCGGTCCTAACGTCGCTGCTGTGCAGGCTGAGAAAATCAATCCGGCAGTCACCACTAATGCCTCGCCGGTCATTCCGCCCGCCCTTGAACAACTGACGGTTGAATTGGATGGCGGGGTTACAATGGAGTTTGTGCTAATCCCTGCGGGCGAGTTTCGGATGGGATCAATCCAAAACAACCCTCCCGTGCACACGGTCCTCCTCACTAAGCCATTTTACATTGGCAAGTATGAAGTAACTCAGGAGCAATGGCTTGCAGTGATGCGCGAAAACCGCAGCCACTTCAATGATCCCAAGCGGCCGGTGGAAAATGTCAGCTGGGAGGATTGCCAGAAGTTTCTGATGACACTTAATGCGAAAACGAATGAGCAGAGATTCTCTCTCCCGACCGAAGCTCAGTGGGAATACGCCTGTCGGGCGGGGCGGGCTGACGATGACAATTTTGGTAATGAGGATGCCGTTTTAGATCAGTCTGGATGGTGTTTAAAAAACGCTGCGCATATGACACATCTAGTCGGTGGATTACAGGCAAACGACTGGGGGCTCTACGATATGCACGGCAACGTGTGGGAGTGGTGTGCTGATTGGTTTGGGGCTTACGATGGCGGTGACGAAATAGATCCGACTGGTCCGACGACAGGGTGGATGCGTGTTTTGCGGGGCGGTTCATGGTGCAACTATGCTACAAGTTGTCGCTGTGCCAACCGTGGTTTCTACCCGCCCACAACGCGGAATCGCTACTGCGGTTTTCGTGTGGTGGTTGATCTTGACTGAGGATCCCACGACAGGCGGCGTTCCGTCAGACAGCAGATGGACGGATGATGCGCGCTACCGTGTAGAGGTGCTTATAATTGCCAGACAATCTTACCGGCGACGATGGTGGTCGTCGCGCGGCCTTGGAGTTGCCAACCGTGGAATGGGCTGTTGCGGGATTTACTGGCAGACTGAGTCACGTCGTAAGTCCAGTCATCCGTTGGGGCAATCACGGTCACATCGGCATCGGCACCGATGCTGAGTGTGCCTTTCGGCAATCGCAATAACTTCGCCGGATTGGCGGTGAATTTCTCGATGAGTTTTGGCAGCGACAAAACTTTTTGGTGTACGAGTGCCAGCGATAACGCCAATTCCGTTTCCAAGCCGATGATTCCAAATGGCGCGACATCGAACTCCACCTGCTTTTCATATGTGCAATGCGGCGCGTGGTCACTGGCAATGATGTCGATCGTGCCGTCAGCGAGACCGGCGAGCAACGCCTGCCGGTCAGCCTCAGTGCGTAACGGCGGATTCATTTTTAGATTCGTGTCGTAATCTTTTAGGCGCTCATCGGTCAGGGTGAAATGATGCGGGCATGCTTCGGCGGAAATTTTCACGCCACGTTTTTTGGCGGCACGCACCAACTCGACCGACCGCGCCGACGACAAGTGCTGACAGTGAATATGCCAGTCGGTGACTTCGGCCAGCAAAATATTGCGGGCAATGATAATCTCTTCGGCCACAGCCGGCCAGCCGCGGAGGCCGAGTGCCGCGCTCCAGTAACCGTCGTGCATCATGCCGTCAGCGGCCACGTTGTAATCCTGGCAGTGATCCAGCACCGGCAGGTCGAACATCTTCGCGTACTCGACGGCGCGCCGCATGAGTTCGTTGTTCTGTACACAGCGGCCGTCGTCGGTAATCGCGACGACACCGGCGCGTTTGAGTGAGCCAATCGGCGCGAGCTCCTCGCCTTTAAGTTCTTTCGTGATCGCGCCGGCAGGGAACACGTTGACGCAGGCGACTTCGGCGGCGCGCTGTTTGATAAACGCGATCGTGCCGGTATTGTCGGCTGCCGGCGTGGTATTCGGCATCGCGACAATGCTGGTGAATCCGCCGCGTGCGGCGCATCGCGTGCCGGTTTCGATGTTTTCCTTGTCGCTACGACCGGGTTCGCGGAGATGAACGTGAATGTCAATCAAGCCCGGTGTAACAATCTTACCGGTGGCGTCGATTACTTCGGCTTTACCGGGCTGTGTGCCGGTGATCTTGCCGGCTTCGATGAAAACATCGCGGACTTCGTCCACGCAGTTGGCTGGATCGATAACGCGGCCGTGTTTAATGATGAGTGAGTTCATGATTCCACCGCCTGTCCGCCGCAACAGAGGAAGAGCACGGCCATGCGCACGGCGAGACCGTTGGTGACTTGTTCGAGAATCACGGAGCGGTCGCAGTCGGCGACCTCACTGTCAATTTCGACGCCGCGATTGACCGGGCCGGGGTGCATAATCATGGCATCAGGCTTGAGGTTGGCGAAGCGCTCCTTGTTTAAGCCGAACATTGTGGTGTATTCGCCGATACTTGGGAACAACGTCTGGCGCTGGCGTTCATGCTGGATGCGGAGCAGGTTGACCACGTCGGCATCGCGGAGGGCGTCATCAATGTTGTGCGTGACCCGGCAGCCGAACTGCTCGAACACGCGCGGCACTAGTGTCGACGGCCCGGCCAGCGTGACGTTAGCGCCTAGTTTTTTCAGTAGCCAGATGTTGGAACGGGCGACGCGCGAGAACAGAATGTCACCGAGAATCGTGATGTTCAACCCGGCAATCCGCCCCTTTTTCTCGAGGATGGTGAACGCGTCGAGCAGTGCCTGTGTCGGATGCTCGTGCGCGCCGTCGCCGGCATTAATCACGCTGGCCTTGAGTAACCGGCTCAAGAAATGTGGCGCGCCGGCCGCGCTGTGACGGATGATAATGACATCGGCGTGCAGTGCTTGCAGGTTCAGCGCGGTATCTTTCAACGTCTCGCCTTTTACGAGACTCGAGGCGTTGGCGGTGATGTTGATCACGTCGGCAGACAACCGCGTCGCCGCCAACTCAAAGCTCGTGCGGGTGCGTGTGGACGGTTCAATGAACAAATTCACGACCGTTTTGCCGCGCAGTGACGGCACTTTTTTCACCGAGCGTTTGCCGACTTGTTTGAACGCTTGCGCGCTGTTCAGTAAAAAATTGATTTCATCAGCGGATAACTCTTGGATGCCGAGTAAGTCTTTGCGTTGCCAGTGTTTCATCGTTCGATCACCACCTCATCTTGTCCATCCACTTCTGCCAACCGAACCGTGACCCGTTCCTGCGGCGACGTCGGCGCATTTTTGCCGACGAAATCGGCGCGGATTGGCAATTCCCGGTGGCCGCGATCCACGAGCACAGCGAGTTGAATTCGTTGCGGCCGGCCAAAATCCGCAATCTCATCCAACGCCGCCCGGATGCTGCGACCGGTAAAGAGCACATCGTCGACCAAGACGATTGTCTTGCCGGTGACATCGAAAGCGACGCGCGTCGCCCCAACTGCCGACGCACCGCGCAGTGCGATGTCATCCCGGTGCATTGAAATATCAATTTCCCCGGTCGGAACGTCGCGTTTCAAGATGCCGGCGACAAGCCCAGCAAGTCGCTGCGCAAGCGGGACGCCGTGGGTGCGGATGCCGATAATCGCCAAGTCGGGATTGTCGGAATTGCGTTCGACAATTTCGTGGGCCATCCGCGTTAGTGCGCGTTCAATGGCAGTCGCGTCCATGAGTAGGGGCTGGTTCATGGCACAAAAATAGCCATCCGCCCGTGGTGGGTTGATAGCCAGTCTCCAAATTGATTGGTCTTCATTCGTGCTCCTTGCCGACCTCGCCGGGCCAGCTTAAAGGTGCTGTTAACTGATTGCAGCGGTAATTAAGCCGCCGCTTGCCGTCGCAGTTTCCGCCAGTTCGCTCGGTGTTTCACAATCCAATCGAGCAACGCGCGCTCAAATCCGATATCGTACCCGGCCTTCTCGCTCTCAATCCACTTGTGCTTGAGAATCTCCTCACGCTCCGCCAAAAATTCCCGGTACAGGGCGGAATTCATCACCATGCTTTTTGAGTCAGCAGTTAGTTCGCGTTTCTCGCTCAAAATCCTACCTCAAACAGTCGCAACCTACCCCACCTGACCCGCCAAAGCAATATTTTTGCGAGGCGCCGATCATCTCGCGTTGCCGGCGCGCTGCTCGGCGATAACAAGGAGCAGGATTTCATCTAGTTTCTTTGTCGGCTGCCAGCCGATAAATTGCTGAATTTTGGCAATGCTCGGCACACGCCGGCGCATATCCTCAAAGCCTTTCGCGTAGGCCTCGTCGTACGGCACGCACCGCAGTCCTGACCGGCTGGCGCTCAACGTCTGCACGCGCTGCGCCAAGTCGTGAATAGTCACTTCTTCAGTGCTGCCGATGTTAAATACCTGGCCGACTGCCTGCGCTTGCCGTGGCAGTGCGACCAACGCCCGCACCACGTCGCTCACGTGGCAGAAACACCGACTCTGCCGGCCATCGCCATAAATTGTGATCGGCTCGCCGCGCAGCGCCGCCTGCACGAACCGCGGCACCACCATTCCATGCCGGCCAGTCTGGCGTTGCCCGACCGTGTTGAACAACCGCACAATAGTGACCGGCAAGTTCTTCTCCCGGTAATACGCTAGCGCCAAAAACTCATCGAGCAACTTCGAGCACGCATAACTCCACCGGCCAAATGTCGGCGGTCCGATCAGTAAATCATCCTCTTCACGGAAACAGTCGCGTTCGCTCTTGCCGTACACTTCCGACGTCGAAGTCACTAGCACGCCGCAACCGGCACGCGCAGCCGCCGCGAGCACATCCTCCGTCCCGCGAACATTATCTTCGATGGTGTAGACCGGGCTTTTCACGACCAATTCCACGCCGACCGCTGCCGCTAGATGATAAACGAAATCCACCGACTCCAGCGCCAGCGCCAATGCGCCGGCATCGCGAATGGACGCTTGGATGAACCGGAAGTTTGGCTGCTGGCGCAGCCCGGCAATGTTTGAGAGTGAACCGGTCGAGAGATCGTCAATCACGACGACATCTTTACCTTCCGCCACTAACGCCTCCGCAAGATGCGACCCAATAAAACCTGCGCCGCCGGTAATGAGAATACGTTTCATTTACTCTTCGGAATTGGGCGCCCGAGTTTCGTCAACACGGTCTTCATATCTTCCCAGACTTCACGCTTCGCTGGTGGATTTCGTAGTAGGTACGCCGGATGAAACGTCGGCATAACCGGTGTGTTATGAAAAGCATACCAATTACCGCGCATTTTCGTGATGCCCAGCGGCGTTTCGAGCAGCAACGCCCGCACTGCCGTTGCGCCGAGCGCCACAATCACCTTTGGTTTAATCACGTCGATCTGTTCCAGCAGATACGGCCGGCAATTATCCATCTCGGCCGGCAATGGGGTGCGATTCTGTGGCGGCCGGCATTTCAATACGTTCGCAATATAAACGTCCGATCGCTGATAGCCCATCGCCTCGATAATTTTTGTGAGCAACTGCCCGGCCCGGCCGACAAACGGCTCGCCTTGTTCATCTTCATCGGCGCCGGGCGCTTCGCCGACAAACATCAATTCTGCGTGACTGTCGCCGACACCAAACACGACATTCTGCCGGCACCGCGCCAGCTCTGTGCATTTCGTGCACGCCTTCACTTTTGCTGCCAACACCGCGAGCTTGCCGGTCAATGGCGCCGTTTTCGCTTTGATCACCACCGGCGCTTTGCTTAACTCGGCGAGCGTTTGCTTCGAAACTTCGACGTGCGTGATCCCAGATTTTTTCATGTGCTCCAAAGCTTGAATGGTGTCGCTAACGATTTCTCGCAATTTATTCATACCGGTTCATATCCTCCGGAATCGGCGCAGTAAATTCCTTTTGCTTGCCGGTGCGCGGATGTGTGAACGCCAGCTTATACGCGTGCAGTAGTGGCCGCTCAACCGCAATCTTCGCGTTGCGCCACCCATAAGTCACATCGCCGAGGAGCACGTGGCCGATGTGCGCCATGTGCACACGAATCTGATGTGTGCGCCCGGTGTGCAGTGTGAGTTCCACTAGCGCGTAATCGGCGTGCTGCCGAAGCACCCGGTATTCCGTCAATGCCGGCCGGCCGCGCGCCGGTTGCGTCGACATTTTCTTCCGATCGCGTGTGCTCCGGCCGATTGTCGTCTCAATCCGCCCGGTTGATTTCTTAAAAAGTCCGTAACAGACGGCCCGGTAAATCTTCCGCACTTGGCGCGCCTTGAACTGCGCCACCAAACTTTGGTGCGCCATATCGGTCTTCGCCACCACGAGACAGCCGCTCGTACCTTTGTCGAGCCGATGCACAATGCCAGGCCGAGCTACGCCACTGATCCCGGCGAGTTGGCCCCGGCAATGATGCAGCAACGCGTTGACGAGCGTGTGTTCGAGATTGCCGGCGGCGGGATGGACGACGATGCCGGCGGCTTTATTGATCACAATGAGATCGGCGTCTTCAAATAAAACGTCGAGCGGAATTTCTTCCGGCAACGCCGCGAGTGGTTGCGGGGCCGGAATTTCGATGGTGACGGCGTCACCGGCGCGCACCCGGTAACTCGCCTTAGCTGGCTGACCATGAACGCGCACATCACCGGTGGCAATCAGTTTTTGCAGGAACGACCGGGAATGTTCCGGCAACGCCGTGTGCAGAAATTGATCGAGGCGCTGGCCGGCCGATTCCCCGGTAACGATGTGCGCCGGCATGGCGTTACAGCCCGGCCATGAACGCGCTGATCGTGTCGCTCGCGCCCGGCAAGCCTTCGTGCGCGTAGTCGGGATAGATGACCATGTTTTTCTTGGCGGTGATTTTGTTGTACGCCGCAAATTGCGTCGAGGGCGGACAAATCGGATCCATCAAACCGGTCACCATCAACACTTCGCCGCGAATCCGCGGCGCGAGATGTTGGCAATCGATGTAGCCGAGTTTGGTGAAAATTTCTTGTTCCCGTTCGTGCCGGGGATCGAACTGCCGGAAGTAAGTGCGTAATTCCTCATAGGCGGCGGTTGCCAAATCCATTTCCCAGACGCGCTGATAATCACAGAGGAACGGAAAGATTGGCGCGGCAAGTTTGATGCGTTGCTCAAGCGCAGCGCAAGCGAGTGTGAGGCCGCCGCCTTGCGAACCACCGGTGGCACCGACGCGTTTCGGATCGACTTCTGGCATCTGCATGGCGATGCCGGCGAGTTGCGCAGTATCGAGAAAGATTTGCCGGAAGAGTAGTTGTTGCGGCGCGTCGTCGAGACCACGGATGATGTGGCCTTTAAGCGTGGTGCCGGTCACGCCGCCACGATCTTGCGAGAGTCCGCCTTGGCCCCGGCAATCGAGAGCTAACACCGAAACACCAAGTGATGTCCAAGCGAGCTTCTCAAACCAGTCGCCGCTATTGCCGGAGTACCCGTGAAACATCACGACGGCTGGGTGCGGACGCGGTGCGGATTTCGGGCGGAGATATTTGGCGTGGATGCGCGAGCCGCCAACGCCGGTAAAGTATAAATCAAAACAGTCAACGCCGGGCGCAGTGAATTTGGCCGGGATGAGTTCGAGTTTAGCGGCGAGCGCTTTTATCTCGGCGAGGCCGGCGTCCCAAAATGAATCGAAGTCAGCCGGGCGCGGGTTGCGGCCGGTATAGGTGCGGAGCTCGGCTAATGGTTTGTCAATGAGTGGCATGGTGCGAGGAATTTACCGAGCGCGCGCCGGTTTTGCCATAAAAAATCAATCCCGCCACCGCGACGAGCATCAACCCGCCGGCCATGATCTGGGCAATGGTGAAGACGCCTAGGTAATGCACTTCGTAGTCGCCACGGAAGAATTCCACGCCGAACCGGAGCGCGCCGTAGGTCAACACGTAGAGCCAGCAGATTTGGCCGTCGAAACGCTTGTGCCGGTAAAATGCGGTCAGCCCGGCAAAGATGGCGAGGTTGCCGGCAGCTTCGTAGAGTTGCGTCGGCTGAACGGCGGTAGTATGGCCCGGCAAGTGAACCGCCCACGGCAACGCGCAGGCTTTGCCATAACAGCAGCCTTCAAAAAAACAGCCGAGCCGACCAAACGCGTGCCCGAGCGCGGCGGACGGCGCCAGCACATCAACCAGCTGCCAGACCGGTAACTTGTTCAGCCGCGCATACGTCGTGACGCCGACCACGGCACCAAAGAAGCCTCCGTAAAAAACAAAACCAGCCCGGAGTGAGGCGAGACCATTGGCGCGCCAACCTTCAAGGAAATCATTCCAGAAAAATACGATGTGAAAAAGTTTGGCACCGAGCATCGCCGCGACAATCAGCCAGACGCCGAGGTCGCTAATACGCTCCGCGCCTAAGCCGGCCAGTCGCGCGCGGCGTTGCGCGGTGATAAGGCCGGCCATAAAACCGGCAGCAACCAACACGCCGTAGGTGTGAATCTCCAACGTGCCGAGTCGAATGAGAACCGGATGCATGCCGATAACGATGACTTTTTGCCGGTGCGCTGTCAATTGAATTGGCGCCACCGCAAAAAAGCTTGCAACTCAGTTGACGCCGGCTTTCACTGCGGCTGTCAAAACCATGAACCGACTCGGATTACTCATTGCCGGCCTCGACGGCGCTGTCGCTTCCACGCTCGTCTCCGGCGTCGCGCTGATGCGCCGGCGGCTGGCGAAACCGGCCGCGCTGATTTCCGAAGCATATGTGAAATCTCACAAACTTGCCCTCTTTGATGACCTAGTCATTGGCGGTTGGGATTTCCGCGGTGAAAATCTTTACCAGGCCGCGCTCCGCAACCGTGTTCTCGATTCGCATCGGCTCCAGCCGGTGGCCCGCGAACTCTCCGGTATCAAACCTTGGTCGGCCGGCACAGACAAAATTGCCGCCTTCCGCCGGCAACACCGACTCGACACCGTCGTAGTTCTCAATCTCTTGCCGACTGGTCAAAACACTGCGTCCAAGAATTATGCTCGGCTTGCGGCCCGGCACGGCTGTCCATTCATCAATTTCACACCGAATGATTGCGCCGAATCGGCGACGATTCCGTTTTGCGGTCGCGACGGCAAGACCGGTCAGACGTGGTTCAAATCCGTGCTCGCGCCGGCATTGCGCGCTCGGCAGCTCGAAGTTACCGGCTGGTATTCCACTAACCTGCTCGGCAACGAAGACGGCAAGATTGTCAGCGATCCGGTCAAAGGCCGGCAAAAGATCCGCGACAAATCTAAATTGCTCGGCCCAATGCTCGGCTACGAGCCATATCACCTCGTGCAAATCAATTACTTCCCGCCGCGCGGAGACACCAAGGAAAGCTGGGACTATATCGATATCGAAGGTTTTCTCGGCCAGCCGATGCAATTGCGAATCAGTGCCCAATACCGGGATTCCATCCTCGCCGCACCGATGTGTATCGACCTGTGCCGGTTCATGGAACTCGCTCACCGTCGTGGCGCGACCGGCGCGCAGAAATGGCTGAGCATGTTTTTCAAAGCGCCGTACGGCAACAATACGCACGATTTCTTCCGACAAGAGCAGCTGTTGCGCGAGTTCTTGGCGCGCGCCTGATCAGCGACGGAAAAGTTTTTCAACTTCTTTCGTCGGCAAGCAATTCACAACGGCGGCTTTTGTGAGCCAACCTTTACGCGCGATGGCCGCGCCGATGGCGAGGTATTGGAAATCGTTGCTGCTGTGCGCGTCGGGATTGATCGCGCATTTCACGCCGAGTTCCTGTGCGCGCTTCCACAACCGCCAATCCATATCGAGCCGGTACGGGTGCGCATTGATCTCGATAATCTTGTTGTGCAGGGCGGCGCACGCGATGATTTCCGGCATGTTGACGGCGTAACCTTCGCGTTCAAGCAATAACCGGCCGGTCGGATGCGCGAGCATCGTGACGCGCGGATGCGCCAACGCCCGGCAGATCCTTTTGGTTTGGGCGTCAGCCGGTAAGGTAAAACTCGAATGCACGGCGGCAATGACGAACTCGCACTGCTCTAGCGTCGCGTCATCGAAATCGAGCGTGCCGTCCGGCAAGATGTCCACTTCGGTGCCGAAGAAAATCCGAAAGCCTTGCTTGGCGAATTTGGCGTTGAGTTGCTTCACTTCTGCGGCTTGTTGCCGGAGCCGGGTTTCGTCGAGGCCGTTGGCTTGGCGCTGGCCTTTGCTGTGATCGGAAATGCCGATGTATTCAAGGCCGAGGCCGAGCGCGGCGTTGGCCATGGCTTCGATGCTTTCGACACCGTCGCTCCAAGTCGAATGAACGTGTAGCGCGCCCCGGAGATTTTCCTTCGTGACTAGCCGTGGTAGCTGGCCGGCCAGCTCGCCCATATCCTCGCGCAATTCCGGCGGAACGTATTCGAGGTCGAGCGCGGCGTAGATTTCTTCTTCGGTACGACATGGAATGCTGCTGCCGAGTTCCTTGGCGCTTTTTTCTTTTTCCGCTGCCGGCGAAAAACCATATTCGTTCAGCGACAGACCTTTCAGCTTCAACGCCCGGCTGCGCATGGCGATGTTGTGCTCTTTGCTGCCAGTAAAATAATTCAGCGCAAACGCAAACTGCTCGTCGCTGACCACGCGCAAATCGGCTTGAATGCCGCCGGCCAGCACGACGCTGGCTTTCGTCTCGCCTTGCGCGCTCACCGCGCGCACGCCGGCCGTACCAACGAAATCCGCAATGATGCCTGGCGCGTCCGCCGGTTTAGCGCTGACCAGAAAATCCACATCGCCAATCGTCTCCCGGCACCGGCGCAAGCTGCCGGCAATACTGCAACGGATGACGCCGGCGTGTGAACGCAATGCCTCCAGCACCGGTAACGCCGCCGCCGTGGCGGTGTGGTAATGATGCCGGCCGCTGAATTGCCGAAGCAACGCGATGCCTTCCAAAATTTTCTGCTGCGATTTCTCGCCGAACCCGGCCAGCTCCGCTACCTTGCCGGCTTGGCAGGCGGTTTCGAGTTTTTCGAGCGAATCCACCTGGAGCTTGTCGTACACGGCCTTGGTTTTCTTCGGGCCGAAACCGGGAATCCGCAGCAGGTCAAGCAAGCCCGGCGGGAATGAGGCTTTCAATTCATCGTGAAACCGGAGCCGGTCAGTCGTCAGCATCTCGGTGATTTTCGCGGCGAGATCGGCGCCGATGCCTTTGACGTCGGTAAGCCGGTTTTCGGCTGCGAGCGTGGCTAAATCTTCCTGCAAGCTATCGACGATTCGCGCGGCGTTGGCATAGGCGCGGACGCGGAACGGATTGTCGCCACGCAATTCGAGCAACGTGGCGACTTCTTCGAAGACGCCGGCGATTTGCTGGCGGTTCATCGGCTACTTCACTTTCAACGTGGATGAAACTTCCCGCACGCCGTCGGTTTCAAGCGCGAGCGCCATCGCTTTGCCGATGAGTTTGGAATTGGCGACGATGCCGGAGAGCGTCACGCGGCCATCGGTGGTGCTGACGGAAATAGATTTTGCGGAAAGTTCTTTGGTGAGTGCGAATTTGCCTTTGATTTGCGCCGAGATGCGCGCATCCGAGGTGGTATCGGCGATGCTGGCGCCGAATTCGCGCATCTGCCGGCGCACGACCTTGCCGGTCTTGGCTAATTCCGCTTCAATGTCGGTGCCGGTCAAATGCCACGCTACCAATTTGGTTTCAATCGCGTCGGCAGTCTGGCGCAAGGTGCTGACGGTGGCGTCTTGAGCGTGCTGTACCGCCGGCAAGTGGCGGACGGTGACGAAATACCAGCCGGTCACGGCCATTAACACCGCGCCGACAATCAAACCGATAAAGAAAATTTTCATGGTGCCGGTAAGGAAGTTGGTTGCTCAATCTGGCCGAGTTTAACATCGAGCTTAGCTAACGTCTTTTCGGTGTCGGCGTAACTGCCGGTGGCGTTGGTGAGATGTTTGCCGACGAGCCGGAAATTTTCCGCAAGCCGGTCGAAGTCGCCGCGGAGCCGTTGCAAGCTGGCGAGAATTTCCTGGGCGCGCACTTCCACTTGCATCCCTTTCAGGCCGAGCAGGATGGTTTGCAGATAGGCGTAAAATGAATTTGGCGAGACCGGGATAACGTGTTTCTGGAGCGCGTAGCCGAGGAGTTCGTGTTCCTCACCGGCATCTTGCTTGATGATGGTTTCGTAGTAGACGTTTTCTGCCGGCACGTACATCAACGCGAAATCGTAGGTGTTTTCGTCGGGCAAGATATACTTGTCGGCGATCGCGTCCACGTGTTTGCGGACGTCGCGGAGAAATTGTTTCCGCGCCGCTTGGCGCTCGATATCGGTCGTGGCGTCAACGACGCGGCGGAAGTTTTCGTAGGGGAATTTCGCGTCGACCGGCACGAGGCGCTGGCCGACTTGGATAACGGCGTCCACTTTCTCGCCGCTCTGGAATGTGTGCTGGATCTTGTAATGTTCCGGCGGGAGAATCTGCGCGAGCAAATCACCGAGGAACAGTTCGCCCATCCCGCCGCGCAGTTTCGGCGCGCGGAGAATGTTGACCAATTCGGCCGCCGCTTTGCCGACTTCGTGAATCTGGCCGACTTTTTCGCGGAGATCGCCGACGACTTTCGCGGCGTTGTTCAGCCGCTCGTTCATGGAATCACTCGACTTCTGGAGGCTGGTGGAGACGGTTTCGCCAAACCGATCGATGCGTTGCTGGAGCACGCCGAGCTGCTGCTGCAGCAGCAATAGCGATTGGTCTGGCGCTTGCGGTTTATTCCGCTCGCGCAGAAAGACCACCAGCACCACCACGACCGCGGCGAGTGTGAACAGACTTAGAATGACAGCCAACGTTTCCACGCGGCACATCCTAGCACTGGGACTGGTTGCCGGCAACGTTACGTTGCCGGGCGGTCAAGCTTGCTTGACGTTCTGGGCTTTGGCGCCCTTGGCGTCCTGCACCACGTCGAACTCGACAGCTTGCCCTTCGGTTAGAGTTTTGAAACCTTCACCTTGAAGCGCGGAGAAGTGGACGAACACATCCGGTCCGCCGCCCTCCTGCTCGAGGAACCCGAACCCTTTTTTCTCATTGAACCATTTGACGCGACCTTTTGCCATAACTTGCCTCCTGCGAACGTTGCAGCTTACCTAACAAACCGGCCGCCATTCGGCAATCAAAATTCCTAGAAAAGGTTCCGCCAGAGATATTCGCGCGGTTCCTAATTAATTTCTCTCCTTGACCGCCGGAACCGCGTCAGCACCAACTGCCATTACAATGTGTAAGCCCTGATCGTGAGTACCATATGTTGGCGTGCTAAAATAACGACGCCAGGATCGACAAAAGGCCGCCGTATCGAACCACGAACCACTACGCAGCGTCCGCCTGAACTTGCCTTCAAAATCGCTCGGATCCTTGACGTCACTCGACTGGTATCCGTCCGGATAATCCACACACCATTCCCAGACGTTGCCGTGCATGTCGTATAATCCCCAGGCGTTGGGTTTCTTTTCGCCGACTGGATGCGTAGTGGAACCGGAATTACTATCATACCAGGCATACTCGGCCAATTGTGCGGGGTCATTCCCAGAGTAGTAATCCGTTGTACTGCCGGCCCGGCAGGCATACTCCCCCTGGGCTTCGGTTGAGCCCATCGTAAACTCACCGGCGGGGATGAGGATAAACTCCATTTTTAAATCGCCGGGGAGCGCAATGCTCACTTCCTGTGGGAGACGCTCTTCAGCTAAAAGACCACTAGCCAGCAGCAGCACCAGCGGCAGGGACAATCGTGATAGTTTTGTTGGATTCATGTTTTCCTCGTTGCGGCGGATAACGGCGACTCGCATACCCCACCCCCACAAATTTAGTCAATATTGATTTTAGCCAGCACACTCCGTCAGTTCTGCGCCTAGCGAAACTTCGGCGTTCCCTCGCCGGCGGCTTCGGTTTATACTGCCGGCATGAAGAAGCGCGCGACAATGCCGGTCGCTCTCACAATCGCCGGTTCCGACAGCGGCGGCGGCGCCGGGATCCAGGCGGACTTAAAAACCTTTCAGGCGCTCGGCGTGTTCGGCACCAGCGCCATCACCGCCATCACCTGCCAGAATCCGGCCGGCGTCAGCGCCGTACAGCCGGTCCAGCCGCGCATTGTCGCCGAGCAAATTCGCCAAGTCTGTACCGCGTTCCCGGTGCGCGCGGCGAAGACCGGTATGCTGTACGACGCCAAGATCATCCGCGCCGTTGCCGGCAGCGTGCGGTGCCGGTTAGTGGTGGACCCGGTGATGGTGGCGACCAGCGGCGCGCGATTGTTGCAGCCGGCCGCGATGCGCGTTTTGCAAACGGTTTTGTTTCCGGTGGCAACCGTGGTCACGCCGAATTTGGCGGAGGCGGAAGGTTTGTTGGATTGCCGGATTCGCACGGTGGCGGAATTGCGTGCGGCGGCACGGACGTTGGCGGACCGGTTCGGCGTGGCATTTCTAGTGAAGGGCGGCCACCTGACCGGCGACGCGGTGGATGTGTTGTGCGCCGGCGGCCGGCTCCACGAATTTAGCGCGCCACACATTGCCGGCGTGAAGACGCACGGGACCGGTTGCGTGTTCTCCGCGGCGTTGACGGCGCACCTTGCACTGGGTTGCGGATTGGTCGAAGCGGCCGGCCGCGCGAAAACTTTTGTGACGCACGCGATTCGGGACGCCGTGAAAATCGGCCGGTATCACGCGCTGAAAATATGAAACGCCCGGCCGTTGGGCTGGCAATTGTGTTCGCCGCCGGGATTTGGCTCGGCGCGCAGGTGAATTGGCCGCCGGCGTGGTTGGCCGGTGGGACGGTGCTGCTTTTGCTGGCCTGGCGGGTTCGACCAGTCGCGCTGACAATCTTCTTGGCGGTGGCCTGTGCCGGGATGTTGAGTTACCGGCAGGCGATCGCGAACTCCGCGCCGGATCACATTTCTAATCTGCTGGAACGCCGGGATCAGAATGCGGCGTTGCGCGGCGTGATCGTGAGCGCGCCGGATTTCCGCAACGACCGGTGCAGTTTCAAGCTGGAATTGGCGGCGCTCAATCGCGGCGCGGACTGGGAGCGAGCCACCGGCCGGGTGTTTGTGTTTTCCCATCAACCAGCCGGACTCCGGTACGGCGACGAGATTGAGTGCGCGGCGGTGTTGCGCGTGCCGGCGTCGGCGCGGAATCCGGGCACGTTCGATCTGCGGCAATGGCTGACGCAACAAAATATTCCATTCACCGCGACAATTCTAAAGGGCGACCGCTGTGCGGTGTTGGCCAGCAATCGCGGTCGGCCGGTGACAGCGTTGGCGCTCCGGCTTCGGGAACGAATGGAGACGGCGCTGCGCTTGGGGTTGGAAAATGAACCGGCGATTGCCGGCGCGTTGGCGGCGGTGGTGATTGGCGAGCGGGCGGAGATTCCGCCGGACACGTACGCGGATTTTCAGCAGACCGGCGTGTTTCACGTCTTTGCGATCAACGGGCTGCACGTCGGGCTGGTGACGATGGTGGTGGTGCTGTTGCTGCGGCTGCTGCGCGTGCCGCGCCGGTGGACGGCAATCCCGGCGATTCCGCTGCTGGTGTTGTACGTGTTCGCGACCGGCGCACATCCCGGCGCGGTGCGGTCGTTGGTGATGGTGTGCGTCTGGTTGCTTGGCGGAATGCTGGTGCGGCCGGTGGATTTATTGAGCAGTTTGGCGATGGCGGCAATTGTGATTTTGGTTTGGAGTCCGGTGGAATTGTTTGACGGTGGGTTTGTGTTGTCGTTCGCAGTGGTGACAGCGTTGGCGACGCTGACAGACAGGACAGCGTGGTGGAAATTCTTTCTAAACCCGGATCCGACGGAGGCAGAACCAGCTTGGTTGGTGTGGCTGCGACCAGATCCACTGGTGCCGCGTGAATTGGTGCCGGTGTGGCGGATGAAGCTGGTCCGCGCGGTGATGTGGTTGGCAATGCTGGCCGGCGGTTCAACGGTGGCCTGGTTGGGACTGGTGCCGTTGATGGCGGTGTATTTCCATTTGTTCACACCGGTGAGCATCGTGGCGAACTTGCTGGTGATTCCGTTGCTGGGCAGCGTGATTGCGCTCGGGTTGGCGAGCGTGGTGGCGCACGCAGTTTGGCCGGGGTTGGCGCTGGTTTTCAACAACGCGAATTTTTTTGTGCTCGGCGTGATGTTGCGCGGCGTGAACTGGTTGAGTCAGTGGCCGTGGGGCCATTGGTTTGTGCAGGCGCCGCCGGTTTGGCTGACGGTTAGCTATTACGCGGTATTGCTGGTGTGGATGAGCCGGCAGCTTTCGCGGCGCGTGAAGTTGCTGATTACCGGCGGTGCTATGCTAGTCGCGACGGTGGCTTTGGTGGTGCAACACGAAACTGTCGTCGAGATCACGGTGCTGGATTTGCGCGATGGAATGGCGGTGTTTGTGAATCCGCCGGGAGAGCAGCACGATTTTCTGGTAGATGGCGGTGGGCCGTGGAGCGGGGAACGCGTGGTGGTGCCGTTTCTGCGCGGGCAAGGCGTGGACCGGCTGGAAGCATTGGTATTAACCCGCAACAATAAGGCGCACGCGGCCGGTTTGACGGCGGTCGTACAGGCGATACCGGTCCGGCGGGTGCTGCATAATGGGACGTATACGCTGTCAAAATATTTTGGAGATTGGCTCGCGACAGCCCGCCGGCAACATTTGGAAGTTGGCACGGTGCGCGCCGATGATGTCTGGCGTGTTGCCGGCGATTTTCGGTGGCGCGTGTTGCATCCGCCGGTGCCGTTTAGCGGTGGCCGACGGAGCGATGACAACTCGGTGGTGTTGCTGCTGGAGTATGGGCCGACGCGGGTGTTGCTGACTTCAGACATCGGTCAGTCAGTGGAGCATTTTTTGGTTGCCGGCAAGGCTGACCTACACGCGCAGATTTTGGTGAAAGGCCGGCACGGCACTGAACCAACCGGCGCGGCTGAGTTTCTCGATGCGGTGCAACCGGCGGCAGTGGTGCAGGTCGTTAACAGCGACCAAAGCAACCGGTATCTTGAACCGGCGTTACGCGACCGGCTCCGCCAGCGCCAGATTCCACTCTACCGAACCGACGAAACTGGCGCGGTCACGATTCGGTTGCACCGGACCGGCTACGAGATTCTGACTTGTGCTGGCGGCGGCAAGAGTGACTAAACCCCATCGGATTTAATTCTAGTAAAAAATAGGTCGCTAGTCCGATTGTTTTACACGCGCCGGTTTGTATAGTGTTCCGCATGACCTGAAGACCTCTCACCAAATCAGCGCCCGCCAATTGTAGCAGCTCCCACCGCAGGCTGGGCGGAGCAGACCAGCCTCGCAGATAGATGAACGAAAATAACGAACAAGGCCAATCAGTCGATATCAATGAGTATCTGGCGATTCTCTGGCGCCGGAAATGGCTGATTGTTGTTTGCTTTGTGTTCTGCCTGAGCGGGATGATTGTCTTTCTGTTGACCCAGCCAACCATTTGGCGTGTGAACGCCAAGCTGTTGATTACCAAGACGGGCTCGGGGCTGCCGGCGGCTGATATTACACACGAGGATACCGACCGCTTTATTCCGACCCAGATTGAAATTATCACCGGGCAAACTGTGGCGCGACGGATTCAGCAACGGATGAAAAAGACGCCCGAACAAATTGGGGCGAACATCAAGAGTTTCAAAGTTGGCCGGTCTGGCGGGACCGACATTCTGCTCGTCACGGTGGATAGTCCGTCGCAAGAGTTTGCGCGGGAGTTTATCAGTGCCGCCTTGGATGAGTACCTCAAGGTCCGCGAACGCCAACGCGTCGCCACGGCGGAAACCGCCGTGCAATCGTTAACCCGCGAAATTGACCGCCTCGGTTTGGAGTTAAAGTCGGCCAACCAAAGATTGTTCGATTTTACAAAAGAACACAATGTCGCCGCCGAGCTAATCAGAAGCGCGGCGAGCGGTGGTGGTAATAATTATGGCAGCGGGTCGGACTTTTTTGAACGGTGGCGGCATCACGCCAATATTATCATGCACGCAGGCGAGGACTTGGCGGATGCGGTGGCCAGAAAACAGCTCTTGGATGCCCGACCCAATGCGGCGGCCGTGTTGGCCCTGTTGGCTGACGAGCGCGCTGCTGCCGCTGAGGAGCGGGCCGCCGAAAGCGTGACCACTGGGGAAATTAACGCCGGCAACATTTTGAACATCAGCATCCCCCAATCCAAGATGCTGGATGGACGGATTACCGTCGCTCCAGATTTGACGGTTCAGTACGCACCGCTTGGTAAGATCGATGTCACCGGGCTGACCACAGAGATGCTGGCTACAAAAATCCAACACGATCTAGTGGCAGCCAGCTTGATTAAGGATCTCGCCGCCAATGAAACCATCGTCCGGGTCACCATTAGCAGTGGCACCAGCGAGGCTACCGGTAATCCGTTGAGCGCGAATGTTTTTGGTACTGCCGTTACCCGCACCACCATGGGGGCGCTGCAGTTGACCGAAATTGACAAGCTATTCACTTTGGATCGGCGCCGGCTCGCGGCCCAAACCCGGGTTGATAGTCTGCGTAAACTCTACAAATCAAAGCATCCGGCATTGATGCCGGCGGAACAGGAGTTGCAGAGCGCCATCGAGGAAGAGGATGCCACCGTCCAGTTCTACCGCCAAAAAGCCGACGCTGAAGTGCTGATTGCCGAGCGCAAGTACGCTTCACTGCAAGCTGCCGGCAAACAGCTAGAGGCCGAAGCCTTGCTTCAGGGAACTCAATTGCAGCAAGTCCGCTTGTTGCGCGAGGATGCGGATCGCTTGCGGACTTTGTACAACACATTGCTTGGGCAATTAACGAAACTCGACATTACCCAAAACTTCAAGACCTACAATGTCTCACTGCTGGAGGCGCCGTTTGTCGATCCGATTCCAGTGTCGCCCAAAAAAGTGAAGAGTCTACTCATGGCCGGTGTCTTGGGTCTCGCGATCGGCGGCGCCTTGGCGTTTTTTCTGGTGAATATCGACGACCCCGTCAAACTCGCTGAAGCTTTTGAGCGCGATCTCAAGCTTCCGTTTCTCGGGTTAATCCCGTTTGCATCGTGGAGCTTGTCCGATCTCACATTCCACCGGCTCGATCGTCACGGCCAATACGGCGAGACCATGGAAGCGTACCGGGTCGTTCGCTCGGCCTTACTGGGCGTTGTCCCGCGCGAGAAACTGCACGCCATCCTTTTGACCAGCACTGTGCCTGGCGAGGGTAAAACCACCACTGCCGTGAACCTCGCCATTGGCTTGGCCCAAATCGAGGAACGTGTCTTACTCATTGACGCTGACCTGCGGCGTGGTGGAATTCATAAATATTTTAATTTTGAGCCAGCCAACGGGCTGGTCGATATTCTGACCGGCGACAGCACACCTGAAAAGGCCGTCCACCAGACCGAGGTTCACAAACTCCATGTCATTACCGCTGGTGCCTACCCGACAAATCCCACGGAGTTACTCCTCAACCACCGCCTGGAAGCGCTCCTCCGCTGGGCACGCCAGCATTACGACCGCATTCTAGTGGACGGTCCACCCATTACCGGCGTCGCCGATAGCTCAATTCTCAGCACGGTTTGCGACGATGTGCTCCTCGTGATTCGTCCCGGCCGCACCTTACGCAAAGACGTCCTCACCGCCAAAGCCACGGCCGCCGATCGGGGTGCCAATTTTGTCGGGTTCATCCTCAACGACCTCCACGCCGATACCCATCGCAGTAAATACTCGGAAGAGCTTCAGCCCGACCAAATCAGCTCCAAGGTAATTAAATTCATCCCACCCGATGACAACCAGCAAGATTCTCTTTCGGATGCTAGTTCGCGTGCCGACGCCCGATCTGGCTCGCGCAACATTTTTTGATCTTCGGGTCATGCCGGCGCTTAACGCGCGCCGGTAAATCGAAAACCAAGTGCGGTGAGTTTGTCGCGGAGCGCCGGCGAGGCGTTCTGTAATTCCAATTCAGTGTTGAAGAATTCCCGGCGGACCGGGTATTCGGCACGGAGTTTGTCAAACTGCCGGTAATCCGCGCGCAGTCGGGCGTCGTCGCCGGTAATGTCATAAACTTGCCGGATGACCCGGCGCAGCACAGCTTCGTCATCTTCACCGGACATAATGACAATTTCCAGACGCGGCACGGGCGGCGCCGGCAACACCGGTTGCCACGTCGCCGGCAGGCCGAAGCGCCGGCAGGCAGCTTCGTAAATCAGCCGCGTGCCGTTGACTTTACCGTCGAAACTGTAGCCGGCAATGTGCGGCGTGCCGAGGTTGGTCTTGGCGAGCAGCTCCGGTGAAATATTCGGCTCGTTTTCCCAGACGTCGAGCACCAGCGCATCGAGTTTGGCGGCGAGGAGCTGCCGGTTGTCGAGCACCGCGCCGCGTGAGGAATTCAGTACGATGCCGCGGTGCGGTTCCAGCAAGTGGAATGTCGTGTCGGGGCCGGTTTTGGAGAGCGGGACGTGGAATGTGAGGATGTCGGCCTTGGCGACGAGCCGGTCAAGGCTGACGAAGTCCGGTAATTTTTCGGCGCGTTGCCGGGGCGGGTCATTGGGCAGGACGCGGAGGCCGAGCGCGCGAGCAAGGCGGACAACTTTGGCGCCGACGTTGCCGACGCCGACGACGCCGAGGGTTTTGTCGCGGAGCCGGAAGTTTTGCCGGTGCGCGAGTTCGAGAATGGCGGCGATAATGTATTCGGCGACGGAATTGGCATTGCTGCCGGCGGCGGTGGCGAAGCCGATACCACGCGCGGCGAGATGGGCCACATCCACGTGATCGAAACCGATGGTGGCGGTCGCGACGAAGCGGACGCGGCTGCCGGCGAGGAGCTCGGCATTAACGGCCGTGACGGAGCGAACGAGAAGGAGGTCGGCATCGCGGACGTGGGCGTTGGTGAGCTGCCGGCCGGGCACCAGGACGATCTCGCCAAACTCGGCGAAGGCTTCGCGAATGTACGGAATGTTCGGATCAGCGACGATTTTCATGGCGCCGGTTAGTGTAGCAGGCCGGTGGAAAAAGCAAAACGGGGAATCCGTTGCCGGATTCCCCGTTCGCATAAGGTTGTTCAGAACTACTTAGTTGCTGGAGCGGGCGCCGGTGCTTTCGCTTTTTCTGTCACTTGGACAATCTTGACGGCGGTGAGATTGCCGCCATCCTCTGTGTAAGAGGCCGTTACTTTTTCACCAACTTTGAGGTCGACCAATGTCGCACCTGCCTTGGCGGATTTGTCGGCAGTGTTGATCTTGGCTTTGTCGGCGGCGAAAGTTTTTTCTTCGCCTTTGTTGTTCTTGATTGTCACTGAACCTTTGGCGGCATCAAGAGTGGTGATGGTACCAGTAAATTCATGCGCCTTCGGGGCGGTGGACTTAGCCGGTTGATTGGTCTTTTCTGCAAAAGACGGCATAGCAAATACTGACGCGACGGCAACTGCGACAACTGCAAATACGGCTTTCTTCATAGATTTCTCCAGTTAGTTTTTTATTAGTCCAACAACGGGAGAAGGAAACGGAAAAACAGGGCGGTTGTCAATGGAAAAGCCCTGTGCTGGCGAGCCACCATTCCGACCGGTTTGAATCGCACCTCTGAACGCTCGCGCTAGATTTTCAACTCCAGCGGTCGCGCTCGAACTCTGGGTCCTGGCGTGCCGCCTGCAAGAGAAACACCAGCGCCCAATCTTGATCGTTGGCGAGTGAGTCCCAACAGTGGGCCGGGTTCCCGTTAATGGCGTCGGGATAAATGTTGGCGCAGGACGCGCTGCCATCCGGCCGGAAGGCGCTGAGGTTGTTCAGTAAAATCTCACGTCCGCGTTGCCGGTACGACTCGTCACCGGTCGCCTGCCAGTACCGGTAAAACACCCAACCGGTTAGCGCGCTCCAGTAATGCGGGAACGTGTCGCCCCACAGGCGCTGCCGGCCAAACCAGAAACCGTCCCAATGCCGGATAGCGATGTCATGGAGATGGTGATCGGGCTGCTGACCGTTAAACGCTTCCAATAACGACAGGAAGTCCTTGGCGCAGCGCAGATATTTTTCATCGCGCGTCAGCAGGTAGGCCTCCAGCGGAATCAGTGTTGCGGGACCGATGATGGACTGCTCATAGTTCACCTCATGGGCCGGTATGCGCGTACCTGTTGTCACAATGCGATCCGCATGTTCGCAGAACCGGCGCAACAACTCCGTCGCCTCCCGTTTCCGACCGGCAGCGCGGAACGCCTCTACCGCGTCCACCATCGGAATCGGAAACGCGTAGAACTGCGCCCCGCCGCGGCGGTAATATTGTCGCAATGTCCGGCCGACATCAGTGAGAGATTTCGCCTGACCAAATGCCCGGTACATCTCCAAATGAAATTGTGCAACCCACGGATAATTGTAGAGCCGCTGCGTCCGCCGGTCGCCGACCGCGTCCAATACCGTGCCATCCGGTAACTGCAATTTCGTCCGCACAAAGCGGTGATTCAGTTGTACCGCCCCGGCGGTCTTCGGGTTGGGCCACCGCTGCCACGCCTGCGCCAGTAGCACGCCGATGCCCACGCGCTCGCGCCCTTCATTTTGGTCGCGCCACTTCGGATTGTGAAATTGCGCCTGCAGATCGTTGTCGAACGGCAGGAACGCGCCGTACAAACGGCTGCGCCGGTCCAGCACTTGTTGCCGGTCGGTCAGAAACGCAACGCGTTGTTGCACTAATCGTCCGACGTTTTCAATTCGCTGGATCCGCAACCATGTCTCCCGACTTTTCGCGAGCCGCACTTTAATTGTGTCGCCGTCAGGTTTCTCGATCCGCGCCCCGCGTTCGCTGATGGAGATTTGTGGGCGCTCCTTGCCGACGACCGTGTACCGGTCTGCTTTCACGGCTACAAATCCGGGAATCCGTTGCGCTTGGGTTGTGAAATTGTCCCACCCGTTATGCCAGAACATCGTCCACGCGATTCGGTGCGACTGACCTGGCGCAAGTGTCTGGTCGTTGGTATTGAGGACAATTGCGCCGCGATTGTTCGAGCCACCAGTCAGTAATCCGCGCCCCTCGATGCTGTACCCACCGATGAAACCGTCCGTTAGCACCAAGCCAAGATGCGGCGCAACATTTCCCATGCGCAGGCAGCACACATAGGCGGCATGACCACCACACCAGATATGCGCGTGACAGCGACGCGTCATACAGGTCACTGCATCAGGGTAGTTATCGTTGAATGGGGTGAACAACCGGATGCCGCGAACTAGCTGCGCCTGCTTGCCGGTATTGCGGAACACAAACTCCTCATCCAATTGAGCGCCGCGCAACCGTCGTATCACACTTATTTCAAGTGGTCCCAGACGGTAAAGTACCCGCAGGCTGCTGCCGCCTGCCGATATCCGAATTGGCAGCTGCCAGCGCAGTGCGGCTGAGCCGCCTGTACTCGGCATCTCACAATAACCGAGCCCCCAACCATTCGAGTTAGGAAACCACTGGTTCTCTGCTGGCGAGCACACCCAGTTCATCTCAGATGAATCACCGGGGTGCGCTAGTCGCATCACTGCGCCGGTATGTGGGTCAATTTCTAGGTCCCAGAACTGATTCGTGAGCTTTGTCTTCATTGTTGTTTGAGAATCTGGGCTTGCTTCAATAAAGCGGACAGACAGACGAGCATCAGTAGAGATTAAATTTACGCGCCGAGCAGTTTTGCTTTGCACTCAGGGAAAACCGTGAGGAATGCTTCACTCAAGGAATGCCTGTCGTCTGGCTGAAGCATTGCAAACGCTAGCGTCAGGTAGGCCAGCTGCGTCACAACATCAGCGCTAGGTTTTTCAGCTTTAATCTTTGCCAGAAGCGCCACCCACGCAGTTTGTCGCAGGAACAACTTACCTTTGATTTCGTCACAGCAATCCGAAAGGCGCTGGCTCAATGACGGATTAACCACGGTCAACCATTGCCAGATTGCATTATCCAAATAAGGGCAGCGGCCGGTTTCGCTTTGCTGTCGCAGTGTGGTGCGCGCAATAGGAGAGTTAAACAAGCTGAGTAACAGTTCCTTCAACTTCTCTGGATCAACTGCATAAGAAACAACAGGCTTATCAGGCCAGGCTGTGCGCTTGCAGAATTGTTTAATCCCGTGTCGCAGGCTTTCTTCAGCATAAAAACTGGCGAGAACCTCGGCATCATTCAGCAGCGGACTAAGCGGACCATTCAATGTAAATGGGTAGTAAGGCGTGGCTTGTAATTGAAGATTCATCAATTGGCCGTATACCTCTTTGTCGGCACGAGGTCACGAATAATCAGCATATTCTCGACGGCATCCTGCTGTATGATTCTGATAGCGTCAGGATGTGCCGGGAATTAGGTAGTAACAAAATTGGAGAGTCTAGGCTGATCTGCAACTGCACTCAACTGCAACTTCAACTCGCCCCCAACTCTCCGACACAAGGTACACCTGGGTGCAATAATCGCAACCGGCAGTTTAATTATTCGTGTTTACTATGGTTTCGGGCTGAGCGCGCCTTGAAAGTCACCGATGGCATCGAATGGTTAGCGAAAGCGATTGCCGAACACGGAGCTCCCGCGCATCTGCGCTCAAGGGCCCTAAGTATCATTGCAAGAGGTACAGCAGTGGCTGAAGGAGCGCCAAATCAATGCGCTCTATATTGATCACGGTAGCCTGTGGCAGAGTGGCTTTGTGGAGAGCTTCCACGGCCGGTTCCGGGATGAGTGTTGGATCCGGGAACAGTTGTGGACACCGACGGAAGTGCTGGTGGTCGTGGAAGAATAGCGGCGGGAGTACAATCAGCGGCGACCGCATAGTAAGTTGGGCTACCAGAGCCCCGCGCGGTTTGCATTGCAATAAAGTCCATCTCCGTCTGCGGTCAGGCTACGCCCGTCCTACGTCAGAGATGGAAAAAAACCCCAAACTTCAGATTAACACGTGCACTGGTTCAATAAAAGCGGTCCGGTCAGGTGGCTCGTGCGGTTCCACCGCCAAGGCCTCATCCGCCTCACGCAACGCCTCGTCGAACATTTTCAAATCGAGGTAACCCGAGGCGTACTCGACGCTTTTTGGATTTCCGGATTCATCCGCCGGGAATATAGCAGGCTCTTGTGTTGTTTGCCAAATCGCGTTAGAACATTCGGCGTGCTGCCGACCCAGATGCAAAATCTACTCGCCCATGACGGCTGGACGCTGCGTGACAACGAGGCGCGGTGTGGCTCGCGCCGCATCACATTTTTCCATGCCAACCGCGTCACGGCTGCACTGACCAAAGCCTTGCGCGCCATCGCCCGGCACGACGGCGGCCGCTTCCGGCACATCGGCGTCGTTGTCGCCTCGACTTCCGCGCAAATGCACCGCCTCCGCGCGCCGCAGCTGGCCGGCAAGTTGCCGCACGCTTTTTTCACGTCACTGGCGGAATTACAATCCCCCACTCCGCCGGCAACGCCGGCCACCACCTTTACCGCAACAATCGTGGCCAACACACCGGTCGGCCCGGCGCCGCACGTGCAATACCGGCTGGTCTTTGACGCGCCGGCTCTGGGTGACATTCGCCCGCCGCAATTTTTCATGATGGACGTCGTCCCGTCACGTGCCGGCACGGCCAGAGCAGCCGCGCCGTTATTGAAACGACCCTTCGGCCTGTGCCGCGCGTACCGGCCGAACTTACCGGCGGATTACCTCCGGCATCTCGCCTTACCGGCACCGTTGGCTTTCGCGTTACAGCCGGCCAAAGCCGAACGCTTCGATATGATTTACAAGGTTTTGCCCGACGGCGCCGGCACGCCGTTGATGGCCAAACTCCGCCGCGGCGACAAGGTGCAGATGCTCGGACCGCTCGGCCAGCCGTTCGACGTCCAGCAATTACGCGCGGACGGCGTCGAAGAGGTCCACGTCATCGGTGGCGGCGTCGGCATGGCGCCGTTGATCATGCTGGTGGAAACGCTCCGATATCACTCGTTCCGCGTCAAAGTTTTCATCGGGACCGCCACGCTCCAATCACTCCGCCACCGCGCCGCCTACGCCTACCTTGACGATGTGCTGGCCGCCGGTGTGGCGCCCGCCGATATTTTCCTGGCGTGCGATCGCGAATTACCGGCCCAAGTCCGGCGCCTGCCGCTAGTGAACCGGTTTCACGGCCTAGTGCCGGAGCAGTACCGGCGATTTTTGACGCGCCGGCCAACAACCGACAAGGTCGTCGCGTTCACCTGCGGCCCGGACCGGATGATGCAACTGATGGCCGAGATCTGCCGGCCTGCGAGCGTGCGCTTGAATGTCTTACTCGAAAAACGGATGGGCTGTGGCTTTGGCGTCTGTTTTTCGTGCGTGCAAAAAGTGCGGCGCGCCGACGGCAGCGAAGAATACGCGCGCGTGTGCCGCGAAGGTCCGGTCTTTGACGCAAAAACCATTTTATGGAACAACGACTCGAAACCAAACTCGGCGGGTTGCGGCTGCGCAGCCCGTTGCTGACCGCCTCCGGTACCGCCGGTAGCGCCGATGAACTCGCCGGCCTCGGCCAACATCAGGCAATTCTCGGCGCACTCGGCGCGTTCGTCACCAAAGGGGTCACGCTCGCCCCGCGCCAAGGCAATCCCGAACCGCGCCTCATCGAGACGCGCGCCGGCATCCTGAATTCCATTGGCCTCCAGAACAAAGGCGCCGACCGGTTTCTCAGCGAAGATTTGCCAAAACTCCGGCAATACGGCGTACCGGTCATCGTCAATATTTCCGCCAACACCGTCGAAGAATATGGCGCGCTCGCCGGTACGCTGCTCGCCGGCGATGTCGGTCAGATTGCCGGGCTGGAGATCAACGTCTCCTGCCCCAACATCAAGGAAGGCGGTGTCAGCTTCGGCATTGACCCGTGCGCCATCGAGAAAATTGTGACCGGCGTCAAAGCTGCTGTGCCGCGCGGTCGCGCCGTGACAATCATCACCAAGCTCACGCCCAACATCACCGACATCACCGTACCGGCGAAGGCTGCGATTGCCGCCGGCACCGATGCGCTGTCGATGATTAACACACTGCGCGGCGTGGCGATCGATATCCGCGCCAAGAAACCGTACTTCGCCAACGTCGCCGCCGGCCTATCCGGTCCCGCCGTCAAACCGGTTGGATTGTGCATGGTGTGGGATTGTTTTGCGAAAATCCCAGAGTGTCGGAGTCGGAAGATTCCAATCATTGGCATCGGCGGCATTTCGACGTGGCAAGACGCCGTTGAATATCTGCTGGCCGGCGCGACCGCCGTGCAAGTCGGCACCGCGTGGTTTGTGAATCCGGCGCTGTTTGTTGAGATGAAACAGGGCTTACTCAAATACCTTGAGCGCGAGCAGGCGACCGTGTCGCAACTCACCGGTCAGGCACACGGCTAAGGCACGGCCGCTTTTTACAATTCCGCGGCGTCCAACAATTTGATGAACGCGCCGGGATCGGCGGCGGCAAGGAGCTGTTCGCGGAGTGAATCTTGCCGTAGCAACCGCGCCAAGTTGCCGACTACGCTGAGGTATTCAGTCACCATCTGCTTTGGTGTGCCAATGAGAAAAATCAACCGCACCTGCGGGTCGCTCTTGCTTTCGAAATCCACGCCGGCGGCGCTACGGCCCACGGCAATCAGGATTTCGCGGCATTGCTCGGTGCGCGCGTGCGGAATCGCCACGTCGTGACCGAGCGCGGTGTTGCTGATGTGCTCGCGTTCAAGAATTTCATTGAAGAACGTCTCGAAATTCGCCACGCGCTTGCCTTGCGCTAGCAAACTGGCGACCTCGCGTAGGGCGTCGGTTTTGTGCCGCGCCTGCAAATTCAAGTTGATTGCTTCTGGTTTCAGCAACGCCGCGATTTTCGCCACCGGCGCCTTAATAAGCTTAGACATTCGCCCCACTCCACTTTAATTTTTGCCGCAGCACGTCAAAATAGGTCTGCCCGCGCGGACTGACCAACCGCACCACGCGTGCGGACTTGCGGATTTCCACCTCATCGCCGACTTGCATCCGCACCTGCACCTGCCCGTCAATCGTCAACAGCAACTCACCAGCCGCGCTAGCGACTTGGCAGCGCACGACTGAATCTTCGCCGGCCACCACCGGTCGGTTGCTCAACGCGTGCGGACAAATCGGGGTCAAAATGCACGCCCGCGCTTCCGGCAACAAGATTGGTCCGCCGGCGCTGAGCGAATAGGCAGTCGAACCCGTCGGCGTGGCGAAAATCATGCCGTCGCACAGGTATTCGGTCAACAACACGTCGTCAATCGTCACCCGCAACCGGACGATGCGCGAAAATGCACCGCGCGAGATGACCGCATCGTTGAGTGCCCGGTGAATTTCGATTCGCCGTCCGTTGCGGCGCAGCGCGGTTTCGATGCGAAACCGGGGCTGGACTTGAAATTCACCGTGCAGAATTTGCCGGGTAGCCTCCGGTAAGTCGTCATCGCGCACGCTCGTCAAAAAACCAAGGTTGCCGAGATTGATGCCGAGCAACGGCGTCTCGGCGTCGCCCAACTCGCGCGCGACCCGCAACATTGTGCCGTCGCCGCCGAGCACAAAAATCATATCCGCTTTCTTTGCGAGCGTCGGCAAGTCCCGGCCCGCGCGACCGGCCAGCGTAGCCATGTCCCGGTCGAGCACAGTGGTAACCTTGTTCGCCGCGAGTAAGCTGAGCAATTCCAGCAACCGCGCGCGGGTCGCCGGTTTAGCCGGGTTACCGGCGATGCCGATGGTTTTTGGAAGACGCGATTTCATGGCTTGCTGAATCCTACCAGAAATTCTTTATTACCGGCAGGCCCAAGTAAAGGCGATTCGCACTGGCCAACCAACTGGAGTCCTAACGTTCCGGTTGAAAAATCGATAACTTCCGCCTGCACGCGCGCGTGAACGACGGCATCGCGCACGACGCCGCCCTTGCCGACATCCGCCCGGCCCGCCTCGAATTGCGGCTTGATCAGCGCGACCAATTGCCCGCCGGGCCGCAGTAGAGTCACCACCGCCGGTAAGATTTTTGTCAGCGAAATAAATGACGCGTCAATTGTCACGAGGTCGGCCGGTTCGCCGATTTGCGTCGGCAAGATATTGCGGGCGTTGACTCCGTCGTGAACCGTCACGCGCGCGTCTTGCCGGAGTTTCCAAGCGAGCTGGCCTTTGCCGACATCCACGGCGTGGACGTGGCGTGCGCCGTGTTGGAGTAGGCAATCGGTGAAGCCGCCGGTGGAAGCGCCAATGTCCACACAGAGCTTACCGGTTGGGTCGATTTGAAACGCGCCGAGTGCGGCTTCGAGTTTGGGGCCACCGCGGCTGACGAATTTTTCGCCGGCAGCAATTTGCACATCAGCGTCGGCGGTCACAGTGTCGCTGGCTTTTCTGGCTAGTTGGCCATTGACGCGAACGGCACCAGCCAAGATCAAGCGTTTGGCTTGCTCGCGGCTGATGGCCAAACCACGGGCAACCAGCTCAATATCAAGCCGGGCGCGCATCGGCGGTCACGACGCGGAATTTCTGCGGCTGCGCGGCGATTGCCAACGCTTCGTTCACCTTGGCAATACCGGTCACGGCGTTCACGCCGTACTTGTCCTGCAAATCTTTATTGGCGGTGGCGTGTTCGACAAATTTATCCGGCCAGCCGACGCGGACGACCGGCGTGCGGATGTGCGAATCAGCAAGCGCTTCCATTACCGCGCTACCGAAGCCGCCCATGAGGACACCGTCTTCAATGGTGCAAATGACTTTTGCAATCTGCCCATATTTTTCGAGCATCTCTTGATCAATCGGCTTGCAAAACCGGGCATTGATCAGCGCGACGGATTTGCCTTCGGCCTGCAACCCGGCCACGATGTCACGGGCAATCGACTGGACTGCGCCGTAGAAAATCACCGCCACATCGGTACCGTGTTGGATGAGTTCGGATTTACCGATTGGGATAATCGCCGGACGCTCTTTGAGCGGCACGCCTTCGCCGGCACCGCGCGGATACCGGATCATAATCGCGCCGTGATGGTGCAACCCCGTCCACAGCATGTCCACCAATTCATCTTCATCTTTCGGCGCCATCAATGTCGCATTCGGCACGGATCGGCCAAAGGCGATATCGAATAGCCCGTGATGGGTCGGCCCGTCACTGACCGAGAGGCCGGCGCGATCCATGCAGAAAATCACGTCGAGATCTTGCAGGGCAACGTCGTGGATGATGCAGTCGTAGGCGCGCTGGAGGAATGACGAATAAATCGCGCAGACCGGCTTGAAGCCCATCGTGGCCAGACCAGCCGCAAAGATGACAGCGTGCTCTTCGGCAATGCCGACATCGAAATACCGGTCGGGTTTGGCCTTCTGCAACTTGATCAGACTTGTACCGCTGGGCATCGCGCCGGTAATACCGACGAGCCGGCTGTTCACATTGCTGAAGCGCACCATCGCATCACCGAAAACATCCTGATAATTCGGCGGCGCACCTTCTTTTTTGGGTGCCGGCTTGCCGGTCACGATATCGAACGGGCCACAACCGTGAAATGTCTGCGGATCTTCGAGCGCTTTTTCGTAGCCTTTACCTTTGACGGTCTGGACGTGCAGAAGCAACGGATGATCCTGCTTCTTGGCCCATTCAAGCGTTTCGATGAGCTTTGGTAAATTGTGCCCGTTGATTGGCCCGATGTAGCGCAGGCCGAATTCCTCGAATAACACGCTCGGCACCAGCAAGCTCTTGAACGCTTCCTCGACCTTGTGCTCAATTTTGGCGATCTCCGGGCCGAGCCGGTGCATGAAATTCTCGAGTTTTTTGTGCGCCGCTTGATACTTGGGATTGGTGACGATCCGGTTAAGGTAATCGGGAATCGCGCCGACGTTTTTGGCGATGCTCCATTCGTTGTCGTTGAGAATGACGATCAGCCGCTTGGTGGTGTGCTTGATGTTGTTGAGCGCTTCGAGCGTGATGCCGTTGGTCAACGCCGCGTCACCGAGGACCACAACCACTTGCTCATCCGTACCGGCACGATCGCGACCCGCCGCCATGCCGAGCGCCGCTGACAGCGCCGTACCGGCGTGACCCGCGCCGAAACAATCGTGCGGACTTTCTTCCCGGAGCGCAAAGCCCATTGGCCCGCCGGTCTGGCGGATTTTGTGAAAAACCTGCCGGCGCCCAGTTAGTAATTTGTGGATGTAAATCTGGTGGCTAACGTCAAAAACGAACCGGTCTTTCGGAGTGCTAAAAACTTTGTGCAGCGCGATGGTCAGCTCGACCACGCCGAGGTTCGGACCGAGATGGCCGCCGGATTTGCTGAGCGAAGTAACCAGCTCGTCGCGAATTTCCTGTGCCAAGGTGATGAGTTGCTCCTGAGTCAGCAACTTCATGTCCGCCGGCGAGTTAATCATCTCCAAATAACGTCCCATCACAATCCTCCTTAAAGTAACTTGGCGTCTTGCTCGTCGCCGGCAGCGTCCGCCGGTTCAAACGGCTCTAGTTTTACCGAGCCATCCGCCTTTTTCTGCAAAATTTCGATTTTCTTTTCCGCCTCGTCCAATTTCGCCGCGCAAAACCGCACCAGCTTTGTGCCTTCCTCGTACCGCTTCAGCACATCCTCCAACGGCAGCTCCACGCCTTCCATGTCCGCGACGATAATTTCCAAGCGCTGGATTGCTTGCTCAAAACTTAAATTGGCGGCCTCTTTCTTACCGGCTTTCATTGAAGTGAAAAGCTACCATGAACGCAAACCATCCAGCAAGCACGATGGTCAGGCTTCGGCGTCTTCGAACCGGTGGCCGGTCAGATGGATGAACGCGTCTTCGAGGGTCGGCTTGCCGACGCTAACGGCTTCAATCTCGCCGGGAAAAGCTTCGACCAGCGCCGGCACAAACTCATGGCCGCGCGACCGCTCGATCCGGATGGTGCGATCCACGATACCGGCTTTGACAGAGAACCGGCTTTCAATCTGCTCCCGCAACCGGTCGCAATCGTGGGCGCGAATGGAAATAACGTCGCCGCCGACTTTATCTTTCAGCACAGTCGGCTTATCGAGCGCAACGAGCTGGCCATGATCCAGCAGCGCAATCCGGTCGCAGCGCTCGGCTTCTTCCATAATGTGCGTGGTCACCAGCGCCGTCACGCCATCCTTGTCGCGTAGTTCTTCGAGGTAATCGCCGACTTCCCGGCGCACGCGCGGATCGAGACCGGTACTCGGTTCGTCGAGCAGCAGCAACTCCGGCCGGTGCAGCAAACCGCGTGCAATCTCAACGCGCCGGCGCAATCCGCCGGAAAGCTTTTCAGTCAAGTCATTGGCCCGGTCGGCAATGTTAAACCGCTGCATCAGCTCATCAATGCGCTGCCGGAGTGGTTCGCCGCTCAAGCCAAAAATGTGTCCGTGGTGCCGGAGATTTTCCAACACAGTCAGTTTCTTATCGAGACTCGGCGATTGGAAAACGACGCCGATGCGCCGCCGCACCTCATTGCGTTGGGCGACAACATCGTGGCCGCAGACACTGGCAGTGCCGGCACTCGGCGACAGCAATGTGCTGAGGATACGAAAGAGCGTGGTCTTGCCGCCGCCATTTGGACCGAGCAAGCCGAAAATTTCACCACGTTGGACAGTCAGATTCACACCGGCCAGCGCGACACGGTCGCCGTACCGGTGCGTCAAATCTTCGATGGTGACAATTGGTTTGGTGGTGGACGAGTTCAAGATGCTTAAGTTGCTGTGGCCACGCGCGCTTTTCAAGGTAAATATGCCGGTTGTAATTTACCTCAAATGTGACATTCTGAAGGTATTGATATGGGTGACTTAATTCGCAGACTGACCGGCGCGGTGTTCGCGCTGGGATTGCTGGCGGTCAGCGCGCACGCCGAGCTGGCCACGCCGGTCGACGCCGGGCAGGTGGGCAGTATGGTTTCAAAACTGTTGGAAGAGCGCCATTACAATGCCCGCCGGCTCGATAAGACGATGGCCACCGAGATGCTGCGCAATTACCTCAACATGCTCGACTATAATCACCTCTTCTTGTTGCAGAGCGATGTCGATGGATTCCAACACTACGCCGCGGAATTTAATGACGACTTAGTTGTGGGCGACATCAAGCCAGCACTGGAGATTTACCAAGTCTACAGCAACCGACTCGAGCAAGCCTGCGCCGCCGTCAAGGAACTGGTGACGGAGGAGTACCGGTATGATGAGAACGACACGCTAATCCTCGACCGGCACGAATTGCCGTGGCCGGCCAACGCCGCCGAACAACGCGCGTTACTCCGGCAACGCGTGAAATACGAACTTCTTGAAGAACGCCTCAACAAGGAAAAGCACGACGAAGCGCCGCAAACCATCACCCACCGTTACGACCGCATCCTGCGCGGCCTCCACGAAAACGACCTCGACACCATTGCCGCGACTTACCTCAACGCTCTCGCCTCGCTCTACGACCCACACACGGCGTACCTCGCGCCGCAGTCGGCGGAAGATTTCGCCATCGCGATGCGGCTCTCGCTCTCCGGCATTGGTGCGGTGCTCCAATCAGAGGACGGTTACGCAAAAATCGTCAGCATCGTGCCCGGCGGCCCGGCCGATCTCGACAAGCGGTTGAAAATCAACGATCGCATTGCCGGCGTGGCGCAGGGCGATGGCCCAATGATGGATGTTGTGGATATGAAGCTCAACAAAGTCGTCGAGCAGATCCGCGGCAAGAAAGGCACTGTCGTGCGCTTGAAGGTTCTCCCGGCTGGCGTGGCTGACTCGTCAACGCGCAGTGAAATCCGCATCACGCGCGACGAAATTAAACTGACCGAGCAGGAAGCCAAAGCCAAGATCATTGAGAAGCCAACCCCGCTGGGTGGTACCTTGCGACTCGGCTATCTGGACTTGCCGTCGTTTTACCAAGACCCGAAGGGCGGCGCGGATGGCAAAAGCTCTTCTCGGGACGTTCGCAAGTTGCTGCTGAAACTGCGCGACGAGAAAGTGGCTGGCTTGATTTTGGATTTGCGGCGCAATACCGGCGGCTCATTACCGGAAGCCATTGCCTTGACCGGCTTATTCATTGATGCAGGACCGGTCGTTCAAGTCAAAGACCCGCAAGGCCGCATCGGGGTCGGTCAAGATTCAAATGCCGGCGTGACGTTTGACGGTCCGATGTTGGTGCTGGTCACTCGCGTCAGTGCGTCGGCCTCGGAGATTCTGGCGGCGGCGTTGCAGGACTATGGCCGAGCCATCATCATTGGCGATCATCAGACCTTCGGCAAAGGGACCGTGCAACAGGTCATCGACCTCGACCAACTCTTGCCGAAAAAACGCGCGTCCGCGACCGGCAGTGGCGAACTGAAGCTAACGATTCAAAAATTTTACCGGGTCAGCGGTGGCTCGACACAATCGCGCGGAGTCATTCCGGATATTGTCCTACCGTCGACATTCGATGCTGTAAAAATCGGCGAGAATCACCTGCCGCACTTCCTGTTGTACGATGAAATCCCACCCGTCCGCTTCAACCGTTGGAGCCGGTCTGCGCCGCCAGTGGATGAGTTACGCCTGGCAACTGAAGCGCGGCTCGCCAAGAATCCGGAGTACCGGTACATTCTTGAAGACACCACACTTCTAAAGCGGAAGAATGAAGAAAAATCGGTGACGCTTAACGAAGCGCGCCGGCTGGCTGAGCAAAAACAAAACGAGGAACGCACCGAAACTCGCAAACAAGAGCGCGCCGGCCGGCACGTCGAGCCACTGAAAACGACCGAAATCACGCTGGCGAGTCTGTCTGGTTCGACCAACCTTGTCGCCGCCATCACCCGTCAAGTACTAGAAACCGCCGCGCAAAACTCGAACACCAACGAAGCGAAGAAATCCGTCAGCGGTGAAGCCGCCGGTCCGGTGCCGGATCCAAATTTCGATGAAGCGGTGAATATTCTGGCTGACTACGTCGAATTGACAAACCACGCGCACGCAAAAAACTGAGCGACGGCGACAGCCGATAGCAGGGCTGGGATTTAGTCAACATATCAATTTGCTAAACCCATACTGAGTATGGCTTTTGCCGTCGCGATATTAGCCTGCGAAACTGCTGGCTGGCAACTGTTTTCACCATCCGAATCTGTCGGCTAAGTCCTTGAATTAGCCTTGACTACAACTCGGGCAATTTTTATGGTTACCGTCATGCAATCGGCCAATCGACCTCATCGCCATATACCAATGAGTATGGCCGAATACATATGATAGGATTACGGACAACACGATGGGCTTCCTACTGACTCTGTTTGCGATTCTTG
>JBAWWR010000008.1:0-43048 GCA_037146675.1 Verrucomicrobiota bacterium | reverse complement strand
TGCGCAATGAAATCCAGATGTACGAGAAGTGGACGCAGACGCCGGCTGGTCGGGCCGTGCGGGAAAGCCACCAATTACAAACCACCGATATTGACGCGTGGATCACGAGTTTGGGCAAGCCGGACCCCGGCAACATCGGCCACGCCCAGGGTTGGGCGGCGCGCGATCTCGATGACGCTGCGTGGCCGACGATGCCAATCCCGTCCGGTTGGCAGTTGCACCAGCACAACTTTAGCGGCGTGTTTTGGTTTCGCCGGACAGTCGACGTCCCGGCCGCGTGGGCCGGCAAGGATCTCGTGCTGCACCTCGGTTCCGCCGACAAGACGGACACCACGTATTTTAATAACGTCCAAGTCGGCGCGATTGGTTTTGAATCCAAAAGCCCGTGGAACACTCCGCGCGTCTATCGCATTCCCGGTCCGCTCGTCCAACCGGGTCGCAATGTCATTGCCACGCGCGTCTACTCCAATGTTTATCAAGGTGGCCTCGTCGGACCGGCGAATGCGATGCAGTTGAAATTCGACTCCGCCAGCATTCCGCTCGCCGGCCAGTGGCGCTACAAAGTCGAACACAACCTCGGGCTCACGCCGATGGTGTTCTCGTCCCCCGGCCCCGGCAATGCGAACACCGCGACGATTTTGCACAACAGCATGATCGCGCCGCTGGCGCCGGCGGCCTTGCGCGGCGTCATCTGGTATCAGGGCGAAAGCAATGCCGGCAACGCGCGCCATTACCGAAACTTGTTCCCACTGCTGATCAACGACTGGCGGCGCACCTTTGAGCAAGCCCACCTGCCGTTCTTTTACGTCGAACTCGCCAACTACACGGCGGTGCAAAAGTTACCGGTCGAAAGCGGCTGGGCAGAACTACGCGAGGCACAGGCGTTCGCATTGCAGTTGCCGCACACCGGCATGGCCTCCGCCATCGACGTTGGGGCCGCCGACGATATTCATCCCAAAAACAAACAGGATGTTGGCAAACGGCTCGCGCTCGCGGCGCTCGCGCAAGTCCACGGCGTGCCGGTGGTGCCGGGTGGGCCGTGTTACAAATCACACACAATCGAAGGGGACACCGTGCGGATCGAGTTCGACAACGTGGCCGCGGGTCTCAACGCCCAGGGGCCGCTCAAAGGTTTTGCGGTAGCCGGCACCGATGGAAAATTCGAGTGGGCTGAGGCCAGCATTGACGGCAAGACTGTTGTCATCCATGCCGGCCAGCCGGCCGCCGTGCGCTACGCGTGGGCCAATAATCCCATCGGCAACCTTTACAATTCTGTGGGATTACCGGCAATGCCGTTTCGCACCGATGTCGACTAAGGATTTATGAAGCTCGCCGCCATCTTTTCCGACAACATGGTTCTGCAACGCGACCGGCCCGTGCCGGTTTGGGGCTGGAGTACACCGGGTGCTACTGTCACCGTCGAATTCGCCGGGCAGAAGCAAACTGCGACCGCCGATGTTGCCGGCAAGTGGACGGTGACGCTTGATCCAATGCCGGTCAGCGTCGAGCCGCGCGAGTTGGTTGCCGGTGGTTGTCCGGTCAAGAATGTGCTCGTCGGCGATGTGTGGTTCTGTTCTGGCCAATCGAACATGCAAATGTCCGTCGAGGAGAGCGCGAATGCTGCCGCAGAGTTGGCCGCAGCGGATTATCCGCACTTACGTTTGTTTAGCGTGCCGCAGGTTGCCAAGCTCGAACCACAGACTGACATTGACTCGGCTTGGCGTGTTTGTTCGGCAGATTCCGTCAAATCGTTTTCGGCGGCGGCGTATTTTTTCGGACGCGAAATCTGGCAAGCGACCGGCATTCCGCTCGGTTTAATCAACGCGACATGGGGAGGGACGCAAATCGAACCGTGGCTGGGTCGTGATGCATTGCTTAGCGATCCGTTAGCCGGGCCGGAAGTGGCGCGCATCGATGCCCGTTTGGCGACGCCAGTGGGTCGTGCTGAAATTGCGGCGCCTTTCGATGTCGATAAATGGGTCCGCAACCAAGGCCGGCCAGATCCCGGCAACGGCGGCTTCGCTGCGGGTTGGGCGGCACTCGATTTCGCTGACGGACAGTGGCCGGTCATGGAGATTCCGCAGGCGTGGCAGACGACGGGGCACAATTGCAGTGGCGTATTTTGGTTTCGCCGGGAAGTCAACTTGCCGGCGGACGCTGCCGGCAATGAATTGGTGCTCCACCTCGGCTTATGTGACAAGGCCGACACCACGTATTTTAATGGGACACAAGTCGGCGCGACCGGTTTTGAAACAAAAAGCTGCTGGAGCGCGGCGCGCGTTTACCGGATTCCCGGCCAACTGGTCCGGCCAGGTCGCAACGTCATCACCACACGCGTGTACTCGAATTATTTTCAAGGCGGCCTGATGGGTCCGGTTGAAAATATGAAGTTGGTGAATGCTGCCGGGATAAACATTCCGCTAACTGGTCTGTGGCGCTACAAAATCGAACACGACTTTGGCTATATTGAACCGCCGCTGCCACCCGGTCAGCAGCCCGGCCCCGGTAATCCGAATACGCCGCACATTCTTTACGACAGCATGGTCACACCGCTCGTGCCGGCGGCGATTCGTGGGGTGCTTTGGTATCAGGGCGAATCAAATGTGGCGCGGGCGCGGCACTACCGGCAATTGTTCCCGTTGCTGATTCGCGATTGGCGACGGACGTTTAAGCAACCGGAGCTTCCGTTTTATTTCGTTCAAATTTCCAACTATGGCGTGCCGCAGTGCGCGCCGGTCGAGAGCGGTTGGGCCGAATTGCGCGAAGCCCAGACGATGGCGCTTAGCGAACCACAGACCGGCATGGCGGTGGCAGTGGATGTCGGCGAGGTCAACGATATTCATCCGAAGAATAAGCAAGCTGTCGGCCAGCGGTTGGCCCGGCATGCACTCGCCAAAGTTTACGGGCGACAAGTTGTTTGCAATGGTCCGCTGTATCGGTCGCACCGCGTGGAAGGTGACACAGTTCGCATCGAGTTTGACCATGCGGTTGGTTTGAAAACCAACGATGGATCATCGGTTAAAGGTTTCGTGATTGCCGGGCGCGATAAGAAATTTGAATGGGCTGAAGCGCAGATTGACGGGACGGCAATTTTGGTGCGCAGTGACAAGGTGCGCGAGCCGGTATCCGTTCGATATGCGTGGGCCAACAATCCGCCGGTGAATCTTTACAATGCCGATGGTTTGCCCGTGTCACCGTTCCGCACTGACGTGGATTAAGATTAGCGTGCAGTTTTGGGTAGAGCGTTGGTGCTTGGGGTAGGGAATGTGCCGCGCAATAGCCAGTGTTTCTTCAGGCCTTGGACGAGGTTGTCTGTGTCCACCACTAGCTTGGAAATACCGGCGAGCATCTGGTCGTTGGATTGAACTTGCGAGTTCAGGTTGCCGGTAATCGCGGCGAGGTTCAGCAGCGTGTCGTTCAGGCCGGCGGTCAAGGTGACGATGGATGTGTTGAGGTTGGTGTGCAAATCTACCGGTAACGCCCACTCGCCGAGCGAACCGTGCGGGTCACGTAGGTTACTGGTGATGACGGTGACGTTACTTAGCACTGCCGGTAGCTGTGCCGTGCTACGGTCGAGGTTGGCGACGAGCGCGCTACTGTTGGTGATGAGTACATTCGCATTGTCGAGTGCGGCATTGAGCCGGTTGGTGATGGCGAGAATATTCGGCAAAGCGATTTCAAGTTGGTTCAGTAAGCGTTGTGCGCGATCAGTAACCGACGGATCTTCATGTGGATGTAGAAACACGCCCTTGGGTGACTTGGTAAATGGAATCCGTTGACCACGATGGAGCACTTCTGTAATCGCTCCATTCGTCTCGTAAATTGTCGGGATCCCGGTTAACCCAGGTGTCACCTCCAAGCGGCGGCCGCCCAGAAATCCTGACATGGTGATATTCACATGCGAATCGGACAGGATGTAGCCATAGTACGGCTTGCGGATTTCAAGCGCCACGTACACCCGGTTGGATCCGCCCGGTGATTGCGCGGTAATGCCGGTAATCGCGCCGACGTTAAATCCCATCAGCGTGACCGGGTCGCCGACATTCAATCCGTCGCCGGTCATTACATAGGTAAAATACGGCGCGTGTGGCACCAGCCAGCCCTTGCGTTCTGCGGTGTGGTACAGGTAATAGCCAAAACCGACCACCAACAGCAGCACCGCTGCGATGATGAACACGCCGACTAGGCGTTCGGTGCGTTGCGATTTAACTTCGTCTTGAATAGGTTGTGTTTCGTCGTTCATCGAATCAAGTATCCTAGTAAAAACACCGCATCGAGCAATACGCACGCCCCGAGGCCTTCGACCACTGCGCGCGTCGTCGCTGCCGGTAATTCCTCAACTTGCAGCATCCGCTCCAGTCCATGATAGCAACTGACCACGGCAATCACCACGCCAAACAGCGCCGCCTTTAATGCAATCAAAACGAAATCCAGCCAGTGCAGCGCATCCGCCAGTTGCCCGGCGTACTCCGTCAATCGCAACGGCATGCCTTGCACAAAGGCCATCAGGTAACCACACACCAGTGCCACGGCAATCAAATAAATTGTCAGACAAAAACCCGCCACCGCCAAGCCTTTCACGCGCGGTGCCACCAGTGCCCGCAACGAGCGCACTCCCAGCCGGTCAACTTGCGCCGTCTGGCCGGCGAATTGCAGTGCGCCCAACTCCACCACCACCGCTGTCCCGGGACGTGCGGCCACCAGAAACGCCGTCAGCAATGGCCCAAGCTCACGGAGCACCACCATCACCATGACCGTGCCCATGTAGCGTTGCGCGCTGACCTGTTGCAGTAGTGAAACTGCCTGTCCAATCACCAACACGCCCAGCGCCAATCCCACAAAACTCACCAGCGGCAGTTGCCGGACGCCGCAGCGCCACACTTGTGCCGCAGTGGCTGATCGCAACGCTGCCCGGTTGGCTTTAGGTACCCGGAATGTTGCCGCGACCGCCGCGCGGCCGAATTGTACCCGGTGCCAAAAACCTGCCGGCGAGCGCATCACCTTTTGCCCGACATTGTTAATCCATGTTTCCATGTTTAGCTGAGTAACGCACCATACCGAAGATTGCGGGTGCTGATAGTTAAATCCATTGCGCCGAGTGCTTCCATGGCAAACATCAAGACTGCGCCGCCGGCGACGATGATGTCGGCGCGGTCAGGCGGCAGGCCGGGGACTTTACGGAGTTCGGCAAGCGGCAGGGCGTTGAGCTGGGCGACCAAACCGCGGACCGCCTCAAACGTCAACTCGGTACGATCCGTTTTGCCAGTTGCCACGCGGCCGAGTGTAATGGTTGCGCCGCCGGTCGCAATGAATTGCCGGCCGGCCACACCATAACCGGTAAGGGCTGCACGTAGTGTCGTCCGTAGATATTCCGCCAACTCCGCAAACGAGCGATCACGGAATTGCTCCGTCAACCGCACCGCGCCGAGCGGCAAGCTTTGCCAACGGTCAATCTTGCCGGCAGCGCCTTGGATGAATTCCGCGCTGCCACCGCCGATGTCCAGCACCAGCAACTGATTCGTTGACCAAGCTGGATCGGAAGCGACGCCACGGAAAATTAGTTCTGCCTCGCGTTGGCCGGTCAGCACTTCGACTGTGAGACCAGATTGCCGGTGAACGGCGGCGAGAAATTCCTGCCGGTTGCCGGCATCGCGCGCGGCGCTGGTGGTGAATGCGGTGAGATCGGCCACTGCCAATTCCTGCGCGTCGGCCACGTAGCCGGTAATGGCGGCCACGGTTCGGGCAATGGCGGCGGGGGAAAGCTGCCGGGTGGCGTCCACGCCTTCACCGAGCCGGGTGGTCAGATCTTTGGAAACCACTGGGAAAACTTGTCCATCGCGAATGTCGGCGACGAGTAACTTGACGGTGTTGGTTCCAATGTCAATGACGGCGCGGCGCATAGCGAATTGTTACCGGTTCGGACGATGTGGCGCAAGGCTGGAAAACAAGGGAAGGGGAGGCCCGGCGGTAATTCGGTCGGCGAATGATTCAAATTAACTTGCGGACAACAGCAGCGAGAATAAAATGTCAACCAATGCAATTCATCTCATTGCGCGATGGTAGCGGGACATAGTCATATGGAAAACGTCAGCTTACCAACAATGATTCGAACCCAGTTGGATGGCAATTGGACATTGATTCATTTTGAGGAGGGGAGCCGGCACATCGCGCATCCGGATGAACTATCAGCATGTGGCTTGCCGGCGATTCCTGCGCAGGTACCCGGCAACGTGGAGCTAGACTTGATGCGGGCCGGTGAATTACCGGACATTTATCATGGCGATAATATTCATCGGCTGCGACCGCTGGAATCGCACGAATGGTGGTATCGTTGTTCCTTCCCGGCGCCGTCGAGTCAAGCCGGGCAACGGATGGATTTGGTTTTTGAAGGCTTGGATTGCTTGGCGACGGTTTGGTTGAATGGCGTCGAACTCGGTACCGCCGCCAATATGCTGATTGCCCACCGGTTCGACGTGACTCGCCAGCTCCGGCCCGGTGCCGTGAACGAATTAGTAGTGCGGCTGCGCTCTGTTGTGAACGTCGCCCGGCAGCGAATGCCGGATGCCTGCGAATCGCATTTCTTGACGAACTGGGAATTGGCGGCCGTGCGAAAAGCACCGCATATGGCCGGTTGGGATATCGCGCCGCGCCTGCTTTCGGCGGGGATTTGGCGGCCGGTGTTTCTCGAAGCGCACCGGCCGACAGAAATCGCGGACCTATTTTACCACACCCAAAGCACCAGCGAATCGGGAGCGCAACTTGGTGTTCAATATCACTTCGTCACGGACGCGCGTCAACTCGACGGGTTTGCCTTACGGTTAACCGGCGTGTGTGGCGAGCACCGGTTCGTGGAGGAGTTTTCGGTTCTGTATGTGTCGGGACAACGCTCAATTCAGATTCCCGGCGCGCGACTCTGGTGGCCACGCGGCTATGGTGACGCAGCGTTGTACGACGTCACTTGCGAGCTGCTCCACGATGGTAAAGTGTTGGCGACGCGGACCGACAAAATCGGTTTGCGCACGCTAACATTGCACCGCACTGAAGTGACCGATGTCAGCGGCGGCGAATTCCGGTTCGATTGCAACGGCACGCCGATTCTGGTCAAAGGTAGCAATTGGGTGCTGATGGATTGTCTGCACTCCAAGGACGCCGACCGGTACGTAGCGGCGATGGATTTGGCCACCGACTTGGGTTGCAACATGCTGCGTTGTTGGGGCGGTAATGTGTATGAAGACCACGCATTCTTCGAGTTGTGCGACGCCGCCGGTATCATGGTGTGGCAGGATTTTGCTTTTGCCTGCGCCCGGTATCCGCAGACGGCGGATTTTTTGGAGGCCGTCCGGCAGGAAGCTGAAGCGGTCGTGCGCAAGCTGCGCAATCATCCGGCATTGGCGGTTTGGTGCGGCGACAACGAATGCGATGAGGCCTATGGCTGGGGCGGTGACAACCTCGACCCGGCGCACAACCGGCTGACGCGCGAAGTGCTACCGCAAGTCGTTCACCGGTGCGATCCCTACCGGCCATTCGTGCCGAGTTCACCGTACCGGTCGCCCGCGCAAGTGCAACGGGGCGGGCGGGCGTTATTGACGGAAGAACATCTCTGGGGCCCGCGCGATTATTTCAAAAGCCGGTATTACTTGGAAAGCAACGCGCATTTTGTCGGCGAGATTGGCTACCACGGCTGTCCGAACGTTTCCTCGGTGCGAAAATTTCTCGACGCCGACAAGCTTTGGCCGTGGCGCGACAACTCGCAATGGATCACGCATTGCTCTGATCCGATTCCCGGTGGCGGGCCGTACCGGTATCGGGTCCAGCTCATGGCGAATCAAATCCGCACACTTTTCGGAGCCGATGCGGAGAATCTGGACGACTTCGCGTTGATGTCGCAAATTTCGCAGGCTGAGGCGAAAAAGTTTTTTATCGAAATGGTCCGCCTCCAGAAGTGGCGCAAGACTGGTGTGCTGTGGTGGAACTTGATTGATGGCTGGCCGCAGTTTTCGGATGCGGTGGTGGATTATTACTACGGCAAGAAACTCGCCTACCATTACATCCGCCGCGTGCAAACGCCGGTCTGCCTGATAATCAGCGAGCCGGCGGACTGTCAAGTGCGCGTGGTGGCCGGTAACGATTCCCGGCGCGATGCAGCCGGACCATACCGGGTGTGGGACGCAGACACAAATCAGACATTGCTGGAAGGCGACTTTCACGCGCCAGCCAACACCAATTGCGGTCTCGGCACGATTAGCGTCGCGGACAGCGAGCAACGGTTGTTTTTACTTGAGTGGACTGCGAATGGGCAAAGGGCCGGCAATCATTATCTGCTGGGCCAACTGCCGGTCGTGTATGCCCGGTACCGCCAATGGCTGACGGCAATCGCCGCGTTGCCGCAGAAATTCGACGCCAACAGCATCGCACGGTAATCAGCCCGACGATCGCGTTTGACAGTACCGGCCTAGAATTCTAGACTCAGGCTCATTATTATGACGACACCGCGCGCAGCAAAGGGTGGTAAAAAAACAGTCACCGTCCCATTGAAGCAGGTGCGGATTGGGGGCGGGTTCTGGGGACGATTGATGGATGTCAATCGCCGTGTCACGCTGCCAATTCAATACAAGCAGTGCAAAGAGACGGGGCGGATTGACGCGTTCAAACTCGACTGGAAAGTCGGCCAACCCAATGAGCCGCATATCTTTTGGGATTCGGATGTCGGTAAATGGATTGAGGCGGCGGCGTTCAGCCTCGCGACGCATCCTGATGCCGACTTGGAGCAATGCGTGGACGGTGTGATTGAGTTGATTGTTAAGGCGCAGCAGTCTGACGGCTATCTGAACACTCACTTTACCGCAGTTGCGCCGCAGCGGCGCTGGATCAACTTGCGGAATTGGCACGAGCTGTATTGCGCGGGGCACCTGATCGAAGGTGCGGTGGCGTACTTTGAGGCGACCGGTAAACGTAAGTTCCTCGACGTGATGTGCCGGTACGCGGATTACAGCGCCACGGTGTTTGGCCGGCAGCCCGGCCAGAAACGCGGTTACTGCGGCCACGAAGAGATCGAGCTGGCGTTAGTGAAGCTTTACCGGGCAACGAATGAGCAACGGTATCTCGATCTCGCCAAGTACTTCATTGATGAACGCGGTCAGCAGCCGCACTATTTCGATCGAGAGGCCAAAGCGCGTGGTGAGGATCTTAAGTTTGAGCAGGTTGGGTATGAATATATGCAAGCCCACGTGCCGGTCCGCGAACAGCGGGCGGCGGTCGGTCACGCAGTGCGCGCGATGTATCTGTATTGCGGCATGGCGGACGTGGCGGTGGCGACCGGTGACGAGACGTTGTTGGTGGCGTGCCGGCGGCTTTGGAAAAATCTCGTTCACAAACAAATGCACATCACGGCCGGGCTGGGACCGGTGTATGTGAACGAAGGTTTTACTCAGGACTATGATTTACCGAATGAGGGGGCGTATCTGGAAACATGCGCCGCAATTGGATTGGTCTTCTGGGCGCAGCGGATGGTGAATACCGAGTTGGACAGCCAGTACACCGATGTGATGGAACGCGCATTGTACAACGGCACGATCAGCGGCTTCGCGCTTGATGGGAAAAGATTCTTCTACGGCAATCCGCTCGCGGTCCAGCCGGGGTTTGATGGCAACAGCCGTTTCATCGCCAAGGATTATCATTACCGGCGCAGTGAATGGTTCGGCTGCGCCTGTTGTCCGCCTAACATTGCCCGAATGATTGCCCAGTTTCCGAGCTTCCTTTATTCGACTACTGCCAACGAACTGGCCGTGCATCATTACGCGCAGAGTGAGGCACAGATGACCGTCGCCGGTCAGACAATTAACATCGCGCAAACGACCGACTACCCGTGGGATGAAAAGATTGTTTTGACCATCCAACCGGAACGAGCCGCGACATGGACATTGTCAGTGCGCATTCCCGGTTGGTGTCGCGGTGCCAAGTTGCAGGTCAACGGCAAAGCGGTTGCGCCGCTGATTAAGAAAGGCTACGCCATTCTCAGGCGTGAATGGCTTGCCGGCGACCGGGTCACACTCATTCTGCCGATGCCAGTCGAGCGAATCGAAACGCATCCGTCAGTCCGTCAAGATTGCGGACGTGTCGCGCTCCAGCGTGGACCGGTCGTGTATTGCTTGGAAGAAGTGGACAACAGTAACAACCTCAACGATCTCGCCTTGTGTGCCAACCCGGTCTTCACCATTCAGCGTGGCAAATCCGGTATTTTTGCGGGAGTGCCACGGATTCGCGCCAAGGCGAATCGGCGCGCCGCCGGCAATTGGCAGGGCGAGCTTTACCGGTCGCAAGGTTCGCGAAAAGTGGCATGCAACATCACCGCGATTCCGTACTTCATGTGGGCTAACCGCGCTCCCGGCGAGATGTTGGTTTGGATTCGGTCTGCCGAATAATTAAAGATAACCGCCAATTGGCACTGGCCCGCATTCCGTCTTGTGCTGGTTTGTTGAATCAGATAGCTTTTTACGAAACGTGATTTCATTGTCATCACCAGATGCAGTTAAACGGATGCGACTTATCTTTTGGATAATCGCGGTCGTCGGAGCGGTTGCCTTGGGGTACAGCACAGTGTACCGCGCTGGGCCATTCACGTTCGGTGTCGACGGTTGGGGTTCGAAAGTTCATCGAACCGATTTCACGGTTTACACTGGAGCCAGTCAGGCGGTGCTGGATGGCACTGATATCTACGCGGTGCGAAATTCTCGCGGTTGGGCGTATGTGTATCCGCCGCCATTTGCGATTTTGATGGTGCCGTTCGCGCGGCTGCCGTTGTTTTGGAGTGCGATGCTTTGGTACGTGCTATCGGTCGCATTTCTCGTTGGCGCAGTGGTGATGTGCTTGCGATTGGTGAGGGAGGCGATACCGAAAATAGATGCGACTGGACGGATGATTTTGGTGGTCGGACCGATGATTGCGTTGATTTGGTTATTCACGGCGGGGTTAGCGCGGGGGCAGGTCAACACGTTGCTATTGTGGCTGACAGTAGGTGCGGTGTATTGGCAGCGCAAGGGACAAGACTGGCGCGCCGGTAGTTGTCTGGCGGGAGCAGCGTTGCTGAAAGTTTTCCCGATTGTGTTGCTCGGATACTTTATCTGGCGGAAACGCTGGCGGCTCGCGCTGGCGACATTGGTAATGCTGGCGGTTTTGACAATCGGGCTGCCGGCACTGGTATTCGGTTGGCAGAAGAACATCGACTATTTGACCGAGTGGGGACGCGTGGTCGCCCAGCCATCATTGGCAGTGGAGTCGGACCGCGCGAATTCCCCATTGCACGAACAATTGATCAGCAACGAAAAACCGCGCAACCAGTCATTGGAGCCGGTGCTGTGGAGATTAAATTGCGGCAAGGCTGCTCGGCCGCTGGCTGTGGCGGCGAGTTTGGTAATGGCCGGGCTAATTTGGTGGGTTGGGCGGAAATCGACGCCGGGAAGTGAGTTGCTGATTGTGTCAGCAGTGTTCGTGTGGATGTTGTTGGCGCAGCCGTTGGCTGAATCGCACTATTTCATCTTATTGCTCTTACCGATGACAACGTTAGTCGCACTGGCACGGAGCGCGCCGGAGCTCCGCGTGCGAAAAATTGCGCTATGGATATGGATAGCATTCGTCGTAATAGAGTGGTCTGCGGGAAATGTGAAAGTACTGCGAATCTATGGTGCGCTGTGCTGGCTTTCGTTGGCATTGTGGGCTGCGTTATTGTGGATGGCGTGGCCGCGCCGTCATCTTCATTACAAACCAATCGCTGAATAAATCAGCAACCGCAGATAATAACGGCCACATTCTGTGGCGACTCGTGGTCGGAGTTGCGCAAGGGCAGTTGGTCTGCTAGTGTCTGGCTTAACGCTAATGAAACCAGCTGCAAAATTTCAAGGAATGGGTCGTGCCCTAGGGGCCGGGTCGCAGATGGTGGCGGCAACTGGTGTCGGCGCGACAATTGGCTGGTGGTTGGATAAATTGACCGGCTGGCAGCCGGTGCTGACGTGCATTTTCTTTGTGTTGGGATCGGTGGCTGGATTTATGTCGGTCTACCGGGCGCTCAATCATGATATGGAGAAACGCTAATGCCGCTGGATCGGTCGGCAATTATCGGGATAGCGTGCGGGTTGCTGATTGGTGCGACATGCGCGGTTCTGCAAATCCGGGAGCTGCGTCAAAAAAGCCGCGTGACCGGAGTGCCGGGGGTGGGACGCTTGGTGCCGGGCGCGCTGGGGAGGTTGCTGTTTGCTGGCGTGGCGTTGTGGGTGACTTTTCGGTTCACGGACGCCGATAAATACTGGTTGACAGGGGCGCTGGTTGTAAGTTATACGGCTCCACTCTTGGCGCAGTTGAAGCGGTTGATTTTCCCGAAGAAATAATTCTAGAGACGAGCTTATTCATGGGCGAACATCACGAAGTTGTACATTTTATTATTCGATTAGGGGGCTTGAACTTAAGCGTCACCAATAACGTGGTGATGCTGTGGTTGGCGGCAGGATTGACGTTTGTATTTCTGGCCGGCGCGGCGCGGGCGGTGAGCGTTACCGGTACGGGTCGGTTGCCGAACCTGGTGGAATCATTGCTGGAGTTTGTGCGAGAGAACGTCGTGGAGGCGTTCATCGGTCATAACGGCGCGAAATGGTTGCCGTTTGTGGCGACGATTTTCTTCTTCATCCTCTTTAATAATCTGCTGGGGTTGATTCCAGTTCCCGGCTACTTCCATGCAGTGACGAGTAATCTGAATGTGACGGCAGTGCTGGCGGTAGTGGTGTTCGTCGTCGTCCAGGTTGTGGCGGTTATTCACCATGGACCGATGTATTACATCAATCTGTTGTTCCCGAAGACCGCGCCGGCTTGGTTGCGGTTTTCGTTGATGCCGTTGATTGAAGTCATCGGTACGCTGGCGCGGCCATTTTCGTTGGCGATTCGTTTGTTTGCGAACATGACGGCTGGTCACCAGATCATTGTGGTATTGCTCACCGGCGATTTGATTGGTGTCAGCTATCTGCTCAAGCAGGGGATTGGGATGAAGTTGCTGGCGGCGTTGCCGTTCGTCGGCGTGGTGGTGATGGACGGATTTGAAATTTTCGTAGCGTTTATTCAGGCGTTTATTTTTGCTTTGCTGACGGCATTGTACCTCGGCGAAGCGATGGAAGAATCACACTAAGTTAACCACAGGAGAAACACAAAATGGCAGCTGAAGTTGCAGAAGCAGTCACACAAACAATGAGCGCGGCCGTACCGTTGGCCAAGCTCGGTGCCGGTCTCGCGGTCGGCTTGGGCACACTTGGTTCCGGCATCGGCATCGGCATGATTTTCGGCAAAAGCATCGAGTCCGCCGCCCGGCAACCTGAAGCGTTACCATTGGTTCAACGCCTAATGTTTACCGGCTTCGCGCTCGTTGAAGCGCAGGCGCTCTACGCGTTGCTGATCACGTTCATCTTGCTCGCGGTCAAGTAACGCGACCATGAAGACCATTCTCCGACTCATCCTCGGCACTAGCCTTGTGGTGTTACCGTTGGTAGCGCACGCGGCACCGGTCGCAGCGCACGCGCCGGAAGAAAGCGGCATCGTGCCGCAGGACTACGGCCTGCAAATCTGGACGTTGATCACATTTGCAGTGTTGCTGGTCTTGCTCGCGAAATTCGCGTTCAAGCCGATCGCTGAAGCACTCGACCGGCGCGGTCAGCTCATCAAAGCTCAACTCGACGACGCCCAGAAGTCGCGCGTTGAAGCGAAAAAGCTGATGGAAGATTACCAGAAGCAGATTGCCGAAGCGCGCATGGAAGCCGGCAAGGTTATCGAAGAAGCCCGGCAGCTTGGCGAAAAAGTCCGCAAGGAAGTTGTGGACAAAGCCAACTCCGAAGCATCGGCAATCGTCTCGCGTTCGCAAGAGGAAATCATTCGCCAGAAGGAAAAAGGCATTCAGGAAATGAAGGACACGATTGCTGGTTTGTCCGTTCAGATTGCCGGGCGAATCATCGAAAAGGAAGTCAATGCCGCAACACACAAGCAGCTCATTGACGGCCTAATTACCGATCTCGCCAAAGTCCGGAAGCAGTAATGGCTCACGATCCGATCAGTACCGGTTACGCCCGCGCACTGTTTGAAATGGCGCAGGCCGAAGGCGTGGTTAGTCGCGTCGAAGAAGAGCTTTACCGTCTTGGTGAACTGCTCAAGGGCAATCCGGAATTGTTGCAGTTTCTTAAAGACCCGAATATCAAATCCGAAGGCAAACGCCGGGCGCTCAGCGATTTGTTTCAAGGCCGCGTCCATCCGCTCGTTTTGACGACGCTAACTTCGCTCAGCGATCAGGATCGCGGCGGCCGTGTGCTGCACGTCATTGAAGAATTCTCAAGTATTGCCGCGACCGCGCGGCAGAAGGTTACCGGCGAAGTCACCACCGCTACCGCACTTGATGGCGATACGGTGGGCCGGCTAGTTGCCGAACTCAATCGCGTGACCGGCAAAAACATCCAGCTTTTTCAGAAAGTTGACCCGGCAATTCTTGGTGGTGCAATCATCAAGGTTGGCGAACAAATCATTGACGGCAGTCTCCGCCGTAAACTCGATCAGATTCAAGCGAAGTTAGCGCAGTAGAGGTTATCCATGGCTGACACACTCACACTCGACTCCAAACAAATCGCCGACGTGCTCCGCAAGAGCATTAGTGAATTTAAATCCGAAGTCACCGTCCAGGAAGTCGGTGAAGTCATTGAGTGCGGCGACGGTATCGCCCGCGTCAAAGGCTTGCCGAACTGTCTTTCCGAGGAAATGCTCGAGTTCCCCGGCGGCAACTACGGCGTTGCGCTCAACCTCGAACGCGACAACGTCGGTGTGATGATTCTTGGCGACTTTACGAAAATTGAAGAAGGCCAGCTCGTCAAGCGGACTGGTCGCGTTCTCAGCGTCCCGGTCGGCGATGCCTTGCTCGGGCGCGTTGTTAATGCGCTCGGCCAGCCGATTGATGGCAAAGGCCCGATTAACGCCGAAAAAATTCGCCCAATTGAAACTCGTGCGCCGAGCGTTATCGAACGTGAACCGGTCAAACAACCGCTCGCTACCGGTCTTAAGTCCATCGACGCGATGATTCCGATTGGTCGTGGCCAACGAGAACTTATCATCGGCGACCGGCAGACCGGTAAGACCGCCATTTGCATTGACACGATTATCAATCAAAAAGGCGGCGATGTGATGTGTATCTACGTCGCCATCGGCCAGAAGAAGTCCACTGTCGTCAGTGTTGTCGAGACGTTGGAAAAAGCCGGCGCGATGGATTACACCATTGTCGTCAGCGCCACCGCCAGCGATGCCGCCCCGATGCAGTTCGTGGCCCCATATTCCGGCGCGGCGATGGGCGAACACTTCCGCGACAATGGCCGGCACGCACTTATCATTTACGACGATCTCTCCAAACACGCGATTGCCTACCGGCAGATTTCGTTGCTGCTGCGTCGTCCGCCGGGCCGCGAAGCTTTTCCTGGTGACATCTTCAATCTGCACAGCCGGTTGCTCGAACGCGCCGCGAAGCTCAATATCGACGCACCAAAGCTCAATCCCATCTATCCGAAGGGCGGTGGCTCGCTTACGGCGTTGCCGATCATTGAAACGCAGGAAGGCGATTTCTCGGCGTATATTCCGACGAACGTTATTTCAATTACCGACGGTCAGATTTACCTCGAATCCGACTTGTTCTATGCCGGTATTCGTCCGGCCGTTTCGGTTGGTCTATCGGTCAGTCGTGTTGGCGGCAGCGCGCAAACTAAGGCGATGAAGAAGATTGCCGGCACGCTCCGTTTGAGTCTTGCACAGTACCGGGAACTCGCGGCGTTTGCGCAATTGTCGAGTGATCTCGACAAGAACACGAAAGCGCAGCTTGATCGCGGTCAACGCATGGTGGAATTGCTCAAGCAACCGCAATATCGGCCGATGACGAACGAAGACCAAGTCTCGATCCTCTGGGCTGCGACTAACGGTTACCTTGATGGTGTTGAGGTATCGGCCATCCGCAAGTTTGAGGTCGAGTTCTTGCAATTCCTCACGAGCAAGTATTCGTCGACGGTTGAACTGCTACGCACGAAGAAAGAATTGACTGATGAAGTCGTCGCCGGCTTGAAGAAAGCGGCAGACGAATTTAAAGGTATCTTCTCCGGTAAGTAAGGAATGGCCAGTCTCCGCGACATTCGCCGCCGCATCAAGGGCGTGAAGAACATCCGGCAAGTTACGCGGGCGATGAATATGATCGCCGCGGCCCGGTTGCGTCGTGCCCAAGGTAAGGCCGAGTCTGCCCGGCCATATGCCGAACGCATCTCCGTGATTCTGCAAGACGTTGTCGCATCCAGCGGTGGCGCAGCCCGTCATCCGTTGATGGCCAGTCGGGAAGTCAAACGCATTGCGTTGGTAGTTGTGACTTCGGATCGCGGTTTGTGCGGTGCGTTCAACGCCGGCGTCATTCGTGAGGCGCAGCGTTTTTTTCAGGAACAAACTGTACCGGTGGATGTCATTACCGTTGGCCGCAAAGGTCGGGAACATTTTCACCGGCTCGGCGCTAACATCGTCCAGCAATTCCCACAGCCGTCGCGGGATGTTCGCCTTGAAGAAATTGGTTCAATCGCTAAGCAAGTCATCACGGATTACGGTGCCGGTAAGTATGATCAGGTATTTTTGGCATACGCGAAGTTTGTCAGCGTGTTGAAATCACAGCCAGCGGTGGCGCAGTTGCTGCCACTGGCGCAGCCGGCAGTAAGCGACACGCAACAGCGTGCCGCTTACGAATTCGAGCCGGGTGCCGAAGAATTACTGAACACACTCTTGCCGCAGTATGTTGAGGTTTTGATTTACCGGTCGCTGGTTGAATCACTCGCGAGCGAACAAGCTGCGCGGATGGTCGCGATGAAAGCGGCTACCGATAGCGCGTCCGATATGATTACCGGCTTAACGCGCCGGTACAACAACGCCCGTCAAGCCAGCATTACCAGTCAACTTTTGGAAGTCGTCTCAGGCGCAGACGCATTGGAGAAAAAATGAGCACTACCGTACTACGCAAAGGTAAAATCGCACAGGTCATCGGCCCAGTCGTTGACGTGGAGTTTTTCACCGAAGAAATGCCGGCGATCAATAACGCCATCACGATTACTGATAAAGAAAAAGGCATCGACATCACTGTCGAAGTGGCCGGTCACCTCGGTGACGGCCTCGTCCGCACCGTTTCGATGAGCGCTACGCAAGGTCTCGTGCGGGGCATGGAGGCGATTGATACCGGCGGTGCGATTACGGTTCCGGTTGGACATTCCTCGCTCGGTCGTGTTTTTGACCTACTCGGTCGGCCGATTGACGGCAAGGGTCCGGTTGACGCAAAGGTACGGCTGCCGATTCACCGCGCCAGCCCGGCCTTTGAAGATCAGGTGGCGGCGAATAAATTGTTCGAGACCGGCTTGAAATCAATCGACCTGCTCGCGCCATTCGCCAAAGGTGGCAAAATCGGCTTGTTCGGTGGCGCCGGCGTCGGCAAGACGGTGCTCATTCAGGAGCTCATCCGTAACATCGCCAAGGAGCATAGCGGTTTCTCCGTGTTCGGCGGCGTTGGCGAACGTACCCGCGAAGGCAACGATCTTTATCTCGAAATGACGGAGTCCGGTGTTATCGCGAATACTGTCATGGTGTTCGGTCAGATGAATGAGCCCCCCGGTGCGCGCCTCCGCGTTGCGCTGTCGGCATTGACGCAGGCCGAATACTTCCGCGACCACGAGAACAAAGACGTGCTCTTGTTCATTGATAATATTTTCCGCTTCACGCAAGCCGGTTCTGAAGTTTCCGCGCTGCTTGGCCGTATGCCGAGCGCCGTTGGTTATCAGCCGACGCTTTCGACCGAAATGGGTGATTTGCAGGAGCGGATTACCTCGACGAAGCATGGTTCGATTACGTCAGTGCAAGCCGTGTACGTGCCGGCAGACGATATCACCGACCCGGCGCCGGCAACGACATTCACGCACTTGGATGGGTCCATCGTCTTGTCTCGGCAAATCGCCGAGCTCGGTATCTACCCGGCCGTCGATCCGCTCGCATCGACTTCCCGGATTCTTGACCCGCTCGTCGTCGGTGACGAACACTACAAGGTTGCCCGTGCCACGCAGCAGGTGTTGCAGCGTTACAAAGATCTGCAAGACATCATTGCGATTCTGGGTATGGAAGAGCTTTCGGAAGAAGACAAGCAGACTGTGTCCCGTGCCCGGAAGATTCAGCGCTTCCTCTCGCAGCCATTCTTCGTGGCGGAGCAATTCACCGGCACGCCAGGTAAATATGTCCGCGTGGCCGATACCATTCGTAGCTTTAAAGAGATCCTCGAAGGCAAATGCGATGATATGCCGGAACAAGCGTTTTACATGGTCGGCGCCATCGAAGAGGCGCGGGCCAAAGCGGAGAAGATGAAGTCCTGATGGCTGGCGAAAAGACATTTCCGCTCGAGATTCTCACGCTCCAGAAAGCCTGTTTGCGTGAGTCAGTCCGGTTTGTTATCGCACCCGGCCAGGAAGGTGTGTTTGAAATCTTACCGGGGCATGCACCGTTTGTATTTGCGCTCAAACCCGGTGTCTTGCAGGTGCGAACAGCCGACGATCAAAATCGTCAGCTAGCGGTTGGCGGCGGATTTTTGATTGTTCAACCCGAGCAAACGACTGTATTGGCACGAAGCACAGAGCGCCCGGAAGAAGTTGATAAGGCCCGTGCTGAACGTGCCAAAGAACGCGCTGAAGCACGGCTCGCCAATAAGACCAATGAGATTGATTCTGCCCGTGCTACGGCAGCGTTGCAACGTGCGCTTGCGCGCTTGAAGGTTGCCGGTTCGCTGCAAACGGGAGTTTAATTAATCCCGCGGCGTCGGTTGGCGGTTGGTTTTTTCCAGTAGACTTCATGCCAACCGGCTTTAAAATTTTCCCACCGGGCCAATACAAACAACGCGTCACCAAGCCGGTTTAAGTACGGGACAGCCAGTTTTCCGATTTTTTCTTGCCGAGTCAACCGGACGCACCAGCGTTCTGCGCGGCGACAAATCGTTCGCGTGACGTGGAGTTGGGCCGCGGACGAAATTCCTGCTGGTAAGACAAATTCTTTCAGCGGTCCCAACTTTGCGTTGAATCCATCCATCAAGCGTTCTAATGCCGTGATGTGCTGTTGTTTAATGGTGGGCATACCGGCGACAAAATCTTCCGGCAACGTGGCCAGTTCTGCGCCAAGGTTAAACAGGTTGTTTTGAATCTTTGCCAGTTCCGTTGCAGTCCGCCGGTCAGGGTTCAACGCGCGCGCCAAGCCGATCGCTGAGTTAAGCTCGTCCACCGTGCCGGCTGCCCAAATGCGTGTTGAATCTTTACTGATACGCCTGCCGGCAACGAGGCCAGTTTCGCCTTGGTCGCCGGTGTGGGTGTAGATTTTAGTGAGCCGGGCCATTTAGCACTTTTGGAATTCGGACGGGATCAGGCAGATGAACTTGAGTGGATTGCCGGCGGTGTTCTGAAACTGATGTTTTTCATCCGCCGGTATGAACAAAACATTCCCGGCTTGGAGTGAGACTTCCTGGCCGTCGCGCCAGACATTACCGGAGCCCTCAAGAATGTAAACTTCGTGTTCGTATGGGTGGCTGTGCAGTGGGGTGTGTCCGCTGGGGGCGACTTCAAAGAAGCGCATCGCAAAATTCTTCGCGCCGTCGCGAGCTGAAATAGCGACGCGATAGGCGCAGCCTGCGGCACCCGGCAGCGAGACTTGTTCTAATGGAACTTGATTGATGGTGGTGATTTTCACGCAATAAACTTATATGATGATGCGTATGAAAAGCTACCGAAAAGAACTCTGGTTTAGCGTACCCGCCCGGCGCGGTTTTGTGAACATCACGCCTGAGGTTGAGGCTTGTCTACGCGAAAGCGGAATCCGTGAAGGGCTTGTGCTCTGCAACGCAATGCACATCACCGCAAGCGTATTTATCAACGACAACGAGTCTGGTTTGCACGCCGACTTTGAGCGGTGGCTGGAAAAATTGGCACCGGAAAAACCGCACTCGCAGTATGCCCACAACGGTGCCGAGGATAACGGCGATGCCCATCTGAAGCGGACAATTATGGGTCGGGAAGTTGTCGTTGCCGTGACCGTCGGCCAATTGGACTTCGGTCCGTGGGAGCAAATCTTCTACGGTGAGTTTGACGGCCGCCGCCGCAAGCGGGTGCTCGTTAAGATTATTGGCGATTAATTTAATTTAGGTGGGTTTTCAAAAACAGCTATTGATATCAGTAGCCAGCGTGCCGTATAAGAACGCCGACGCTAATGAAACCAACTGATCTGCGCGGGATTCTGCATTACATTCCACAGTTTCGCGACAAAGTCTTCCTCATCGCCATTGATGGCGCCGTGGTGGCTGACGATAACTTCCACAATCTGCTGCTCGACATCGCGGTGTTGCGGAGTCTGAGTATTCAGATTGTTATTGTCCATGGTGCCAGTCACCAGATCGCCAGTCTCGCTCAGGAGCTTGGTAAGCCAATTTCCAATTCAGATGGGACCGGCATGACCGACGCGACGACGTTGGAGTTGGCGATGATGAGCGCCAACCGGGTCACGCACGAAATTCTGGAAGGTCTTTCCGCCAACAACCTTCGCGGCGCGCAGACCAACGCCATCGAAGCCGTGCCGCTTGGTATTCTTAAGGGCGTGGATTACCAGCACACCGGTAAAGTGCATCAAGTGGACGTTGATTTTCTCCGGCAACTCATCGGTACCGGTATTATCCCGGTCATTCCGCCGCTTGGATTTGATGGTAACGGGCACACTTACCGGCTCAACTCCGATGCCGTGGCAGTCGAAGTTGCGCGGGCGCTCGGTGCAGTCAAGCTGATGCTAATTACCACACGCAATGGGTTGGAGGTGGATGGCAAGTTGCTTTCCCAACTCGCCATACCAGAACTAGAGAACCTGCTCAAAACCGCTGAAGGAAAATTTCTGCCCGACATGCTTTCCAAAGCGCAATACGCCCTGCGCGCGGCGCAAGGCGGTGTGCCACGCGTCCATATCATCAATGGCCAAGTGGATGAAGGTTTGCTTGCCGAAGTCTTCTCCAACGAAGGCATCGGCACGCTAATCTACGCTAATGAATACCAAGGCATCCGGCCGGCCATGCGCAAAGACGTCCGGCACATTACGGCATTGATTAAGCCGGCAATTGATGGCGACCAACTTCTCAAGCGCACTCGCAGCGCCATCGAAAAAAACATCAACGAATACTTCGTCTTCGAGATCGACGGCAACATCGTCGGTTGCGTTTCTGTTACCTCCTACCCAGCTGAGAAAAAAGCTGAACTGGCTTGTCTTCAAGTAAACCCGGCACACGCACATCGCGGCATTGGCACCAAACTCGCCGCCCGTGCTGAAATTGTCGCTAAAGAACTTGGTGCGGATACGGTGTTCTGTCTGTCCACACAGGCATTCACGTTTTTCCAGCACAAACTCAGCTACCGGGAAGGCACCACCGAAGATCTGCCGGTGGCGCGGCGTGAAAAATACGAGCAGAGCGGCCGCAATTCCAAGATTCTACTCAAGAATCTGACACCATAATCAGGCGTGGGCGCACAACCGCCAACGATTCATACCGGTTGCTGCGGCTTTGCGCTTGCCCAGGCCGAGTATTTCCGGAAATTCTCGTGCGTCGAGATTGACACCAGTTTCTATCGGTTGCCCAAACTGCCGACTGCCGCCCGTTGGCGCGCTGCTGCGCCGGCTGGGTTCCGATTTGCCATGAAAGCTTGGCAAGTTATCACCCACCGCGCTACCAGTCCGACCTACCGGCACACGCCGCTCGATGACCATGACCGGCAGCACTGTGGCCATTTCGGTTTCAACGCCACAATCCGGTGGGCGTGGGACGAAACATTTGCCGTGGCGCGTGAACTTGATGCGGCCTTTGTCATCTTCCAATGTCCGGCCAGTTTCGCGCCGACCAGCGAGCACATTGCCGGGATGAAACGTTTTTTTGAAAAAGCTAAACGCGGTAAGTTTCAGTTTGGCTGGGAACCGCGCGGTGCTTGGAAGCCGGAGCAAGTGGCTGCGCTCTGCAAGGAACTCGACTTGGTGCACGTCGTGGATCCATTCCAAACGCCACCGGCGCTGACCGGTAAGGTGCAGTATTTTCGACTGCACGGCCGTACCAGTGCACAGCACCGCTATTCCGGCGAAGAACTCGCGCAGCTCCGTCAATTCTGCCGGCCCGCCCCGGTGAACTACTGTTTCTTCAATAACTCCAACATGGTGCGCGACGCTGCGCATTTCGCGGCGCTCCAAAGTGCTTGCTGAAATTCGCCGTTATCCGCTACAGTCCGCCGCATGACGGTGACGAATTTCATCTTTGGGGGGTTGCTTTCGTATTTGCTCGGATCGATTCCGACCGGCTTCCTCTGGGCGAAGGCGCGCGGGATTGATATTCGGACGGTCGGCTCCGGCAATATCGGCGCGACGAATGTCATGCGCGTACTCGGCAAAATCCCCGGGATTGCCGTTTTGCTAATTGATGCAGGAAAAGGTTTTTTGCCGGTGCTTCTCGCAAAAAAACTAATACCGGGGCAGGGGACGGCGTTGCAGATTGTCTGTTGCTTGGCGGTGATTGCCGGACACAACTGGACTTGTTGGCTGAAATTTAAAGGCGGTAAAGGCGTGGCGACGAGTGCCGGGGCGTTGGCGGCGATGTTGCCGGTGCCGATGCTTTGCGGATTGGCGGTTTGGGGTGTGGTGTTCGCATTGAGTCGGTATGTGTCGTTGGCGTCGGTCAGCGCGGCGGCGGCGTTGCCGATTGCGACGTGGCGTATAACTCATGATCTGACATCTCTTATTTTTACCGGGATTCTTGGCATGCTTGTTCTTTACACTCATAGAACAAACATTCATCGATTGCTGGCCGGTACCGAAAACCGGGTCGGGAAGAAAAAACTATGAACATCACGGTCATCGGCACTGGCGGGTGGGGAACGGCGTTGGCGGTATTGCTGCACGGCAACGGTCACCGCGTAACTTTATGGGGTCGCTTGCCGGAAGAAGTCGAACCGATTCTTGCGATCCGTGAAAACCGGCTTTTCTTACCAGGCGTGCCAGTCCCGTCGGCAATTTTGGTCACCCTCGATACGGCAGCGGCGTTGCGCGAGGCGGAGTTGGTCGTGCTTGCCGTGCCGTCGCACGGGATGCGGTCGATTTGCCAGCAACTTCGCGACTTCTTGCCGGCGACTGCGGCGTTAGTGCACGTGGCGAAGGGTATCGAGAACGAAACTGGGGCGCGCATGAGCGAGGTCATCGCTGCCGAATTGCCACAGAATCGCGTCGTCGTTTTGTCCGGGCCAAGTCATGCCGAAGAAGTTGGGCGGGGAATTCCGACGGCAGTGGTCGTGGCTTCGCGTGATACCGGGGCGGCCACTTTAACGCAGCGTGCGTTTATGAATGAGCGGTTCCGTGTTTACACGCACGACGACGTGGTGGGCGTGGAACTTGGTGGCGCGCTGAAAAATGTGATTGCGATTGCTGCCGGTTGCTGTGATGGCATTGGCTTCGGCGACAACACAAAAGCGACGCTTTGCACGCGTGGGTTGGCGGAAATGGCGCGGCTCGGCACGGCATTGGGCGCGCGCCCAGAAACCTTTTCGGGATTGAGCGGTGTCGGCGATCTCATCGTGACCGCGTTCAGCCGGCACAGTCGCAACCGGAGTTTTGGTGAACGGCTCGGCCGTGGTGAGACAGTTGCGCAGATTATTGGCAGCACCAAGTCCGTCGCCGAAGGCGTTAAAACTGCGAAGTCGGTTTGGCAACTAGCACAGCGATTAAAAGTAGATTTGCCGATCAGCCGGCAAGTGCACAGCATCCTTTACGAAGGCCAGTCGCCAAAACAGGCGGTGCGCGATTTAATGACGCGCGAAGCCAAGCCGGAATTTGATTAGAATCACTGCTGTGCGCCGGCAAGTTTGGCGGCGATGTCTTTGTTGCCGGGATCAAGTTCAATGGCGCGTTTCCATGCGGCAATGGCCTCAACGCGCTTGTCGAGTTTGAATAAAATATCGGCTAGGTGGTCGTACATAACAGCGTCGTCTTGCCGGTCTTCCTTGTCGCGCTTCGTGCCTTTTTCGAGTAGTTCGACAGCGCGTTGCAGTTGTGGCAACGCGTCAGCATCACGGCCAAGTTTGTGAAATGCCCAGCCGAGGCTGTCAAGGAACGCGCTGTTGTCTGGTTCGAGCGCGACAGCTTTCTGAATCAAGTCCATCGCTTCAGTAAGATTAGTGCCTTTGTCGGTCCACATGTAGCCAAGGTAGTTGTAGGCGTTAGCAAACTTACCATCGAGCGCGATGGCTTTGCGGAACAATGTCGCCGCTTTATCGAGGTCACCGGCGCGTTCGCAAGCGGCGCCGTAGCCAAAGTAAAATTGAGCATTGAGTTTGACCTCTTGTGGCATTTCGCTTGCGAGCGTCTCCGCGTTGGCATACGCGGCAACAGCCTTGGTGTAGGCCTTGTCGCCGGTATGGATGAAGGCTTGGAAATATGGCACGCGCCAATCCATCGGAAAGCGTTTCTTCCACGCGGCAAGCGTTTTCGTGACATTGGCGAAATGCTTGAGTCGGCGCTGCAGTTCGCAGATGGCGACGTAGATGTCGGCTTGGTCGGGATTCAGTTTTAGAGATTGCTCGAGAAAATTCAATGCGTCTTCGAGCTTGCCGGTGTCTTCGTGGAGTTCGCCGAGGATGTTGTAGAACTCAAACCGCAACGGATCGCGCTTGATCAGTTCCTTGTACAACGCGACCGCTTTTTCCTTTTGGTCGGTCTTCAGATAAACTGCGGCGAGACGCTCGCGTAACTGCGGCAGATTCGGGTGCAGATCGAGCAACTTCGCGTAGATGTCGGCGGCCGCTTTGAGCTCGTTGGCGTTCAAGTACGCATCGCCGGCGCGCAAGAGGATGTCCGGGTCCTTTGGCGCTAATGCCAACGCGCGTTCGTAGCATTGGCGGGAGTGCGTCGGATCGAGCCGGCCGGCTAACGACGGTTTCTGATGGAGCGCGATACCGGAAAGGTCGCCGAGCATTGTCCAGTATGTCGCGTCCGTGGAGTGCTGACGGAACGATTCGTTGAGCAGGCTGACCACGTTGTTCGTGTCATCCAGGATCAAATACGTCTCCGTCAATGCCCGCATTGCGCCGGGATGTGTTGGCTCGATTTTTAACGCCTGCCGGAACGCGGCAATGGCGTTCGGCATGTCCTCAGTGCTCCGGTAGGTTAAACCCTTGGCCACCCACGGTTCGCCAGCCGTGGGGTTGGCAGCAATCGCCGAGTCCAGAACCGCGACGGCATTTGTCGTGTCGCGCTGCGACCGGTAATACTCCGCTAGCAGAAACGCGACTGACAGATTACCGGGATCGAGGTCGCACGCCAACCGAAACTCCGGCAACGCAGCCGGCATGCCTTGCGTGGCGGCAAGCGACACCGCCGTCGCATAATGGGCGAGGGCGGCGGCGTGCCGGTCTTCAATGGCGGTCAGTTCCAGTTGGGCGGGCTTGCCAGACTGCAGAGCAGTCGTCGCACAGCCGATGCCGGCACACAAACCCACCACCGCGGCGAGCCATCCGCGCCGGTAAAACAGCTTGTGCAACATTGGTGCCGGTCGCGCGGTTACTTGCGCTTCTTGTGGCGAATCGACTTGCGTGCCTTGCGGCGCTTGTGCTTGTTGATTTTCGCTTTACGGCTTTTCTTGATTGAACCCATGCGATCTCCTTCGTTCAGTAAATGACTTTGTTCAACGGATACTCGATAATACCTTCGGCACCGGCCGACTTCAACTGCGGGATGATCTCGCGCACAATCTTCTCATCAATAATTGTCTCTACCGCCACCCAGTCTGGCTTGGACAAAGTCGAGATTGTCGGATCGCGCAAGGCCGGTAACTGTTTCAGCAATGCGTCGAGTTTTGCGCGCGGCACGTTCATCTTCAGGCCGACTTTTTCCTCAGCCTGCAACGCGCCTTTCAGCATCATCGCCAGCGTCTCCACTTTCTGCCTCTTCCACGTATCTTCCCACGATTTCTTATTGGCGATCAACTGTGGGAAACTCCGCACCAGTTCATCCACGATCCGCAAATTATTCGCTTTGAGTGACGAGCCGGTCTCGGTCAACTCGACGATTGCATCCACCAATTCTGGAGCTTTCACTTCCGTTGCGCCCCATGAAAACTCGACTTCGGCCTGCACGTCGTTTTTCTTCAACCACCGGCGCGTGGCCTCCACCAGCTCCGTCGCAATGCGTTTTCCCTGCAAATCCTTGACCGACTTAATCGGTGAATCATTCGGCACCGCCAATACCCACCGCGCTGGATTCGTTGTCTGCTTGCTGTACGCGACCTCAGCGACGACCTGCACATCGCTGTCGTTCTCCGCAATCCAATCCGCGCCGGTCAGTCCGGCATCAAGGAATCCGTGCTCCACATACCGGCTGATTTCCTGGGCCCGGATTAAACGCAGTTCCAGTTCCGGGTCGTCCACGCGCGGAATATAGCTCCGGCTGCTGGACGACAATTTCCAACCCGCCTTGGCCAACAAGGCAAATGTGGATTCCTGTAGGCTGCCTTTCGGTAAGCCCAATCGCAATTTCCTATTCGTTTTCTCGCTCATAATATCACTCCAAAATTGTTACTTGCCGGCCGCTAATCTGTAGTTTGCTCTGTGCAAACAATCGAATCGCTTCCGGCAACAGCGTGTGTTCCGCGACCTGAATCCGCTGGTGCAATGACGGCGGCGTATCGTCCGCCAGCACCGGCACCGCCTGCTGTAAAATAATCGGCCCGGCGTCAACGCCTTCGTTCACAAAATGCACCGTGCAACCGGTCACTCGTACGCCCGCCTGCAACGCTTGCTCCCACGCGTGTAAGCCCGGGAACGACGGCAACAATGACGGATGCACATTCAACATCTTACCAGCAAACGCCGTCAGCAACGGCGTTTTCACTACGCGCATATAACCGGCCAACGCCACCAACTCCACACCCGCCTTGCGCAAGATGCCGGCCATCTCTTCCTCAAGCTCCGGTTCCAATTTTGTCTTGAACCGGCTTGGCCCGACGAAGTGCGCCGGGATGCCGCGTTTGCGCGCACGTTCGAGGATAAAGGCTTCGGCAATATCGCTCACGACCACCACCACGCGCCCCGGAATCTGACCCCGGTCGCACGCCTGGAGAATCGCTTCGCAATTCGAGCCGTTGCCCGACCCCAGCACGCCGATGCGCAATTCCTTACAGCTCACGCCCGCTTTCTAAGGCAATTCCCAGCAAAACACAAGTGAGGAGATTGAAGATCACAAACATTGGCGTGCGCCGAGCCGAACTATTTGGCGCTCGGACTCTGATAATGTTTTTAAACTTCCGGTGCCAAAGCTTGCAGAACCGCTAGCGCCACGCATTCATTTCCGTGGGCAGTCAGATGGACTCCATCCGGCAAGATGCAGGACTCCGGGCCGTGCTGCGCCATCTCCTTGCGCAAGGCGCCGTCAATATCGATCAACGGACAGTTGTTTTCACGGGCCATCTGCCGGGTGGCTTCCCGGTACCGCTCTTGATACCGGTCCTGCCCGCCATGCTGTTTGGTAAATGGGTGATTATAGTAGACGTGCCAGCGGTCAATAATTGGGGGAAAGATCAGCGGGATGGCGCGGCCGCCGGCTTCCTTGGCGACGCGGGCGATAATAAGGTTTTGGTTCTTGATGAACTCGTCTTCGGTCACGTGGCGCTCCGGCTCGTGGGTCGCATCGTTGCCAAACTCGAACAACACGAAGTCCGGCCGGTGGCTGAGCACATCCTTCTCAAACCGTGCCAACCCTTCGCGTGAAGTGTTGCCGCCAACGCCGGCATTAATCACCTTGATGTTGGTGCCGGTAAAGCGCTCCTGCAATTGCCGCCGGAGAATCTCCGGCCAGCGATATTCCAGTTTCTGATGGCTGGCTTCGGTGATGGAATCACCAAAGGCGACGATCATCACTGACTGTTGGCGTGCCGTCATCGTGCCTCCAGTCGGCGAACAGACTAATTCAAAGCTTGTCGCTTAACGCGGCGACACCGGGCAAGGGCTTGCCTTCCAAGAACTCCAGCGATGCGCCGCCGCCGGTGCTGACAAAGCTCATCTCTTTGGCCAAGCCGGCTTGCTTCACCGCTTTGGCGCTGTCGCCGCCGCCGATGACCGTGGTCGCGCCGTTTTTCGTTGCTTGCGCGACGGCCTTAGCAACTTCGAATGTGCCCTTGGAGAAATCCGGAATTTCGAACACGCCCATCGGCCCGTTCCAGACGATGGTCTTGGCTTTGGCGATTTCGCGCTTGTAGGTTTCGATGGTCTTTGCGCCGATATCCACGCCTTCCCAACCTTCGGCAATGGTCGGGCCGTCAGTGTTATGCGTCGGTGCGCCGGCTTTGAACTCGAGGGTTTCCAGTTGATCGTCCGGCAGGAAGAATTTTTTACCTTTGGCTTTTTCGAGGAGCGATTTGGCGAGGTCGAGCTTGTCATTTTCGCAGAGCGATTTGCCGACGTTGTAGCCTTGCGCCTTGCGGAACGTGTACGCCATCGCGCCGCCGATCAGAATCACGTCGGCGAGATTGAGCAGGTTTTCGATGACATTGATTTTGTCGGAAACTTTCGCGCCGCCAAGGATGCAGAGGAGTGGGCGGGCCGGGTGAGAGACGACGCCACCGAGATATTTCAATTCCTTTTCCATCAGGAAACCGGCTGCCGCCTGACCGCCGCGCTGCTTAACGAGTTCTGCCACCGCCGCCGTCGAAGCGTGGGCGCGGTGCGCAGTGCCGAAGGCGTCGTTGACGTAAATATCCATGCCTTTGGCGAGTTTCGCCGCGAAGCCGGCATCGTTCTTTTCTTCCTCGGCATAAAACCGGAGATTTTCGAGGAGCAGTACCTGACCGGCTTGCAGCCCGGCTACTTGTTGTTCCACGCCGGCACCGATACAATCGTCCGCGAACGCAACCGGCTGGTTGATAAGTTTGGCCAAGCCTTCGGCGCAGGATTTGAGGCTTTGCTTTGGATCGCGTTTGCCTTTCGGCCGGCCAAGGTGTGAAGCGAGCACGACTTTCGCGCCGCCTTTGATGAGATATTCCAGCGTCGGCACGGTGGCCTTGATGCGCTTGTCGTCGGTGATCTGGCCGGCGGCATCGAGCGGCACGTTGTAATCTACGCGGACGAAAACGGTCTTGCCGCGGAAGTCTTTCAAGTCAGTCAGTGATAGTTTTGCCATGGTGATATTGCTCCGGTTGCAAATAGGGTTGCGGAACAGTATCGCAACTTGCCCGGCAGTCAACCGCAAAAGCCGGTTTAGCGCGTTCCCCAGACGTACAGCGCCACCGCTACCGTCATCAAGACTGCCACCGCCGCGCGCCGCAAGACCGCATGCCGCGACTGCGCGGTCTCCAAATGTCCCCAGTCAGCGCTGCGCGCCATCACCGGCGCGAGCAGGATTGAAATCAACCCGCGTGTGGATTGCACGATGTTGCCCAGCACTACATTGATCAGCGCGAAACAGGCGTACAAAAACACCATGCTCGCCAGCCACGTCAACGCGTACGGTGTCGCGCGCTGTACGTCTGCCCACGCGACCTTGCCGACGCCGAACCAGACCGGCAACACCACCACACCGCAGAGAATATACGACAGCGCCACGCCCACCAGCGCCGCGCGCAACGGCGGGACCGGTGCGAGACTCTCGATCAATGCGCGAATGTATAAATCCGAAACCGCATAGCCTACGCACGTCAGCAAAATCGTCACCAGTACGCGTGCCGGTAGTTTTCCGCCGGTCCAGTTCAACAGCCACGCGCCGGCAATCGCCAGCCCCACCGCCGTCCACTGCCAGCCGGTAATCGCCCGCCCCATCACCAGCCAGGCCAAGGTCGCCAAGATGGCGATTTTGATGCTGAGAAACGGCGCGACCCGCGATGCCTCCACCTGACGGAGCGTGGTGAACAAAAACGCCTGCCCAGCCAGAAATCCGCCCGCGCTCATCAATAACGGGAACGCATATTGCCGCAGTGCCGGCATCTCCGCCGGCCACAATACCGGCAACACTGCCAGGCCGATCACGCCTTGAATCACGTGCCCGAGCAGCATCAATCGCCGCCGTCCGCCGGCGGCGTGGCCGACGAAATGCCGGGATTGCAGGTACGTGACCGATTGGCACGTGGCCGCCGCCAAGCCGAACAAGATGCCGAGCAGAGTTGTGGACATACCGGCAGCTTGCCAGCCGCCGCCGAGTTTGACAAGCCACGCCAAATTCCGATTGGTTGTCGCGTGGCTAAGTGCGCACCGCCGGTCGTTTCCCTTATATCTTAATAGGACAGAGTCCTATTAAGATATTCATTAATAATCACTTGCGGTAAACAATTCTTCTAGTTATACAAGTCGCGGCGCAGTTTGCATCGGGCCGTGCATGTCTCTAAATCAAAACACAAAAGACGATATTATATGAATAAAACACTCCAGAATTATATCCAGCAGACGCTTGGCTTGGCGATTGCCGCAATGTTCCTCACCCTCGCCGGCGTGGCCCGCGCCGAGGATAATACACTAATTACTATTACCGGTTACGATAATTGGGGTGGAACCGATTTCACGCTCGGTACCTCCGGCACGAACAATGTGTTGACCATCACCCACGACGGGATATTGACCAACATCGCCACTGGCTACATCGGCTTAAATGCCGGCGCCAGCAATAACTTCGCCAATATCTCTGGTGAGTTGGATGTTAAATTCGACCTCTATATCGGCACAAATGCCTCCAGAAACACGCTCACCATTCTCAGTGGTGGTTCAGTGTTCAACGTTAACGCGGTCATCGGTGAGACTGCCACAGCCAGCAATAATGCCGTCGTAGTCGCCGGCGGCCGGTGGAATAATAGTGGTTATCTTGAAATCGGCAACTCCGGTTACGGTAATACCCTGACTGTTTCCAATGGCGGTTCTGTATTCAATAGCAACGGTTACATCGGTTTCACCGGTACTAATAACGCCGTCACCATCAACGGCTCCGGCTCCGTCTGGAGCAACAGCAGCGATCTTTCCGTCGGCTACGGCGGCTCCGGTAACACGCTGACGATCACCAACGGCGGTAAAGTTAGTTCTGTCTCCGGCTCGATTGGTCAGACTTCGGGTGCCAATAATAACACCGTCACGGTTACCGGTACTGGCTCGGTCTGGATCGGCGGTACCGCGCTCGACGTCGGCACTCTTGGTTCTGGTAACTCACTGGTGATTGCCGCTGGTGGCGCGGTTAATGATATGTACGGCCACATTGGCGTCCAGAGCGACTCGACTAATAACACCGTCACGGTTACCGGTGCCGGCTCGACTTGGACAAATAGTGCGGACCTCTACGTTGGTTTATCCGGCTCCGGCAACGCGCTGACGATTACAAACCAAGGGCGTGTTTTTACTGGGAAAAATAGTTACATCGGCCTCTACTCTAGTGCTAACGCCGTCACAGTCACAAGTAATGGTTCGTGGAGTACCATCGGCGACCTTAGTGTTGGTTACAGCTACTACGGCTCTTCCAATAACACCCTAACGATTTCGAGTGGCGGCAGTGTGATTAACTCCAACGGCTACATCGGTCGCATGTCTGGCGCCGGCAACAACACCGTCACCGTCACCGGCGCCGGCTCGGTCTGGACAAATAGTAACAACCTCTACGTTGGCTACAATGGTTTTGGCAATACGCTGACCATCGCCAATAGCGGCACGGTGTTCGATGTGACTGGTAGCATCGGTACGCTCGCTGGTGCAAATAGCAATACCGTCACCGTCACAGGTGCCGGTAGCGTCTGGAGCAACCGTAACCATCTCTATGTCGGAGAAAATGGGTATGGCAACACATTGACGATTGCCAGCAGTGGCACTGTTTTCGACGTGGATGGACAGATTGGCGTCAATGCCGGCGCCAGCAACAACATCGTGACCGTCACCGGTACTAACTCTGTTTGGAATAACAGTGTTGCGCTTTATGTCGGCCTCTCAGGTTCGGGGAACTCGCTGGTCATCACCAATGGTGGTACCGTATATGGTGGTAGTGCAGTCATCCTCAGCGGTGCGAGTCTCTCCAGCAATAACACTATTACTGTCACCGGTGCCGGTTCCATCTTGAGTAACATGACCGGTAGCGCTCTTCATGTTGGCCGATACGGCAATGGTAATACAATGACGATTGCCAATGGCGGTAAAGTGTTTAGTGACTACGGCGGTATTGGTGCCGAAATCGGTTCGAGCAATAACAGCGCGCTTGTCACCGGGACCAATTCGGTCTGGAATAACACCAGCCAATTTAGTGTTGGTTACTATGGTTACGGCAACTCGCTGGTCATCAGTAACGGCGGTGTCGTGATCGGTGGCAGTGATAGCTCAATCGGCGATAGCGCTTCCAGTAGCAATACTGTCACCGTTACCGGCCCCGGCTCGGTCTGGACCAATGCCGGCAGTCTCTACATCGGCAAATATGACAATAGTTCGAGCAACACGTTAACGATTGCCAACGGCGGCCAAGTATTCAATCTCCACGGCGTCATCGGTGGTAGACCTGACGCCAACAACAACGCCGTCATTGTCACCGGCAGTAATTCAGTTTGGAATAACCTTGGCAACCTCAACGTTGGCTATAGGGGTTCGAGCAACACGCTGCTCATTGCCAACAGTGGTACCGTGTTCAATGCGACTGGCTCCATCGGCTACGACACTAATGCCAACAACAATGCCGGCACCGTTACTGGCGCTGGCTCTGTCTGGAGCAACCGCAGTTCCCTCGTCGTCGGCCGCTTCGGCTCCGGTAATACATTGACGATTGCCAATAGTGGCACCGTCTTCAACACCGTCGGTTATATCGGCTACGGCACCAGTGCCAGCAACAACACTGTTACCGTTACCGGAACTAACTCTGTCTGGAATAATTACGGCGATGTCATAGTCGGTGAAGCCGGTTCCGGCAACACGCTGACGATCACGAACGGCGGTACGGTGGTGAGTGACTACGGCTCCATCGGCTACGAGACTAATGCCAGCCACAATGCCGTCACCGTTACTGGCACCGGCTCCGTCTGGAGCAACACCAACAATATTAAGGTTGGTAACGACGGTTCCGGTAACAGTCTCACCATCGCCAACGGCGGTAAAGCCTATAGCGACGGTGGCATCATCGGCTACGGCTTCAGCTACGGCAGCGCACCTTTCCCGAGCAACAATACCGTTCTCGTCACCGGTGCTAATTCTGTTTGGACCAACTCTGACTACCTGTATGTTGGCTACCACGGTTCGGGCAATAGCCTTACTATCTCCAACGGCGGAAAGGTTTACAATGCGTATGTTTACATCGGCGCAACCTCGGAAGGCTCCAATAACACCGTCACCGTCACCGGTGCCGGCTCAGTCTGGAATACCACCAGCGACCTCGCTGTTGGCTACAACGGCTTCAGCAGCACGCTGACCATCGCGGACGGCGGCGCCGTGATTAATAATAACGCTGTCATCGGTTCCAGCGCTGGCGCTAATGGCAACTCCGTCCGCGTCACCGGCTCCGGTTCGGTCTGGACCAACTACGGCGGTCTCTACGTCGGCGACGCCGGTTCAGCTAACTCCCTCACCATCACCAACGGCGGTCGCGTCGTAGTGGGCGGCAACAGCGTCATCGGTTGGAATGGTAGCAACAACGCCGTTACCGTTACTGGCACCGGCTCAGTCTGGACCAATGGCAGCGAACTGACAGTCGGCTTGAGGGGCGCGAGCAACACCTTGACGATTGCCGCCGGCGGCACCGTGATTAATAATAACGGTGGCATCGGTTCCAACGCTGGCGCTAATGGCAACTCCGTTACCGTCACCGGGAGTGGTTCGTGGACCAACAACGGTGATCTCTACGTCGGCTACTCCGGTTCCGGTAACTCCCTGACCATTGCCAGTGCTGGCACGGTGTTCAATACCAACGGCAATATCGGCTACAATCTAGGCGCCAACAGCAACAGGGTCACCGTTACTGGCACCAGTTCGGTCTGGACCAACAACAACGAATTGAATATCGGCTACAACGGTTCCGGCAACTCTCTGACCATCTCCAATGGCGGCACTGTCTTCGATACGTTTGGTACTATTGGTAGCAACACCACAGCGAATGGTAATTCTGTCACTGTAACCGGCGCCGGCTCCGTCTGGAATAACGACCTCGTCGCCATTGGTCTTGAAGGTTCAGGCAATCGTTTGACGATCGCCAATGCCGGTAAGGTAACTGCTATCGAGACCGATATCGGCGCAGGCGCCACCGCCAGCAACAACACCGTCACCGTCACCGGTGCCGGCTCAGTCTTGAGCAATACCGGCACGCTCTGTGTTGGCGGCTTCGGAACCGGTAACAGGCTGACCATCGATAGCGGCGGCAGTGTGATTAACGTCAACGGGCTCATCGGTTTCAACACTAGCGCTCAAGATAACACCGTTCTGGTCACTGGCGCCGGCTCCGTCTGGACCAACACCTACGCCATCGTCGTTGGCGACCAAGGTTTTAACAACAGCCTGATCATTTCCAATGGCGGTCGCGTCGTTAGTGAAGTCAGCGTCATTGGTAGCTTTGCTAGCGCCAGTAACAACACGGTCACGGTCACTGGTGCCGGTTCCACTTGGACCAACAGCGACGTGCTGTGGGTCGGTGATGGTGGCGCCAATAGCCGGTTGAATGTTCTGGACGGCGGTGCAGTCTACGCTAGTTATCTGAGAGTGACCAATAGCAGCACGTTGCGCATTGATTCGTTATCCACTGTTAATGTCAGCGGCAACTATACCCAGTCCTTCAACGGTACATTGCAGCTGGGCCTTGGCGCCACGAATGACTTCCAGTTTACCGTGGGCGGCATCGCTAGCGTTACCGGCACAGTTCACCTTGTGCAAATCAATGGTTATCTGCCGACCAGCGTTGGCCATACCCAACTCATCGTGCAGGCTACTGGCGGCGTAACCGGCACGTTCGGCACGCTCACCAATAGCGTTCCGACAGTGCTCACGCCATCGCTGTTATACGTCGGTAACACGGTCGATTTGACCTGGACATCAACGACGTCGATGTTCTTGCCGCTTGCGCAGACCCCCAATCAGCAAGGGGTAGCGCGAGTTCTGGGCCTCAACGCGAGCATCTTAGGGATGAACGGATTGATGACCTATCTCTATTCGATTCCGACCAATCAGCTCCCGGCGGCTTTCGATGAACTAGCACCGACGGCGCTGACTTCAATGCGCACCGTTGGCTTTGCTGGTCTGGACTCCCGCGGTTTCAGTTTCCTCAACCGCGTCAACGAGTTGCGCTCTGGCAGTCACGGCTTCAGCGCCAGCCGGCTCAGCCTCTACGATCCAAGCGGTCCCGGCCAATCATTGCAACCGATTGCCGTTACTGCGGACGCCGCCCAGATCTATTCGATGCGCGCCGAGGATCCGCTCAAGCCGACACTCGACAACCCGTGGGGTGTTTACGTCGAAGGCAATGGCGAATTCGTAGACGTGCACGGTGACGCTAACGCCAGCGGCTACCACCTCAACAGTGGTGGTTTCACGCTCGGTGTGGACCGGCGGTTTGGTCAGGAACTGGCCATCGGTTTCACAGTTGGTTACAACGACATGACTGGCGACATTGCCAACGGCGGAAATATGAGCGTGAATAACGGCCAAGCGAGCGTGTACGCCACCTACTTCAAGGGCGGTCTCCACTTGGAAGGTATGGTTGGTGGTGGCTACAATTCCTACGACACTCGGCGGATCGTGTTTGGTGAAGCGGCAGTCGGCAGCACCGATGGTATGGAATTTAATACCCTCCTCGGCGGCGGTTACGACTGGCAGCAAGGGATGTGGAGCTTTGGTCCGCAACTGGCGTTGCAATACAAGCGCATCGACATTAACGGTTTTGATGAAAGCGGTTCACTGGCGCCGTTGCGCATTGATTCTCAGAGTCAGGACTCGCTGCAATCACGGTTGGGCGGTCGGCTCGGCTTCAATAAAACAGTGCGCGGTGTGATCGTCTCGCCGGAATTCAATGTGGCTTGGCAGCACGAATACATCAACAGCGGAGTGTCTGTGGATTCCCGGTTTGTGAACGGGACTGCTGATACCTTCACTTCAACAGGTCCGGCCCTCGGTGCGGATAGTGTTGTGACTGGTGCTGGTGTGTCAGTGCAATGGACCAAGACTGTTGGCACGTTCCTGAACTACACGACGGAGCTTGGCCGCACCGGCTACGCCCCGCACAACGTCAACGGCGGCGTCGGCATTCGCTTCTAAGTCGGCTGAGCCGGGTCGCCACTGCTCCGGCGGTGGCGACTGGCCATCCGGTCGGATTTGTGCCCTACGCCTTGTCAGTCTGACAAAGTAAGCCGGCTCGCTGGTTCGGATTGGACGGTCGTGTTGGTGTTTCGCTTGAAAGCGAATTACGTATTTGCCAACCGCTGCGCTTGCTCAAGCACAGGATCTTTCGACCGGTTGGCAAGCTCGCGCCAGACCGCCGTGGCATTCGGAAGCGTTAGGTCCGGCACGAATCCAAATTTGAGATAGAGGTGGATGGCTGGGATGCGCTCAGTCGATGTCACGAGGTAGCACCGATCATGCCACTGGGCGAGTTGCTTCAGACTGTACGCCAAAGCAGATTTGCTAAGGCCTAGGCCCTGACAAGATGGACGCAGGGAGACCCAATGAATCCTTCCGTAACGCTGGCCGCGAAAGTCGCCATTGTACCAGGCACTGATGGTGCCGACGCCGAGTCCCTTGGGATTGGTCACAATAAAGCAGCGCCATTTAATGGCCTCCAAGTCAGCACCGAATTCCGCATGGAAGAGCGTGTCCGTGATCTTTAGATACGGTTCGGCATCGCGCTGGATGTCAGTCCATAGGCCAATGTCGCCGGTCGTCATTGGGCGGATGCCGTAACCGTCAGGGAATGGCACATCCACGATGTCGTTTAGGTGTGGGCGCAACATGATGACACTCGTGCCACCTGACCAAGCCTGTGGCGGGGCCGGGACGAGTCCTTGTTTCGCGCGGAACAAGGCGCGGGCTGTCCAAAATGGTTTAAGTTTGCGCCGGTCCCGGCTGACGACGCCAAACGGACTGAGTGCGAGTCCGCCGAGATACCGGCCGGGCGGCCACGGGTGATCCGCCCAACACCAGATGGCCGCGCCGCAGACGAATGGTGCCGCCATTGCTGTGAAGTCGGATTCAATCACCCGCGCGTGTTCATCTTCACCGAAGGCATTGCCAGTCGTGCCGGCAAAAGAGCCATAGCCAAATTCGGTGACAAAAATCGGCTTTGTCGGATACAGACGGTGCAACGCCGCAAGATTGGTGCGCCACTTTTCGGCAGACGGAGCGAGGTCGCAGTTTGGCGTGTGCCCCCGGATCGGGAAATCAATACTGGGGTAGTAGTTAATGCAGATGACATCATCCTCAGCGAAATTCGGATGGTCAATCCAATGGTCGCTGACGTGGACACAAAGTCGGGTAGGATCAAGTTGCCGGGCCAACCGGATCAGTGCGCGATTTGATTCAGCGACTTCTGGTTTCTGGTCGCTGGTCTCGTTGCTCACCGACCAGAAAATGACGCAGGGATGGTTGGCATCCCGCGCAATCAAGCTTTGCAACTGGCGACCGGCCGCAGTCACACGGGCGGCATTGGTTGCCGGCGACACGTCGCCTTTGTAGAGCGGAATCTCACTCATCACCAATAGGCCGAGCTCATCGCACAGATCCAGTTCCGCCGGGTGATGCGGATAGTGGCACAACCGGACTAAGTTGGCGCCGACCTCTTTCATCTGTTCTAGATCGCGGCGCGTCGTCTCCAAGTCAGTGGCCATGGCAGTTCGTGGTGAGTCTTCGTGCCGGTTGAACCCGGTCAGAAAAATGGGCTGGCCGTTCAACAGCAATCCCGATGCAGTCGCCTCGACACGGCGAACTCCGAACCGGGCGTTAACCACGTCCACAACTTCGTTCTGCTCAGTGAGTTTGGCCACGGCCCGGTAAAGCACCGGAGTCGCCGGTGACCAGGTGCCGGCACCGGCGAGCACGCCTTTGATGGTGGCAGTGACGGATTTGCCAACTGCAACCGTCGCCGCACATTTGCCAAGCGTCGCAACAATCCGGCCGTTCGCATCTTGGATTGCCACATCAAGAATGGTGCTCGCAGGTGCACATCGGCCGTTCCGCAGTCGGATGCGACATTCAACCTGTCCGCCATTCACGCCGGGCGTAGCAACCACTTTCAAGTCGGCGATGTGTAGCGGATCAGTTACCAACAGGTTCACCTCGCGAAGGATTCCACCAAACCCGCGCCAGCCGACGTGCCGGCCCGGTACGTCCTCATCGTATGGCGTGTTGTCAACCGCGACGACCAAGATATTGTCACCGTCCCAACGTGCCTGTTTTCCAATCTCGAATTCGAATGGCAGGAACCCGTCCGCGTGTTGGCCAAGCAGCTGGCCGTTGAGCCACACCTTGGCCCGGTAATTCACCGCCTCGAATCGCACGGCTACCCGGTGAAATTGCCACGTCGCCGGTAAGCGAAACGTGCGCCGATACCAGCCGATACCCTCGTAACAATCGAGATTAGGACCGCTCGCCTCGAAGCATGATGGAACCATAACCTCTCGCCAAAGGCGCGCGTCGAAGTCCGTTTTCCAGAATCCAAGTTGCTCCCCATCCCCGTGCGGATCCGGTAAGAAACTCCATAGACCGGTAAGTGTCTGGCTATTCATCTGGTAGCTCAATTTCGTAGATTCGCAGCCGGGCAGGCACCGCGCCGATGCGGGCAAGCGGACGCACATTCGACAACTCCCACGCCAGCCAGCCCGGTTCCCACTGTGCGGCACAGGTTGCCGCGAGATCCTCCTTACGCCACTCGCGCACGGCCATGACGTCCACCAGTGCGCTGACTTTGCCGGCGGAATCTTCGCGCAATCCGGTGCTACTTAACCGCTGCTGGTTCTGGACAATGAGTAAATCCCGGAGCGGAAGTGTGTCCGGTTGCCACTTGCGGATTTCGAGTCGCTTCCGACCTGTGCGAATCTGATCGCCGGCTGGTGCCAACACCGAAAGTGCGAGATGCGGTTTCATAGCGGTTGCCTGATCGCAGCAGTCACCACGTTAACCCAACGATCGGTGACATCATACTCATATCGCGAAACAAAATATTGGCCAACCTGCCTGTCGCTGTGATGGCGAAACCCAAATTGCTCATAAACTCGCCGCAATCTCGGACGCGACGCCCCACAGTCCAAGCGCAAGTAACTTCTACCGAGAGAGCGTGCGCGTTGGACAGCCCAACTGAGTAAAGCTGAAGAGATTCCACCGCCGGCAAATCGCCTTCTGATAGCTAGCCGGTGTACAAATGCCGATTGCGTTTGCGGTACGTCCGGCCAGATTAACGCGTCCTCAAGTTGGAATTTAACGACTCCTGCCACTTCACCCTCGCACTCAGCGATAAAAAACAGTCCGGCATCGACGTCGGCAGCAATCCGTGATGATAGCAACTCATCAGCCCGCCACAAAGTCAGCCCGCGCTGCTCCAACCACTGTGCCGCCTCTCGAAGTGTGCGGGCTACATTCTCACTGTCTTGCGGTATGGCTTGGCGGATGGTGGGGCACATAGCAGTCAAACGATTTAGCTCAGCACCCGGACGAAAATCCATTCGCTGGAGTGGTTGGGTCTCCGTGTGGCTTTGCAATGCTCCACGAATGAAATCCTGTTTGGAGGCCGTGTACACCTTTCGGTCATTGCTAAATTTCACGGCAAGCCGCTGTTTTAATTCCGCGTACTGCTGCCGTAGTTGAGCATCCTGCCTGAGTAGATCACGGAAGAGCAGGTCGTTCTTCCACTGGTTTCCGTTGTGCTCGACAACGTGCAGATGAATCGTGCGGATGTCCGGTGCGGACTCGCGGAGGAACAGGTGTCCGCCGTCATCGCCTCCATCGCCACGGTAGAGGTAGGCGATGTCGGTCAGACGGCGAACGATCTCGGGAATTGTTGCCAGCGTTCGTATGCCGGCAGTGAGGTCAAGAATGGGTTTTGCCGGTAAACCCGGTACCGCAGTGCTGCCTATGTGCTGCACATCAGCAAAAAGATCGCCACCGGCACACTGCACCTCATGGCAAGCGGCGGCGGCAAGCGTGGCCCAGCTTGGGTCGTGGGCGACGATTTGCACCGTATGTCGTTTTAGTCCGATCATGGTTTGGCGACCCAATATTGTGAGTGGCACTTTCGCTGGCGATTGTGGCGGTCGGAATCTGGGCTTGCGGGGGCGTTGTGCACTGGTTATCAATCTCTGCGCGCGAACATGACCACACCGGCCTGCCATGTAAAGTCAGAAGTCAGCCCCGCCCAACACGGAGTCAAGGCGGCGATCACGCATTTCCAGCGGGAAGTGAATGATGAGGTCCAACAGCGGCCATTGGACTTTGGCTTGATTCGTCGGTTGTTGGAGTACACGCGACCATACGCAAGAAAACGCAACTGGCTGATATTGCTGGTCGTGATGCGCGCGATTCAGTTGCCGGTGTTATCGTGGCTGATTGGCAGAGTGGTCAAGACGATTGAGGTGGCCGTGAAAGCCCCGGTTGCTGAACGTGATCTGGCGAGCACATTTCACTGGGCGGTGGCGTTTTTGGCGTTGGCCTTGACCACGCAGTTATCGTTTCACTTCCGGCAACGCCTCGCACTCGAACTCGGCGAATCGGTGATGCAGGATTTGCGGCGCGATATTTTCCAACACTTGCTGCGGATGCCGATGAGCTTCTTTAATCGCACCAAGCTCGGCCGGATGCTGAGTCGCATCACCTCCGACGCCGATGCGGTGCGGGTGGGTGTGCAGGATGTGTTGTTCGTATCGTTGGTGCAGGGCGGGCAGATGTTTTTCGCCGGGCTGGCAATTTTGTACTACGACTGGGTGATGTTTCTGGTGTTGCTGGCGATGGTGCCGGCGTTATGGATGCTCAACCGTCATTTCCGACGGAAACTCAGCAACGCTAACCGGGCGGTGCAAGAAAGTTTTTCGCGCATCACCTCCACACTCGCCGAATCGGTCAACGGCATTCGCGTGACCCAAGGCTTCGCCCGGCAGGAATTGAATGCGAGTTTCTTCCGGGAACTGGTGACCGATCACTCGAAGTACAATCTCGGCGTTGCGCGGGCGAGCGGTGTGTTTCTACCGTTGCTCGAGCTGCACGGCCAACTTTTCACCGCCGTACTGCTGGGTTTGGCCGGGTGGCAGGTGATCACACACCGGCTGCCACTGGGCGACATGATTATGCTCGGCTTCCTTGCCAACTTGTTTCTCTCGCCGATTCCGATTCTCGGCAATCTGTACAATGCATCGCTGACCGCGATGGCCGGCGCGGAACGCGTGTTCAAGCTCCTCGACGAACCGCCCGACTGGCAGGATGCCGCTGAGGCCAAACCGGTAACACAGTTGGCGGGACGAGTTGAGTTCCGGCAAGTTACTTTCAGTTATATTCCCGACCGGCTTGTGTTGCAGGAAGTGAGTTTTAACGCCGAACCCGGTATGACCGTCGCGCTTGTCGGCCATACCGGCAGCGGCAAGACGACAATTGCAAATCTCATTGCCAAGTTTTACCTGACAACGGCCGGGCAGGTGCTGATTGACGGCCACGAGATCAACGCCATCACCGGCGACTCGCTCCACCGGCAAATGGGCATCGTCAATCAGAACAACTTTCTCTTTACCGGCACTGTGATGGAGAATATCCGCGTGGGCCGGCCGGTGGCGAAGGATGAGGAAATCATCGCGGTGGCCCGGCGGCTCGATTTCCTCGACATGATCGGCGCGTTGCCGAATGGCTTCAATACGCAAGTCGGTGAGCGCGGCGCAAACCTGTCGCTTGGCCAGCGCCAACTCGTCTGCTTCGCCCGCGCGATGCTGGCCGATCCGCGCATTCTGATTCTCGACGAAGCGACGAGTTCTGTGGATTCGCTAACCGAGGCCCGGCTCCAGCGGGCGCTGGCCCTGCTGCTGAAAGGCCGCACCAGCTTCGTCGTGGCCCACCGGCTCAGCACGATCCGGCAGGCCGACCTCGTGCTGGTGCTCGACCACGGCCGGATCATCGAGCGCGGCACGCACGCCGAACTGCTCGCGGCCGGCGGCCATTACGCCGCGCTCCATAAGCATTTCGTCCAAACAGCAGTTGATGAATTATGAGCAAGCACCAGAAATCGAATATCCTGCTCATCACGAGTGACCAGCAACATTACAACACGCTGGGGGCGACGAATGCGCGGATTCGGACGCCTGCCTTGGATCGGCTTTGCGCCGGAGGCACGCGGTTTGACCGGGCGCATTGCAACAACCCGGTTTGTTCGCCGTAGCGCGCAGCGATCATCACCGGATTGTACCCAGCCTGGCATCATTGCTGGACGATTGGGGTGAAATTGACGGAGGATGTGCCGACGGTTGGCGACGTGTTTCAGCGGCACGGCTACGACACGACGCTGATCGGTAAAGCCCGTTTCTAGCCATTAGCAACGACGGCTGAGGAGACTTCGCTCGAATGTCAGCCGGTGCTGCGGGACCTCGATTACTGGCGGAGATTTAACGGGCCTTGGTACGAATTCGAACGTGTTGAACTGGCGCGCAACCACGCGGACGAATCGCATTGCGGCCAGCATTACTCAATCTGGATGGAGGAACACGGCCTCAAGAATTGGCGCGACTACTTCCAGGCTTGGCCACCGGATCCGCAGGCGATCCAGCGCCGGCATCACTGGGACTTGCCGGCGGAGTTCCATTACTCAACTTGGACCGCCGAGCGAACCATTCGTTGTAGGCGTTGATTGATTTGCCGGAAACATTCCTGTTAGCGGCCGGGATTCCGGTGCCGGGGCTGATGCAAGCCGTCAACGACAATTATTCTTCCCCAGCGCCTTGACTCAGGGTTTTTGTTACCGAGTCTAGGCCGTTGCCTCAGTAGAATGCTACCAAAACCCAGAG
>JBAWWR010000007.1:0-44677 GCA_037146675.1 Verrucomicrobiota bacterium | reverse complement strand
CCGGGTCGCCGCCTTCTGCGGCATGCCACCACCACGCCGGCATGCCGGGTTCGCGGTAGGTCGCTTTCGGATGATTCTCAAGGCTGTCAAACCAATTGAGGTTCCGCCTGACACTCGCCGCGTAATCCAGTGGCGATTCCTCGTGATCCACCCAAGCGGGCGCTTTGGCGAACTTGCCGAGGTTGCCCACCCCCGGAAAGGCGCCGACGGCGCGACTGCAAAGGCACCACCGCAACGTTTGGTCAAACTCGCTGACCTTGGCGAAAATCCATGAGCCGCTGTGCAGTTTTGGCCAGATGGCGTTGGTATCGAGGACGGGTTTGTCATTCTCGACGACATGTTGCACACCATCCTGTGTCAACTCCAAGCGCCAGAAATTCGCCAGCGGATGTGGCGGAAATGGCGCACACAGCCGGTAGACCGGCGCTTCAATGAAGCGGCGCGAAAACTGATTCCACGGCGATTTGATGTCAGCCAGTAAACGCTCAGGCATGAAAGGCCTTTTTCAACAGCCGGCCCGTCGCAGTGGTAATTTGCTTACCGGCAACCGGCGCGAGCTGGCTGGTCGGAGCCGGCCAAGTCTCGTAGCCGCCACGCGAAAAGGCTTTTTTCGTCGGGACGTAGCCACAGTAACCATCCGTCAATTCAGTGACGAAAGTCACGCGCGCCGGTGATTGTTTGCGGATCGTCAAGCCGTGTTCGACAAAAAACTCGGATGGATTGGTGCAGAATGCCGTGTCGCCGACGCGGATCACGTTCACCATGATCGGCACCGGGTTGCGCTTGGCGGTTCGCTCCGGCCACTCCGCTTTGGCGGCTTCGTAGTAGCGCCGAGTATCGGGGCGCTCTTTGCACCACGGAAATGGATCGTTGATTGCACCCGGCTTGGGCCAGGGCCGAATCGGGATTTGCAACTTGGTTTGCAGCACGCGCAAGACCGGTGCTTTGATCGGGCGCGTGGCACTGGCAATCACCTTTGCAGCTTCGCCAGCGAGATACAGACCGGAACGGCGCACACCGGTCTCACCGCGCCACGGTTGATCCGCCTCGAGCGGATCAAGAATGCTTGGCGCAACATTGCCGCCGGCGCCGGTCAGATACACCACGACCACTGTCGGGCCCAGCAACGCTTTGAGCTGCCGGCGGACTTCGCCCGGTAAATCCGCGCTGTAAAAACTTTCGCCTTCGAGACAGTTCGGATGCGTGGCGAAGTTGACGACGACGACCTTGATGACGCCACCGGTATCCCGTGCGAACAACACCGGTAAGGCCGGGTCGCGCGGACCTTCCAAGCCAATGAAGCCCGGCGTCTCCGAGTCGGAATACATCCGGCTCGAACCATCCCGGAACATGGCTCGGCGATTCCAGCCCATGTGGTCCATCTGACCGGTGCCGCTGAAAATATCCACCGGCGCGAGGTTGCGCACGGCGCGCACCGCCGCATCGAGAATCGCCCGTTGCACGCGCGTGACAAAACCGCGATTGGCCTTGGCGGTTAGCAGATCGAACACCGTCGGCGCGACGTGAGTGTGGGTGGCGTGAATCAATAGTTTGGCCGCCGGTAGCCCGGTGCGCTTGGCGAACAGCTGCTGCGTCTGTCGGACAAACGGCTCGTTGAGAATGCAGATATCCACCGATACCAGTACAACTGTTTCGCGGCCTTGCCGGTAGGCAACGGCGTTGGCGGTCAGCGGATCGCGTTTGCGAGTGGCAATGCGTTCATGCATCTGGCCGAGCAGTGTCAACCCGAGCGCGGGCGTGAATTCCGCTTCCGCCGCGCCGCAACAGAATTTCGATTTAGGATTTGATTTCATGGTGATTTGTAAAGTTGGTTTAGCGCCAGAGCCAGATCAGCGATTCGGGTAGAATTGCGCCGGCGTGTTTCGTGTCGTGCGCGCCGTCGCCGTATTCCAAGTGGTAATCGTAGCCGGTAAAGTTAAACGCCGAAGCCATGGCCAAACTTGCCAACGACCAATCGCCCCAGCCAACGTCTAAATCGTTTGAACCGGCTTGGAGGTAGACCCGGATTGGTTTCGGCGGTGTTTTGCGGACCAGGAACGGATACACGTGGCCGCCGCGAATGTCGGCAAAGCTGCCGACGTGACTGAGCACCTTCCGAAACGCATCCGGCCGCTGCCAAGCCACCGTGAACGAGCAGATGCCGCCGGAACTACTGCCGCAAATCGCGCGGCGGTCGGGGTCGGTCGTGAGTTGGTATTTCTCGCCAACTGCCGGCAAGATTTCTTCCAATAGAAACCGGACATATTGGTCGCTGAGCGTGTCGTACTCGAAACTGCGGTTGCTGACCAGCGGTTTACCTTCCGCTACCGGCGGGAAGTGACCGGGATCAATGAAGATACCAGTGGTGACCGGTAGCTTGCCTTGATGAATCAGATTGTCGAACACGACCGGTACACGCGTGTCGCCGGTTTCGTTGACGTAGCCGCCGCCATCCTGAAAGACCATTACGTTGGCCGGTTTGTCTGGTGTGTATTGGGCCGGCACGTAGACCCAGTAATTGCGTACGGTACCGGGGAAGATTGTGCTACGCCACTCGTGTTTGGTGACGACGCCTTGGGAAACTCCCGGCTGGCGTTGCGAATCGGGACCGAGCGGGTAGGGGCCGGGCTTTGGTGTGGGGATAATGAATTTTTGAGGCATAATTTTATCTCAGATGGTTACCGCATTTTACAAAACATGCAATTCAGTGTGTTTGCTTGATGAAACTTGGCAAGTCTTACGGCATTTCGATTGCGACCGGCAAGTCGGAAGCGTGCGCGCATTTTGTTTCCTGAATAAAATTTGTAGCGATTAATGAAATCACCACTAAGCCGGAGAAGATGGCGAACAATATCGCATAAGCCTGCGGCGGATAAATTACGCCGCCGGCGAGTCGCGCCGCATCGGCACGAAATAAATCGAGCACCGCGCCTGATAGCATCAGCAAGATGGCCACGCTAATGTACGAGATGCTATTCAGTAACGCGATGGCTTGGCCGATGTGCCGGGAGTCATTTAACTCCTTGATTACAGTGGTGCCGATGGGACCAGCGATGCCCGCCGCGGCCATTAAAATATAGCTGGTGAGAAACACCCACGCGCGGGCGTGCAGAAAAACGCCGACGAGCATCAGGACCAGCGCGCTTAGCAATAAGCTCACGGCGAGGATCAAATATGGTTTGCGGCGGCCGCCGGTATGGTTGAGTAGAAAACCTGAGGCCAGACAAACGCCGGCACTAACAGTCATCATTACCAGTGTGAATGTTGCCGCTTGCTGTGAGCTTAAACCAACGAAGTCTTGGATGAATTTTTTGCCGATGCCAACTTGGAGGACAAAATAAACCGGAAAGTTTACAAAGGCGCCGACAAATAATGGCCAGTTGCGCCGGTTGCCAAGGATTTCCCAGACAGGCCGGAGTGTCACTGTGGTTGTGTGCGGTTCAAAATGTTTAAGCTTTGGCAACAGCACGAAATTCGCTACCATGGCCAGGCTCATAAACCCGCCAGTCGCTAGCAATGATAAACGCCAACCGAATGCGTGTGTCGCGCGCTCGAACGGCAGCATCGCCATCATTCCGCCAAGTTGCGCGGCGAAAGACACCACGCCGGTCATTAATGTGAACCGTCGTTGTTCAAACAGCAGGTGGACTTCCTTGATGATGCCGAGATAAACAAAGCTATCGCCAAACGCGGCAATTGCGCGGCTGGTGTAGAGCATTTCTGGAGTATGCGCGAGCGGAAACATCACTGCCCCGACCGTCGCAAAAAATCCGCCGAACAGCAGCATGCGCGTCCCGCCAAATCGGTCGACTGCAACTCCGGCAACGAGTTGTAATGAACCGTAGATCCACAAAAATACCGATCCCAGCGCGACGATTGCTGAAGCCGACAGGTGGAGTTCTTGCTGGAGTTCGTTGAAAATTGTGCCGGGAATGGCAGTGCGATGAAAGTAGGAAAAGCCGTAAACCAGCAGCATTGCCACGAATGCTAGGCGCGCAGCTGGTAACGGTCTTGTGATGTGGTCTGGCTGGTTCACTTGGATTGCCTTAACGCCAGAGCCAGCAGAGCGATTCTGGAAAAAGTGCGCCACCGTGAAGCTTGTCGTGGTAGCCGTCACCGTATTCCAGCCGGTAATCATAACCGGCAAAGTTAAGTGCCGCCGCCATTTCGAGATTGCACAGCGACCAGTCACCGGCCGGAATATCGAGATCGTTCGATCCGGCTTGCAAGAAAACACGGATCGGTTTCGGCGGTGTCTTACGAATCAACGACGGATAAACATATCCGCCCCGGTGATCTGCAAAACTGCCGACATGGCTGAGCACCTTCCGAAACGCATCCGGCCGCTGCCAAGCCACAGTGAACGAGCAAATTCCACCAGAACTCGCGCCGCAAATTCCCCGGCAGTTGGGATCATCCGTGAGCCGGTAATTCTTGCCGACTGCCGGTAGCATCTCTTCGATGAGAAACCGGGCGTACTGATCGTTGATTGTGTCGTATTCTACGCCGCGTTGGCTGACTGGGTCTTTGCCATCTGTCCCGAGTGGGAAACGGCCGGGTTCGATAAAAATACCAATGGTGACCGGTAACTTGCCTTGATGGATCAAGTTGTCAAAAACCACCGGCGCGCGGATTTCGCCTTCAGCGCCGGCGTAGATTTTGCCGGCTTCATTGGCGTAGGCGGCGCCATCTTGAAAGACCATCACGTTGGCCGGTTTGTCGGGTGTGTATTGGGCCGGCACGTAGACCCAATACGGACGCACAGTGCCGGGAAAGATTGTGCTGTGCCACTCATGTTTTGTGACAACGCCTTGGGGAACTCCCGGCTGGCGGTGCGAATCAGGTCCGAGCGGGTAGGGGCCAGGCTTCGATGTGGGAATGATAAATTTATTAGGCACGGTATTGTGTTTTCAGTTGTGGCTTATAAACCGGCGCGACCGTGTTCCCGGTAATACCGGAAACCCTCGATCAACGTCCGTAAATTCTCCGTTGGCACGCCGGGCGCGATGGAACTGCTGCACGCCAGCATCAGCCCGACCGGCGGCCCGTTCTCAACCAGCCAGCGCAACTCGCGCGTCACATCCGCCGGCTTGCCGAGCGGCAAGGTGCGCGTGACCGAGACGCCGCCGACGATGAATAATGAATTGCCATTCCGATCCTTCATCTTGCAGATGCGCTCATAGTCCATGCCGTCTTCATATTGGAACCCTTGGAATCCGCTGAGGCCGACTTCGAGCAGGCGCGGCACCATATCCATCAGATTGCCGTCGCAATGCCAGATCAGCCGGATGCCGGCGTCGAGGAACGGCTGGATTGCACGCACAAAATGCGGGAACCAAAGTTTGTCGAGCGACCGGACATTCACCAGCATTCCGCGTGAATCGGCCATGTCATGGTCGAGGCGAATCAGGCGCGGCAGTCCGCCTTCGATGATGGCGCGGGCGCAGAGCCGGTTGTACACGGCAGAATAATCGGCGGCGATCTTGAAGCCGCGTTCGATGACTTCCGGATAAAGTCCGTAGGCCATGAAATAATTCTGGTAGCCGTATTGGTAATACTGAAACATCGGGAAATCAAAAAAATACGGCCCCTTCACCATGTTCGTTCCGAAGCCGCGTTGCACACTGACTTCATTAGCGATCAGTTTCCGGACAAGCGCGTCGCCATCTTTCTCAAGTTCCTGCTGCCGGTGTTGCCAAAACGGAAAGAGATGCTGTTCCATGTGCGAGACGACCGCTTCCGGCGAATCAATCGGCATTCCATCGCAGATAATTTCCTCGGCCCCGCCGGTCGCGCTGCGTTGGGTGGCGTCGGTATAGCCTTGATCTTCCATCGTCAACGGATTGTCCGGAATCCACTGGTCGATGTAACAAGCGCCGGACTTGAGCATGAACTCACGGTACACCCGGACCGGTTCCTTCTGGTAACTGCCCGGCGGATTACCGGACAATTCCTCCAACTGCGACCACTGCATCGTCTGGAAGCCCCCCGTGGCAATGCCGCGCGTGGGTTTCATGGCGCTGGTATCCCAAGCCAGTTGCGCATTCGCCTCCCACTTGTCAGTAAATTCTTGAAAACCGGTATTCATAGCGCAAGGTGTAGTGCACTAGGTTTCTTTTGACAAGCATCCTTGCATCGGTCGCACCAGCAAAGCGGCTTGTTTTCGGGACGGCAACATGCGATAAGCCGACGCGTGAAAATTATCCCAGTCATCCTTGCCGGTATGATTGTGTTGTGCGGCTGTTCGATTCGCCGGATGGCGGTCAATCAGCTTGGCAACGCACTGGCCGGCGGCGGCGGTGTGTTTGCGACGGACGATGATCCGGAATTGGTTCGTCAAGCGGTCCCGTTCGGATTGAAGTTGCAGGAAAGTTTGCTGGCGGAAAGTCCCCGGCATCGCGGGTTGCTGTTGTCGCTGGCGACCGGATTCACGCAGTATGCCTACGCGTTTGTGCAGCAGGACGCGGATGAGATGGAGGAGAAGGATGTCGCGGCGGCGAAAGCGTTGCGGGACCGGGCGCGGCGGTTATTTTTGCGGGCACGAGATTACGGTCTGCGCTGTTTAGAGTTGGAGAATCCTGATTTCCGCAAAGATCCAGTCACGGCCCTGAAGCTGACAACGGTTAAGGATGTGCCGGTGTTGTATTGGACGGCGGCGGCGTGGGGCGCGGCGATTGCAGATGCGAAAGATCGGCCGGAGATCGTGGCGGATGCCGGCACGATGGCGGCGTTGATGGAGCGGGCGCTGGAACTGGATGAAACTTTTGAGCGCGGCGCGATTCATTCGTTTCTAATCAATTACGAAATGGCGCGGCCGGGGGCGAGACCAGCGGAGGCGCAGGCGCGGGCCCGGCAACATTTCGACCGGGCGGTGACCATCAGTGCCGGTAAGTTGGCGGGACCATTTGTGACGTATGCGGAGGCGGTTTGTGTGCAGCAGCAGCACCGCGCGGAGTTTACGAAGCTTTTACAGCAGGCGTTGGCGGTGAATGCGGATGCGGCACCAGAGGCGCGATTGGCGAATTTGGTGATGCAGCGCCGGGCACGCTGGTTGTTGGCGAAAACGGACGAATTGTTTGCGGAATAATTTCATGAAACGATTGTTTATAGCCGTGGTGGGATTGGCGCTGGCCGGCGGAATATTCGCAGCGGAGGCGCCGGTGAAAATCAAGCTCGGGACATTGGTGCCAAAGGATTCGTCGCCGCACCAGAGTCTGAAGTTGATGGCGGAGCAGTGGCGTCAAGCGCCGGGTGGTGGCGTGCATTTGATTATGTTCACCGACGGCACGCAAGGCGGCGAGGCCGATATGGTGCGCCGGATGCGAATCGGTCAGTTGCAGGCGGCAGTGCTTACCAGCGTGGGGTTGGCCGAGATTGATAATTCGGTCACGGCGTTGCAAACGATGCCGCTGGTGTACCGGACACTTGATGAAGTGGATTATGTTCGGGAAAAGGTTCGGCAGAAACTTGAGCACCGGCTAGCCGACAAGGGATTTGTGGTGTTGTTTTGGACGGATGCCGGGTGGGTGAAATGCTTCTCGCGTCGGCCGGTGTTGTTTCCGGACGATTTGAAGAAGCAAAAGCTGTTCGTCTGGGCCGGCGAGAGCAAGAGCCTCGAAATTATCACCTCAGTCGGTTTTCAAGCAGTGCCGCTGGAAACGGCAGATATCGTTATCGGTCTGAAAAATCGGTTGATTGACGCGATTCCATTGCCGCCGTTTTTTGCGCTGGCGGGGCAGATTTACGACACGGCACAGAATATGTTGGATTTGAACTGGGCACCACTCAGCGGCGCGTGCGTCGTTTCACGGAAAGTCTGGGACAAGCTTCCGCCTGATGCGCAGGTGGTATTGCGCGAATCAGCCGAGAAAGCCGGTAATGATATTCGGGCCCAAGCCCGCAAGGAAATGACCGAATCAGTTGTAGCCATGCAGAAGCGAGGTTTGACCGTTCAGACGCTGACCCCGGCGGCAGCAGAGGAATGGCGCAAGCTCGCCGAGAGCACTTATCCCAAGATTCGCGGCGGACTGGTACCGGCCGACATGTTCGACGAGGTCATGCAGCTGCTGGCCGAGTACCGCGCGGCGCAGACTCCATGAGTGCTGACATTAGCGTTTCGCCGCCGGTGTTGACCGGTTGGCGACGTGGATTACGCGATGCTGAAAATAGCGGCGTAACTCTCGCCTTGTTCGTGATGATGCTCCTGCCGGTGCTGGAGATTGTATTGCGCAAGACGCACCACGCCGGTATCGCAGGCGCGCCGCTAGTCGTTCAACAATTTACCTTCATCGTCGGCATGCTCGGCGGTGCGATTGCCGCGCGCGATGGCCGATTGCTGGCGCTATCGGCACTCGCTGCTGTCGTGCACGGGCGCATGAAGGTCGTTATTAGCATTTTCAGCCAAGCAGTCGCGGCGGCAGTAACGGCGTTTCTTTGTGTGGCGAGTGTGCATTTCGTGCGCTCGGAAGTTGGGACGACTGACGTCATCGCCTTCGGCATCAAGATGTGGTGTGTGCAATTGCTGTTGCCGGTCGGCTTCGGAGTAATTGCCGTACGTTTGTGGTGGCATTCAGCGAAGACGTGGCGCGGCCGGATAGCGGCGGTCGTGCTAATCACGGCGTTGGTCGGGATTGCACTTTGGATGCCGGTCTCGCCAGAGAAAATGAAGTGGCCGGCGCTTGGTCTCTTGCTGATAGCGACGGTGCTCGGTGCGCCGGTCTTTACGACGCTGGGTGGAGCGGCGCTGATTTTGTTCTGGGGTGCCGGGGTGCCCATCGCGGCGGTGCCGCTCACGCATTATAGCCTGGTCACAAATCCGTCGTTGCCGACCATCCCGCTGTTCACCTTGGCCGGTTATTTTCTAGCAGAAGGCGGCGCGTCGCAACGGTTGGTGCGGGTCTTCAATAGTGTCTTCGGCCAGATCCGCGGCGGCCCGGCGATTGTAACGGCATTGGTATGCGCGTTTTTCACATCGTTCACCGGCGGTTCGGGGGTGACGATTTTGGCGCTCGGCGGTGTTCTCATGCCGGTGTTAATCGCGGCGAAATACCGGGAACGCACTGCGCTGGGTCTGTTGACTGGTGCCGGCTCGCTTGGGATTTTGTTTCCGCCATGTTTGCCATTGATTCTTTACGCGATCATTGCCTCGCAAGCGAAGGCGCAAATCACCATCGAACAGATGTTTCTCGGCGGTATTATTCCGGGGTTTGTGATGGTCGCGCTCGCGATCTGGTGGGGCGTCGCGGCCGGGCCGAAGATTGAAAAGGAGCGCCGGCGGTTTGATGGCCGGGAAGCCCGTGGCGCCGTGTGGGCGGCAAAATGGGAACTGCTCCTGCCGTTGGTGGCGCTGGTGGCGCTGTTCGGCGGGTTCGCGACGCCGGTCGAGGCGGCCGCAGTGACGGCGCTGTACGCATTCATCGTTGAGACTTGCGTTTACCGCGACCTGAAATTGTTCAAAGATGTGCCACGCGTTGTGACTGACTGCGGACTACTTGTCGGTGGCGTGTTGTTGATCCTCGGTGTGGCACTGGGATTCACGCAATACTTGGTGGATGCTCAGGTGCCGGACCAAGCCGTTACTTGGGCGACTAGCGCGATTCACTCGAAGTGGCTGTTCTTAATGGGACTGAATCTGGTGCTGATTTTGGTGGGCGGGCTGGTGGAAATCTACGCCGCCATCATTGTCGTCGTGCCGTTGCTTGTGCCATTGGGCAAAGCGTTTGGGATTGATCCGATTCACCTCGGAATTATTTTTCTCGCGAACATGGAGCTCGGCTTCCTCGCCCCGCCGGTCGGCCTGAATTTGCTGCTGGCATCCTATCGGTTCAACAAGCCGATGATCGAAGTGATGCGCGCCGTGCTGCCGATGCTCGGCGTCCAGTTTTTCGGCGTGTTGCTCATTACCTATGTCCCGCCGCTAACGACTTGGCTGCCACATCTGCTGGCAAAATAATGCGCATCGATTTTGAAATGGCAGCAGCGTGGTTTAATGGCAGTTTCGCGGTGAGTTGACGATGCGAACACTATTTGCTACAACAAATTGTCGAGTTGCGGTAACACGGTAGCATCCGCGAATACGAGCCAAGCGTGCCTAATAATCAAATCATTGCCGGGAATCAACCGGAGTTGCCGATCAATCTCGCGAACGTGCCACCCGCCGAGCGCGTGGTGACCGACGGCAAGTTTTTCCGCGTTGGCGCAAAGAAATTTTATCCGAAAGGCGTGACCTACGGGCCGTTCAAGCCCGACCACACCGGTAACACTTTCCCGCGGCCTGAGCAGGTCGAAAAAGATTTCGCGCTGGTCCGGCAGCTCAACGCCAACTGCGTTCGCGTCTACCACATCCCGCCGCGCTGGTTTCTCGACATCGCACACCGGCACGACTTGAAGGTGCTGGTGGATTATTACTGGCCGAAGCACACCTGTTTCCTCGACGACGACGAATCGAAAGCCTTCGCCCGCAACGCCACCCGGCAAGCCGCCGAAGCCACCGCCGGCCATCCCGCTGTCTTTGCAATCACGCTCGCCAACGAAATCCCGCCGGACATCGCCCGGTGGTATGGCGCGCGTAAAATCGAAGACTTCCTCGATGAGCTGACCGGCATCGTTAAAGCGATTGATCCGCAACGACTCGTCACGTTTGTCAATTATCCGCCCACCGAGTTCCTGCAGCCGCAAAGCCTCGACTTCGTCAGTTTCAATGTTTATCTCCACGACCAGAAACCATTTGAAAATTACCTCGACCGGTTGCAGAGCCAAGCCGGCGGCAAACCGCTCGTGCTCGCCGAATTCGGCATGGACTCGCAGCGCGAAGGCGAAGAAGCAAAGGCCAAATTTCTCAGCGGTCACATTGAACTCGCGTTCCGGGCCGGACTGGCCGGCACGTTCATTTTCGCGTTCACCGACGACTGGCACACTGGCGGTCACCAGATTGACAATTGGTTTTTTGGACTGACCGACCGCGACCGCAAACCGAAAGCGTCGTTTGATGCCGTGGCCGAGCAATTCGGACGCGCGCCCTATTTCCCATTGTCAGATTATCCGAAGGTCAGCGTCGTCGTCGCCAGCTATAACGGCGGCCGCACCCTGCCGGCCTGTTTAAATTCGCTCCGGCATCTCCATTATCCGAATTACGAAGTCATTCTCGTGGATGACGGCTCGACCGACGATACGCCAAAAATTGCGGCCCAGTTTCCAGAGGTGAAGACGATTCACCAGAGCAATCTCGGCCTGTCGAACGCCCGCAATACCGGCACTAACGCAGCGACCGGGGCGATCATCGCGTTTACCGACAGCGATTGCCGGGTTGATGAAGACTGGCTCGACTACCTCGTCGGCGATTTGCTGAAGACCGACGCTTGCGCCATCGGGGGTCATAATTTTCCGCCGATCGAAGACAATTGGGTCGCCGGTATCGTGGCCGTTGCGCCGGGCGGACCGGCCCACGTGATGCTCGACGACCGTACCGCCGAGCATATTCCCGGTTGTAACATGGCTTTTTGGAAATGGGCGCTCGACGAAATCGAAGGGTTCGATCCGATTTACCGTGCGGCGGGCGACGATGTGGATGTCTGCTGGCGCTTAATCCAGCGCGGTCGAAAAATCGCGTTCAGCCATGCCGGGTTTGTCTGGCATTACCGGCGCCACACAGCCGGGGCGTACTTGCGCCAGCAGCGCGGTTATGGCGTGGCCGAGGCACTGCTCCGCTACAAGCACCCGGAATATTTCAACAATCTCGGCGGGATGCGCTGGCGCGGGCGAATTTATAATCCGGCGCGGATTGCCGGGTTGTTTGGCCGGTTTGTGATTTACCACGGGGTGTTTGGTAGTGGCCTATTTCAGACGTTGTACACGCCGGAACCGACGGGCGTGGTGATGGTGGTGACGAGTTTGGAATGGCACGTGCTGATCACGCTGGGTGGAGTGCTGCTGACGTTGCTCTGGCCGGCGCTCTGGCCGCTGCCGGCGCTCACAGTTGCCGCGAGTTTGGCGATGGCAATCGGCGCGGCTGGGCGGGTGGACTTGCCGGTGCGGTCGCGGAAATTCTGGTCCCGGCCGCTGGTAGCGTTGCTATATTTTCTCCAACCGATCGTACGCGGTTGGCCGCGGTACGCTTACCGGTTGGGCCGGTCGGCAACGCCGACGGCAGCCCGTACCAATGTCAGCGCAATAGCTGAAACCTACGACGGTGTCAGAAATATCTACACCGTGAATTATTGGAACGAGTCAGGGATCGAGCGGTTTGAATTTTTGTCAAAACTTTTGGAAGTGCTCGATCGCGATCAGTGGCAGGCGAGCGCTGACAGCGGTTGGGACGAGCACGATGTGACGGTTTTTGGTGACCGGTTCACAAAGGTCGCTATCAATACCGTCGCGGAGAATCACGGCGGCAACAAGCGACTGCTCCGCGCCCGGCTTTCTGCAGGCTGGACGCTGGTAGCGAAGGTATTTTTCTGGGCGGTGGTGGCGTTTGTAGCGTTATTTGTATTTGTCGCGCAGCACACAGCGCCGCATCCGTGGTGGGTGTTTTCGGCCTGGCTGCTGGTGGCGGCAACGACCGGCTATCTGCACTTGCGGGCGCGGCGCACAATCCGGCTGGCGATCGCCCTGCTGGACTTGACCGCCCAAGAAATCAAGCTCATCAAGCTGGAAGCGCCGCGTAAATTCGTCAAACCCGATTGATGCCGGCGGATTTTCTGTTGACGGTGTGGGCCGGTATCTTTATACAAAGTTTGCGCGTGGCGCAGGCGCTCGGTGGCGAAATTAATAATTCAGAACGAAGCAGAGGATCGGTATGAGCAAACAAGCAAAACTCGAACTCGACGGCAAAACATTTACCTTACCGGTGGTCATTGGCAGCGAGGGCGAACAAGGAATCGATATTTCCACGCTGCGCCAGCAGACCGGTCACGTCACGCTCGATGACGGTTACGGCAATACCGGTTCGTGCGCCAGCAAGATTACCTTCATCGATGGCGACAAGGGCATTCTCCGGTATCGCGGCTACCCGATTGAGGAGCTGGCGGAAAAATCCACATTCATCGAATCCGCCTATCTGATCATTTACGGCGAGTTGCCGACGAGCGCGCAGTTGAAGCGCTTCTCTGATTTGCTCACCGCCAACGAAATGCTCCACGAGAGCATGAAGAACCATTTTGAATCCTTCCCGGCCACCGCGCACCCGATGGCGATCTTGTCATCCATGATCAATGCGGTCAGCTGTTATCATCCGCGGCTGATCGAGGGCTACAAGGCAGACACCTTTGACCTGCAAGCCGCCCGGTTGCTGTCGAAGGTGCGGACGATTGCGTCATTTGCGTACCGGGTTTCGCGTGGATTGCCGGCGATTTATCCGAAGCCATCATACAAATACACCGCCAATTTCTTGCACATGATGTTTTCCGAGCCGTACCAGGATTACGACCTTAAGCCGGAAGTGGTTCGCGCGCTCGATTTGATTTTCCTGCTCCACGCCGATCACGAACAAAACTGTTCGACTTCGACTGTCCGCATGATTGCCTCGAGTCAGGCCAATCTCTTTGCCAGCGCCGCCGGTGGCGTCTGCGCGCTCTGGGGTCCGTTGCATGGCGGCGCGAATCAAGCGGTCATCGAAATGCTCGAAGACATTCACCGTTCCGGTGACGACGGTTCCCGCTTCATCGCGGCCGCCAAGGATAAAAATTCCGGCAAACGTCTGATGGGCTTCGGCCACCGGGTGTACAAGAATTACGATCCGCGCGCAAAAATCATCAAGGCGCAATGCGATAAACTCTTGAGCGTTCTCAACATTAACGACCCGCTGCTAGACATTGCCAAGCACCTTGAGGAAGCGGCCTTGCGCGATTCGTATTTCGTCGAGCGCAAGCTCTATCCGAACGTTGATTTTTACTCCGGCATCATCATGCGTGCCATCGGCATTCCGAAAGAAATGTTTACCGTCATCTTCGCCATTGGCCGGATGCCGGGTTGGATTGCTAACTACAAAGAAATAGTTGATACCCAAGGCACCCGGATTTACCGGCCGCGCCAGATCTACACCGGTTCGACCGAGCGCCACTTTGTGCCGCTCGACCAACGCAACCCGAAAGCCTGAGCCACCGTGAACGTACACGAATACCAAGCCAAAGAAATCCTTCGCCGTTACAATGTACCGATTCCGTCTGGCGCCGTCGCATCCACGCCAGAGGAAGCGGAAAAAATTGCGCGTGAGCTCAACGCCAGCAAGTTCGTCGTCAAAATCCAGATTCATGCTGGTGGCCGCGGCAAGGCCGGCGGCGTCAAGCTCTGCAATACGCCCGCCGAAGCCGCTCAGCTCGCTCGCACGATGCTGGGCAAAACATTTGTCACCCATCAAACTGGTCCGCAAGGCAAGGTCGCCCACAAGGTCCTCGTCGCTTCCGCGCCGGGCATTAAACGGGAACTTTATCTGAGCATCCTCGTGGACCGGTCGGTCGGTCGGCTCTCATTTCTGGCCAGCACCGAAGGTGGTGTGGAGATTGAAACCGTTGCCGCCAAGACACCGGAAAAGATTTTCAAAGAAGTCATCGACCCGGCCATTGGCATGCAAGCATTCCAAGCCCGCAAAATCGCCTACGCGCTCGGCCTCGGCGGCGATAAATTACAGGCAACTGTCGCGCTATTGTTGAACCTGTACCGGGCCTTTGTTGACACCGATGCCTCGCTCATCGAAATCAATCCGTTGATCGTGGACGACACCGACCAGGTCGTTGCGCTCGACGCCAAATTGAGTTTTGACGATAACGCGCTGTACCGGCACAAGGACATCGCCGCGATGCGCGACCTCAATGAGGAAGACCCGCGCGAAGTCGAAGCTTCCAAGCACAACCTTAACTACATCGGTCTTGACGGCGACATCGCGTGCATGGTCAATGGCGCCGGTCTCGCGATGGCCACGATGGATATCATCAAGCATTACGGTGGTAATCCGGCCAACTTCCTCGACGTCGGCGGCGGCGCGACACAGGAAACTGTAACCGAGGCGTTCAAGATTCTTTGTGGCGACAAAAACGTCACCGGCATCCTCGTCAATATTTTCGGCGGCATCATGAAATGCGATGTGATCGCCACCGGTATTGTTGGCGCGGTGCGGGAAGTGAAGCTGAACGTCCCGCTCGTCGTGCGCCTCGAAGGCACCAACGTTGATCTTGGTAAAAAGATTCTCAAAGACAGCGGATTGCCAATCATTACTGCTGACGGTTTGGCCGATGCGGCCCAGAAAGTTGTTGCCGCCTCCAAGAAAACCGCATGAAGCTTTACCTTTATTACGAAAACGTCCAACAACCGCTAACAGTCGAGATACCAGATAACGAAGTCGAAGGATTTATGCGCGAGTACGAAGAAGCCCTGCACGATACCGCCGTCGAGACCTTTCAGTGGCGCAACTCCAGCTTCCGCATCGGCGGCCTAATGGCCATCATCACCCACCAGCACGCGAGTCTCTCATGAGCATTCTTGTTGATAAAAATACCCGTCTCATTATCCAAGGCCTGACCGGTTCCGCCGGCAAATTCCACGCCGAGCAGTGCGCCAAGTACGGCACCAATGTCGTTGGCGGCGTCACGCCCGGTCGCGGTGGCGAAACCGTGGAACTCAATGGCGTCAAGGCACCGGTCTTCAATACCGTTGCCGAAGCCGTTCGCGAAACCGGCGCCAATGTCACCTGCATTTTCGTTCCGGCGGCATTCGCCGCGGACGCCATTCTTGAAGCCGCTGACGCCGGTATCGAGTTGGTCATCGCGATCACCGAAGGCATCCCCGTGCTCGACATGGTGAAAGTTAAACGCGCTCTAGCCGGCACCAGCGTCAAACTCATCGGCCCGAACTGCCCCGGCATCATCACGCCCGGTGCCTGCAAAATCGGCATTATGCCGGGTTATATTCATAAGCCCGGCCCGGTCGGCGTCATCAGCCGCTCTGGCACGTTGACCTACGAGGCGGTCTGGCAACTCACTTCCCGTGGTATGGGTCAAAGCACTTGCATCGGCATCGGCGGTGACCCGGTCAAAGGGCTCGATTTCATTGACCTCCTGGAAATGTTCGAGACCGACCCGCAAACCGAGTCCGTGATCATTATTGGCGAAATCGGTGGCTCGGCTGAAGAAGAAGCCGCAGCTTGGATTAAAGAGAATTTTACCAAACCGGTTGCGGCGTTCATTGGCGGCGTGACTGCTCCTCCGGGGCGACGCATGGGTCATGCCGGCGCGATTATCAGCGGTGGTTCCGGCAAGGCTAGCGACAAAATTGCCGCGCTCCAAGCAGCCGGCATCGCCGTCGCTCCGACTCCGGCCGAAATTGGCGCAACGTTGATCGGTTTAATGAAGTGACGATCATTCAGCCGTGCCGGCTCGCGCACGAAGATTTGATGCAGTTGCCAATTATCCGGTACACCGGTCCGTTGCACGTTTGTACCACCGACGCCGACCTAGCGGCCGCCGCCAATGCCATCCGACATGAGCGGGTAATCGGCTTCGACACCGAAGCGCGTCCTACGTTCCGTAAAGGTCCAGCACATCCGCCTTGCCTTGTGCAAGTCGCTACTGGTAATGCGGTCTACTTGTTTCAATTGAATCGGCTCAACTGCGCACTGGTTTTGACCCAGATTTTTGAAAATGCGCACATCCGCAAAGCCGGGATCGCTATCGGCCGTGATTTATCTGAGTTACAGAAACTGTTTCCATTCCAACCCGCCGGCGTCCTAGACCTCGGCGACATTGCCAAGAAAAACGGACTGGAACAAACCGGTATCCGAAATCTGGCGGGTCTTTTTCTCCAAGCGCGCATTACTAAAAGCGCACAGACTTCTAATTGGGCAGCACCAGAACTTTCCACAAAACAGCTCACTTATGCCGCCACCGACGCCTGGATTTGCCGAGAACTGTTCCTGAAATTCGAGAGCCTCGGCTGGTTGACGTAGCTATGTAGTTTTTTCTTGCTAACAAAAATCTCATTGTGTACTACTCATTAGCACTTGCTGCGCTGTGAAACAATCCACAGGAAAGGGAATGTTTATGAAAAGTTCAATTACGCGATGGCTCAATTTGATACTCCCGTTAGGGTGTCCCTCTCTAAGTTTTAAAGGCTTTTTCATTAGTAGTGTTGCTATTTTATTGCTTGGCGGCCATAGCTCGCCGGTAGTGGCGGAAATGGCTCCTGCCGCCACCACGCGCAAAGCTGCTATCTTTGTGGCGAACCACGCTGACAAGATATTTGATGACAAACTGGCGACATTTGCCGATTTTATTTCTACCCGCCTTACTGAAAAGGGATTTAGCGTCATCAGCCGGGAAGTCGCTACGGATGCTTTAAGCAGCCTGTTCAAGGACAGCAAACAGACGGATGCGGACCAGCTTCTCAGTAACAATTCAACAGTTTTGCGGTTGGGGCAGATGTTGGGTGCGGATTACATTATCATGGCTTCGATTAGTTCGTTCGGCTCTGGCAAGAAATCAGTGGATGCCTATGGCATGAAGACGGTAAATATCACGCACAATTTGCGTGTAAGCTGTAAAATTCTTGACGGGACGACCGGTGGCACTTTGGCCGGTGACACTCTAAAGGCTAGCAAGACAATTCGCTCTACTGAGGGCAGCCGTGAGGATGACAGCGATCTATTCAATGGGCTATTAGACGATGCATCTGTTCAACTTGCAGAAAGTATTGGGAAAAAGGACATCAAGGTGGTCTCCGTTTCGAAAGAGCAAGTCGGGTTCAGTATTGCCTGTGGCATGCAAGATTTGGCGCAAATCCCGATGAGTATTCCTGATGTTCGAATCACGGCTGACAATACGTTATCTGTCGGGAAGGATAAGCTCGAAGTGCAGGCATTAGACGTTACCGTGGAACTTGATGGTGTGGTGATCGGTTCTGCGCCCAGTTCGTTCAAAGCCTTGCCGGGTTTACATAAGCTTCGACTGACCCGCGAGGGGTTCACGCCGTGGGAACGAACCATGAATGTTGTCGAAGGGCAAAAGCTTAAGGTGGCGTTGCAGATGAGCGACGCCGGCTACCAACGCTGGAAAGACTTAACAGCATTTATTCAATCGCTGGAGAATGGCAAGAAGTTGACCGATGCCGAAGCGGAGAGAATCAGGGGCGATGCGCAGAGGTTGCGGCAAAGCGGCTACAAAGTGGATGTGAAGGTTGACACCAAGGAGGGTATCAATATTACGCAACAGTACCAGAGTCTCTTCTCGCAAATGCCGGCGCCAGTGCGCAACATCAAACCGTCTTCACCGCCAGACCCCTAACCGCAAAACCTTTTTGAGAGAGATACCATGAAAAATAGAGTTCTTATCGCCTGTATCGGGTTGACCGCCATGCTGGTCGTTGCATCAGCACGTGCCGAAAAAAACACACTGGGTATCGCTCCTGTTGAGCCAGCGCCAGCACTGGCGGCGAGCGTGATGAAAGAGGGTAAGAACACTCAAATGGATCAGGTAATCCAGTCTCTCGATGAGCAACTAGTCAACCGCATTCACGATACCCGGAAGTTTGAATTGGTTGGGCGTGGCGATTTAAAGACTCTTGTAACTGAGCAAGCATTTGCCAACTCCGGCAATGTCGATGCTTCTGATAAGAACGCTGCCCAGCAATTCAAATTGGCTGGTGCCAAATATATGCTCGTCACGAAAGTGGATGGTTTTAAAGATTTTAACGAGACCCTGCCTGGCGGCGAAACGGGCGGAACTGCGACTATTCGAGTCCTAAGTCTGTCTGTGGTAGCGAAGATTTATGATCCCACTACAGGTAGGGTGTATGAATCGGCAAATTTTCAAATCCGCAAGGAAGATCGCAAGCTAAGTCAGAAGCGCGGTTTTGAAAACACCGTACTCGGCGACGAGTTGTTGGTTGGCGTTGCCCGTGCGATGGCCGATAAAATTGCCAATCGTGTAACCGATGTGATTTTTCCTGCAAAAATCATTAGTAAGATGGATAAACAGGTCACAATTAACCGTGGCGATGGCACAAGCATTGTCGTGGGGCAAGGCTGGGACGTCTATGCCGTGGGTAAGGAATTGAAAGATCCCGACACGGGCGAGGTTTTGGGTGTACAAGAGGTTTTAGTCGGTAAGGTGCGAATCACCAGCGTCCTGCCAAAGGTGTCAACTGCGGAAATTATCGGCGAGGACAATGGAATTGCCGAAGGCGCAATTGTGCGACTATCGCAAGTGTCTAGGTAATGCGGATTTTTCAATGCACCAACAACCAACCCACCAGGGAGTCATGATAATGCGACCACGTTTTTTCTGCGTTCTAACTGCCGTTGCGATTCTGGCCAGTTTCAGCACCGGTTGCCAAACTGCTAGTGATCGAAAGGCACCGATGATGAAAGCATGGGTGACTGGCAATGCGCCTATGGCAGCACGGGGTTTTGGTGATTTTGCGGACAAGCAGTGCGGAGAGAATGATAAGGTTGACTGGCATCAAGAATCTGCGACGACCTATCGTGCTACCGGGGACTTCACGAACAGTAACCGGCACTTGGAAGAGGCTGCCGCGCTAGTGGACAAGTATGAGAGCGATCCCAAATATAGTATCAGCAGTGAATTTGCCGCACTCCTAACGAATCTGCAGAACTTGCCATATAAGGGGCGCTCCTATGATAAAATCATGATTTATACATATCGAGGCTTAAATTATTTGGCGTTGGGAGAAATTGACAAGGCCCGCCCAGAACTTAATCGCGCCTACCAGTTTCAGCAGGCGGCAGTTGATGAAAATAACCGCCGGATTGAAAAAGCACGAGAAGTTGAGCAGTCTAACAAAGACAGTAGTTTAATCAAAACCGTCACCACGAATCCCGATTTTGTCGCCGCATGCCAAACGAATATTATCAAGAATTGCGAGGGATTCAAATTCTACGCGAATTATGTGAATCCATTTACTGTCTATCTTGATGGCCTGTACTTCCTATACGCCGGTGTGGGCGAGTCTGACTTAGAACACGCCCGCAAATCACTGAATCGGGTCATTGAAGTCGCCGGTAGTAATCAGTGCGTCCAGGCGGATCTACAATTAGCCCAAAATGGCGGCAACAATCCGACGCCCACAACTTATGTTATTTTTGAAACAGGGCAAGCTGCCAGCTTGACTCAGATTCGTTTTGTGATTCCGATTCCATATCCCGGTGAAACCGTGCCATATATGATACCGGCGGCGTTTCCGAAACTCGCTTTTCATAGTGACTACGCTCCCGAACTGCTTATAAAAGCCGGTGAACAGCAGGAAAAGACGACCGCCATTGCAAATATGGATGCGATTATCGCACAGGACTTCAAAAATGAATGGCCGGTCATTCTTACAAAAACCATGATCTCAACAATGATCAAAGTTGGCGAACAAGTTGCGGTAAAACGGGCCACAGCACAGCAGCAAAATAAACTAGGAGGGGATCTAATGACTCTTGGTTTAGATTTGTTCAATATTGCTGTGACTATTGCCGATACGCGTTCTTGGATGACCTTACCAAAAGAGTTTCAAGTGGCTCGGATTCCGACGCCTGCGGATCGCAAGATAGTGTTATCCACACCCGGTACGTCTCCGGTGGATGTCACGGTTGCCGATGGAACGGTTAACATTGTCTATGTTAAGTCGGTCGTTGCCAATAGCCCGTTGTCAATCAGTCAATTCAAGTTAAAATGAGGTAAATAATATGAAACCCATCACCACAGTTATCCTTAGTGCTGCGACAGGTATTCTGTTGCTGCAAGCTGCTTGTTCAACTGTCAATACAGTTGAACCTTCACAGCCAGTTGCCCAACGACAAATGTTGGCTGATAAACGGATCATAACCGATACCGGCTTGTATGGCAGTGTGCGGCCAGTTGGGATCAACGTCGCCACCGTCTCAACCGGCTTCCTCAAAATTCAAGTCGAGGTTCAAAATCTTAGCAGCAGTGTCCAAGCGTTTGCCTATCGCATCGAATGGTTTGATGCCAACGGCATGATAGTGAACACCCCAACCTCCGCGTGGATTGACCGTCAAATCCAAGGTGGGGAGACCTTGTCGCTAACCGGGATTGCTCCGACGGAGACCGCAAAGGATTTCCGGATCAAGTTCATTGCTAAATAAACAACAACGCAACTAAAGGGAAAACACACCAATGAAAACCAAACTTAGCTTCTATACACTCGTTCTGCTGTGTCCAGTTCTGTGGGTAGGCTGCGCCACTGCGCCACACGTTGTTGAGGGACCAGCCGAAGTGCCGACAATGCGGATTACCACCAAGGATTTTGCCGCAAAAGCGGATGAGATGATTCAGTCTCTGGTGGAATCATCAGTTCTCGATAAAGCACATAATAAACCAGCGATCCTTGTCGTCGGGCGTATTGTCAACAATACCGGGCAGCAGATTGAGACTGATTTATTGGCCAAAAAGATTCGCGTTGCCCTGAGCAAGAGCGGCAAGGCTGTAACCGATACTACTGGCGGAGCCTTGAACGACTCGGACTTTACAATCTCTGGCAAGATTATCGAAAGTGCCACTAGGTATGGAAACCGGCGGCAATCCACCTACACATTCCAGCTATCGCTTTCAAATCCACAAGGACTCGCGGTCTGGGAAGATGAAAAAGAAATCACCAAGCAGAGTGAGCGGCCGGCCCTTGGTTTCTAAATGGGTGGGGCATCGCCTTCTCCTAAATAGTGGACTGGTACTGGCAATCGTCCTTGCGCTTCCGAGGGTATTGGAGGCCGCTGATATAGGCGAAACCATACCGACACCGGTCGACCTCATAACCTACGAGCTTAAGCCAGGGAGGATGACTGGAGAAGAGTTCTTCTTTGAGAAGAATTTGTTTAAGAAAATCCAGTTTGATGACCAGCTTCTGTCCTATATCAAGCCAAAGGGAACTGTCACCCTAAGTTTTTCGTTGCGCGGAGTGTTTCGCTCACAAGATATATTCGGCCACGGCGATTTTACATTGAATGGATCCAAGGATGTGGCGACTGGCTGGGTGCCGGTAAATAGTGGCCGTTTTTTGATTTTCCCCGATAAATCCAAGGAGCACCTTCCACGCTTCATTCCCGAGCGCACAAAGCTCGTCCGCGTGCCACTCATCGCCAAATACGATAACAAAGCGGTGAATGCCTACGATTTGATCATCGCGTTGGATCGCGGCAACCAAGGTGGAGCTGAATCAATTCCATTTCGCATTGTCCCTTCCACAACTAATAAAGATGGCGTGTATTTGATCCCAAACCAAGACTTGCCGGTGGGTGTTTATTACGCATATTCCACTTCCGATGATACCGAAAAATTCGCCGGAATGGTTCACGGTTTTTTATTTGCGGTCGGGAACCCAATCTCTGAGGTGCAGCCAACGGTAACCAATCCGACTGTGCAGCAAAATCCATTTCTTCCCAAGGAAAGCAGCATTTCAGCATGGAAGCCGGAGTCAACGGTTGTTGACTCTGCCTTGGCGAAGAAAGTTTTGGATTATGCACTATTATCCGATGCTGCGTATTCGGATCGCGCCTACGACATCAATGGATGGAAGCCGATTACGCCAATCAAAAGAATTAAATTTCTATTCGACTTGTCCGATAACAGTGCGATTGACATTCGCTTCCCAAATTCAATGGACACGACAGTCGCTGGTTCGACTCCGTCAACTCTCAAGACGGGTTTTTCTGCACGCGCATTTCAAAGAGACAATCAGGTGATTATTGCCTTTCGGGGGACACAGCTAGATGATTGGGATGATATTAAGACAGATGTGGAAAATTTCCTTGGGGGAAATCCACAGCAATATCAAGACGCAATCGATTTTGTTGATACCTTCCAACAGAACTGTCCATCTGGCGTGGACAAGGATAAAATTATTCTTGTTGGACACTCTTTGGGGGGAGGGTTAGCTTCATATGTGGCACTCAAGAACCAACTTTTTGCATGGGTCTTCAACGCCGCTGGATTGGGTACTGGCTTGAGAGTAAAAATCGGTGAAAATATAGACTTGCAGAACATGGTTCGAAATATTGATGTGGATGGCGATCCGGTTTCTGATCTCTGCAATAAACAGGGAAGCAAAGGCTCTCAAATTGGAATGATCTATACACTCCCAATTCCCAAAAGTTGGATTGGTAGGGGGGAATGGATTGACGCCAGAAGTCAAGTTGCTGTCGCAGCCGCTGCATTGGATCCGAATATTGTTGGGGATCCTAAACCTATGAATCCTAATCCACTGGCGTACCACAGTATGGAGACAGTGACCAACGCTCTAAACGCTCTAATCAAATAGGAACATTATAACTGAAGGAATAATATGAGGACCAAGCATTCGATTCAAATCGGTTCAATTAGCACACTGCTCGCCATACTATGCGCCGGTTGTGCCAGCCCCAGCTACACGACCAGCCCGTATCAACCCGGTCCCGCTGTTGGTCGCGCCATCGGTGCTGGTGCCGGTGCGGTAGTTGGCAATGCTGCTGGTGCTGTTGTCGGAGCCGGTGAGGGTTTGGTCGGTGGCATTGCCGCGCCATTCGATACCACCACACACATCGTTCGGCGCTGGCATACGGAAATCACGCCGGATGGGCGGACCATTCAAGTGCCGGAAGATATTTTAGTTGATGCCAATGGCCGACCGGTGAATCCACAACCGGTGAACCAACCGCCACCGCCAGCTAACTCACTCCCGGCCACCAATTATAGCCCGAAGTAACGGCGAGTGATTCACGCAAAATAAACCAGAGAAACTATCATGCCGGCATTCCTGCACACCCGTATGCGCGTTAGCAATCTTGACAAGTCCATTGCTTGGTACGAGCAACTCGGTTTCCGCTGCACGAGCCGGACCGCCAAATCACCTGCCGGCAACCAACTCGCCTATCTCGCCATTGCCGGCAGCCAGCACACACTCGAACTTTGCTACTCGCCCGACTACCAATTAAAGGTGCCGGAAGATTTGATGCACACCGCTATTGGTTATCCTGATATCATTGCTAAATGTGATGAATTGGAAAAGCAAGGCGTTGCCATTTGGCCTGATGGCTGGCGAGAGAAATTCAAGACCGGCGGTAAAATGGCTTTTATCACCGATCCCGATGGTTACGAAGTGGAACTGCTCGAAATTAAGTCCGCTTGATTCGGTGCTTATCGGTGGCGCAGCCAACTGATTGACTTGCCGGTCAGACCGGGCTATATCGCCAGCTATGAGGAAGCCATCGGTCACCGTTCGCGTACCGGCCAGCACGTCCAATCTTGGCCCCGGGTTTGACACGCTCGGCCTCGCGCTGAAACTGCACAACCAGATTTCATTGCGCGAGACGGACACGCCGGGCATTGAACGTGTGGACAACCAGCGGAATTGCGCTGCGGCCAACGCGTTGAGCCGGGAAGCAGCCACGGCATTTTTTACGCGCGCGAAAATCAAGCCACACGGCGCACAGATCGAAGTCAAAGGTGAAGTACCAGTCGCCAGTGGTCTTGGTTCGAGCGTGACAGTTCGCTTGGGAATCGTTTCTGCGCTCAACGAACTCAATGGCCGGCCGCTCGGCGAGGCGGCGTTGCTCGAGTTGGTCGTCGGTCTAGAAAATCATCCGGACAACGCGGCGCCGGCATTGTTCGGCGGATTCGTGGTGGCGGCGCAGATTGGCGACACGGTGCGTTACCGGCGGTTCAGCGTACCGGCAACGTTAAAATTTGTGGTTTGCTGCCCGGATTACGAAGTCGCCACCGAAAAATCGCGCGCGTTCCTGCCCAAGCAAGTGCCGCTCCGCGATGCCATCGCCAACCTCAACCGCGCGGCGCTCATTACGGCGATTTTTGCGACCGGCGACTACGCACTGCTCCGTGGTTTATTCGACGACAAGCTCCACCAGCCCTACCGGCAGAAATTGATGCCGATGCTGGACGCGGTGATTGCGGCCGGGGTCGAGGCCGGCGCGCTTGGCGGTTGGCTCAGCGGCAGTGGGCCGTCCATCGTTTGTGTAACCGAACACGCGGAACGTGCGGTGGCCGAGGCGATGACCGGTGTCTACGCAAAGTTGCGCATCCGTTGCCAGCCACACATCTTGACCGCGGACAACGACGGCACGCGCGTCAAGCGCGGCTGATTACCGGTCCGGTAACTTCAACAGGTCATCCACTTGCACCGGCAAGCCGGTCGCCAGCGATTTGTTGGCGGCAATGCCCAACAAAATGGAAGCTGCGCCATCAATGTGGCTAGCGGTACGGCCAAACGGATCTACCGGTGCAGTCGGTGAAAAGAGTTGCTCCTGCAACAACGGATCACCGCCACCGTGGCCGCCCTCGGCCTGCGGAATCTCCACATCGTACGGCACACCAAACATTGGGAAGACCCGCAACTGCTGGGCGTGTTCGCGCGCTTGCGCGGCGGACAATTCCGCGTCGCTTTGCCCAGCAATGATGTGCGAGCCGTGCTTATCGTAAAGTTCCAACCGGCCTTTGGTGCCGGTAATCGCCACCCGGTAGCCTTCCCAAGGCGAGTAGGCGATGAGTGAATAATTCAGAATCACGCCGTTCCGGTAACGCGCCATTACGGCCATCGTGTCTTCGATGGTGATGTTGTCACCGAAAACATTGCGGTCCCGGATGTATCCGCTGTCGGCTTCCGCGTCGAGATACAACGCTTTCAACGACGCACCACCAAAAGGCGCATCCTGCTCTAGTGTCAGCGCAAACGGGTCCTGTTTGGCGCCGGCGGCGCCGGTATAACGCGTGTAGTCATACTTTTCACCGCGTGCATCGGCATTTTTGCGTCCGTAAAATTTCAATTCACCCATAGCGTAAACGGTTGCCGGGACTGAGCCAAGCCACCAGTTAATCAGATCAAAGTGGTGAGTAGATTTGTGCACCAGCAAACCACCGGATTTATCCTTCTCTCGGTGCCAACGCCGGAAATAATCCGCGCCGTGGCTAGTGTCGAGGACCCACGAGAAATCAACCGCTAACGGTTTGCCAACCACGCCTTGCCGGAGGAGTTCGTAGACCTTCGTAACGACTGGCGCGAACCGGTAATTGAAGGTCACGCGCAGTGATCGACCGGTCGTCTTGATGGCGTCAAAAATCGCATTAGCTTTCGCGGCGTCAATCGTCATCGGCTTCTCGGAAATGACATCGCAACCGAGTTGCATCGCGCGGATAATGTATTCGTGGTGCGTGCAATCCATGCTGCACACAATCACCACGGTCGGCTTTTGTTCGCGCACCATCCGGTCAAAATCGTCAGCCAAATACGTTGGTACAGGCGGATGTTTGAAATCTTTTTCGAGCCGGCCATTCCAAAAACTCATCCGCGTCTGGCTGAGGTCACACAGCGCTACCAGCTCGGATACTGGCCGGTACTTGGTGGCCAGTGGCTCGATATACATAGCGACTCGCCCGCCGGTGCCGACAATGGCATAGCGAGTGCGGGGGGACGTGTTTTGGTTCATCAAAAAACTCTACCCCGAGGTCGCGCCAAAGCCTTTACCAACCGCCGCACCTTCCGAAACTTTCTGTTTCACGATGGTAATAATCTTCTCGAGCATCGCCGGTGTTGTGCGCAAAGCTTCCTTGGTCGCCTCACGGCCTTGGCCGAGCTGTTGACCCTCAAACGCGAGCCACGAACCGCGTTTTTCCAGCACACCCAGCTCAGTGGCGACATCAATTACCGAACCTTCGCGCGAGATACCGCAATCGTACATAATGTCGAACTCGGCCTCAGCGAACGGCGGCGCGACTTTATTCTTCACGACCTTCGCACGCACGTGGCTGCCAAGCACCTTGCCGGCGCTGTCCTTAATGACGCTGACGCGCCGCAAATCAAGCCGGACGCTGGCGTAGAACTTGAGTGCGCGCCCGCCGGGAGTTGTTTCAGGACTGCCGAACATCACGCCAATCTTCTCGCGGATTTGGTTTGTAAAAATACAGCAGGTCTTCGCTTTGTGAATTGCCGAGGTTAACTTTCGCAACGCTTGACTCATCAACCGGGCCTGTGCGCCAACGGTGGCATCGCCCATCTGGCCTTCTAATTCCTGACGGGGCACCAGTGCTGCTACTGAGTCAATCACCAGCACGTCCACGGCGTTACTACGAATGAGCGTCTCGGCAATCGTCAACGCTTCTTCGCCGCCGTCCGGTTGACTAACCAGCAAATCATCGAGGTTCACGCCGATGCGGCGGGCATACGACGGGTCGAGGGCGTGTTCGACATCAATCATTGCTGCCAAGCCGCCAGCTTTTTGGGCATTGGCAATTACCGATAAAGAGAGAGTCGTTTTGCCGCCGCTTTCAGGGCCATAAAGTTCGACGACACGGCCGCGCGGAAGACCGCCCACACCGAGTGCGAGATCGAGTGAGAGAGCCCCGGTTGGGATGACGGGAATATCAATATGAGACATCTCCGCGCCCAGTCGCATGATCGCGCCGTCACCGTATTGCTTTTGGATGATGGCAATCGCAGCTTGCAAGTTCTTGTCTTTCACAACCCCCGACTTTGTGGTGGCGTCTTTTTCTTTGGCTTCAACTTTCGGTGGCATAATCAATCTCCCTTTAATGGATGTGACGATAACTTAATGTCGAGCAGTCTAGCTGCGGTTTTATCCGGGACGAATTAATCACCAATCCGCAACGTCCCGAATAGTTGAATTGTAAGCAAAGCTAGCGCTCGTGTCAACGCGGTGTCTGAATGTTGCCGGTGAGTGACGAGTTGCATCTGCTGTTTACATATCGGATCAAATCAGTCATGGTTCATTGCGAGCGGAGAAACAAGTCATTCCGCCGATTAGACAACCGTAGACGAAAGGCAGAACGATTATGGGCGATAGATCTCCGAAGTCCGTTCAAAAGCAGTCATCACAGAAGCAAGCCAAAGCCGACCAATCCAAGCAGGCCAAGCAAAAGGCTGCATTCGCGAAGCAGTCAACCGGCAAGAAGAAGTAATTACCGTCCGGCGTTAGCCAACCGTAGAAGTTGCCGGCCAGCGAAGTCGCTAGCCGGCAAGAATCTACCGGCCCCAACGCGACTGGAATCGGCGGCCAACCTGGCCGCTGTGCCGTCCTTGGCCCGGAGTGCTCTGCCCAGGTTTTGCGGATGACTGCGCTTGGGACTGAGATGCTGGCTGCCCGTGTCGATGTTGGCGTTCGCCTTCATCAGCGCCCGGCAGACAGGCGGCTTTATAGTCAAATCCTTCCGCCCGTTTACGGATGATTCCGCGACCGATAAAGCGTTCCAACATTCGCAATGCGCCGTAGTCGGCGGATGTGACAAAGCTGATTGCATCACCGACGGCATTAGCCCGGCCGGTGCGGCCAATCCGATGGACATAATCTTCGGAGTGCATTGGGAAATCGTAATTCACCACGTGCGAGATTCCGTCCACATCGATGCCACGCGCCGCAATATCAGTCGCCACGAGCACACGAACGGCCCCCGATTTGAAATCCTTCAAGGCGCGCAACCGTTGGGCTTGCGAGCGGTTCGAGTGAATCGTCGCGGTTTTAATTCCTTGATGCTCAAGGTGAATCGCAACTTTGTCAGCCATGTGCTTCATCCGCACAAATACCAGTACCATATTAAATTTGGGGTCATTCAATAGGTGAACTAGCATGGGTGACTTGAGGTGCTTCGGAACTTCATAGACAAATTGCGTGACCGTTTCAGCGGGATTCGCCCGGCGGCCGATCTGGACAACTTTCGGCGACTGCTGAAACTCCCGCGTTACCTGTTCAATTTCCCTTGATAACGATGCCGAGAATAGCAATGTCTGCCGTTTTGTCGGCAACGCTTTTACGATCCGCCGGATATCCGGTAAAAATCCCATGTCGAGCATCCGGTCGGCTTCATCCAAAACCAGGAATTGCACGCCGGTGAAATCTCCGAACCGTCGGGCCATCAAATCCAATAAGCGTCCCGGCGTCGCCACGACGATATCCACGTTGGCGCGGAGTGCGGCAATCTGTGGGCGTTCGCTGACGCCACCAAAAACTGTTGCCATTCGCAACGGCACATAGCGACCGTAAGCGCGTATATTCTCCTCGATCTGCGCCACTAATTCCCGCGTCGGTGCCACGACCAACACGCGAATACCGCGTCGCTGACCGGTGCTGATCAGCCCGGCTAGTTTTCCGAGAATTGGCAAGGTGAACGCCGCTGTCTTGCCGGTCCCGGTCTGGGCGATGCCAATTAAATCGTGGCCCGCTAGAATCAGCGGGATGGCCGCCGACTGAATTGGGGTTGGTTCAGTGTAACCGGCTGCCGTGACAGCCTTCAAAATATTGGCATCAAGTCCAAGTGAGCGAAATGGCATAAGTAATGACTATAGGGGATTGGCGTGTGATTAGCACGCTTAAACGGTTTCACAGAAAAATCTCTATGATCGCCGCCGGTGATTACAATAATGCGCGGCGGAGCGTGTCGAGAGCGTATTGCGAGACAAGTTGCTTGAAAGTTTCGCGGTCGAGCAGAAAGCGGTGACGCACAACTGTCGTGCCGGTTGGTGATGCGAGGCCGATAAAGACCGAGCCAACCGGTTTCTCCGTCGTACCTCCGGTCGGACCAGCAATGCCGGTCGCGCTTACGGCAAAATCAACGCCGGCGCGTTGCCGGGCGCCTTCCGCCATTTGCCGGCAAGTGGCTTCGCTGACCGCGCCATGAATTTTGAGCGTGTCGTCCAAGACGCCGAGTAAGCGGATTTTGGATTCGTTGCTGTAGGTGACGTAGCCAGTAAGAAAAACCGAACTAGCACCATCAACGTTTGTAAGTCGGTTGGCAATCAACCCGCCGGTACACGACTCGGCCGTGGCAACGGTCTTGCCGTCGGCAGTTAGCATTTTAACGACGACTTCTTCCATACGGTCAGCGTTTGTGCCGAAAATATTGTCACCGAGCGCGGTGCGAATGCGGCGTTCAGCTTCAGTGGCAGTCGCCGGTGTGGCAATGACTCGCACTTCAACTTCGCCCATCCGCGCGCAGTAGCCGAGTTCGAGTTCTGGCAAGTCGGTCAGCACCGGCGCAACGGTTTGTTCAATAACCGATTCCGATAAGCAAGCGACTTTGAACACGCGACAGTCCAACCGGTCGCGGTGCGGCAAGCGTGGCAAGACTTGGTTCTCAAACATCGGATAAAGTTCACGTGGCGGACCGGGTAGGAGGTAGATTTGCTTGCCGGCGTGCTCAATGAACAAGCCGGGTGCGGTGCCGTGGAAATTGGTGAGGACTTGTGCGCCAACTGGTACTTGTGCTTGAACGAAAATCTGTTCGCGCAATTGCAGGCCGCGCTGCCGATAGCGCTCGGTGATTTGTGCGACAACTGATTCGTCCCGGTGCAATGTGCGACCAAGCAGTTCGGACACGACATCGCGCGTGAAATCGTCGCTGGTTGGGCCGAGGCCGCCGGTAATCAGGATGATGTCGCTCCGACTCAGCGCGTCAGCAACGATGGCGCGCATCTCCGCGCGATCGTCGGAAACCGTTGTTTGCCGGACAAGCCGGAGGCCGATTTCGCCCAGTTGCCGGGCGATGTAGTTGGCGTGGGTGTTGACGGTGAAGCCCAAGAGTAGCTCACTGCCGGTGTTGATGAGTTCGACGCGCATGGGTTATTCGTGCGGTGAGTTGTTTTCGCCGGTCGTGTGCGGCATGATTTCTTTTGGCAAGTTGACCGGACGGTAGCTGTAGTTCCCGACCGTGCCGCCAATCTGATACTCGAAAATATTTTTCAAGAACCACGTGACAATGTTGATACCGGGTAGGTTTTTCAGAAACTGCCCTTGCACGCGGAAGTCTAACTTTCCATCGAAACCGATTTTTCCGTGGCTAGTGATGGCGAATGCGCCGGCATCGATCTTTAAGTCATCAGTTTTGAAAGCCTCATCGGCAATGACAAATGTCGCAGTGGCTTTGGTCGCTTCAGCGGAACCGACGCCGGGCGCGATGTCGTTCAGGATGTGTGATAAAACCCCAAAGGCGGGAATTTCCCACAACACGCCGTCCTCAACAGTCAACTTGCCATCGCCTTTAATGCTGGCGAGGTTGCTACCGTTGCCGGTGATTGAGGATTGGCCGGTCAGAAAACCGGTTGTCTTGACGGGCTTGCTGTGAATTGCCGTAAACAGCGGATGCACTGCCACGCGTTCGGTGACAAAATCAAACCGGTAGGCCGCATCGTTGGCGAGCGAGAATATCGCCTTGCCATAGAGTTTGCCGGTGTAAAAATCGGCGGCAAAGTTTTCGATGGTTAGCGTATTATTTGTGACGACGAGATCGGCAGTCACCTTGTCGGTGGCAAGTTTCCAGTAGGCGAACCCGTCGTTGCTGACGTGCGCTTGCCAGCAGGAATTTGACGGCGCATCCAAATCCATTAACCCTTTGGCAGTGGCGACCGTGCGCGGGCCGAACCGGTAAGTGCGCATAAACTCACCGGCCTTCGGGCCCAGCAATGGCGCTGTCTCCAGCGGGCTGGCGGTGATGTCCAGGTCGAAGTTTATGCGGTGCGTGGTAAAATCGGCGAACAGGTTGCCACTGATGTTGCCTTCGTAGCGGCGCAATAACATATTGCGGACATCGAGCTGGTTGTGGCGGAGTTTTAATTGGCTCGTTGTTGCATTGAACGCCACGCCACGGTAAGCGCATCGGCCTGTCGTCAAGGTTGCGTCGTAGGCGAAAGCGTCAGGGTCGACAAAATCGCCGCTGACCGCCGCGACGATGTGCGGTGCACTTTCAAACCAAGCCGGTTCAACGATTTGCCGTGGGCCGGGAAACATCAACGGCAACAACTTGCACGGGTCGAGCGTGCTGTCGAGCTCGTACTGGAAATCGCTTGTCTCGATGTGGTACTGGCCGTGCCCGGTTAGTTGTCCTTCGGCCATCACGATTTTTGCGTCGGAAATCTTCACAAGCGGACCGTGGTTTTCAAAACTGAACACGACCGATCGGAATGGCACCGTGCGCAATTCCAGTGCGCCGAATTCCATCCGCCCTTGCAAAATCGGCGTGATGCCGGTCTCCGCTGATAAGACGTATCTGGCCGAAATCCGTGGTGGCGCGAGCACTCGGAAATCGCGCAGCGCATTTTTAATGGTACCCGGTAACATCGGCAAAAATAGATTCGGGTCGAGACTGCTTGCCAGTTGCAGGTCGAATCCGCCGCCCGCCAGATCGTACCGGCCGGTCACGGACAATTCGCCGTAACCAACGCGCAGCCGGGCTTCCGAGATGTCCACAGCACCGTCGCGCATCTCAACGGCGACGGCGAGGGTTTCAACGTTAATCTTCCGGTAGGTTACCTCTGCCGCTGCGAGTTTAGCTGTGACGTGACTTCCGACAGGGTCAGCTAGGTCTAGGTCAAAATTCACATCTAACTGCGGTAGATGGACGCCGTGCAAGTTGTTGAGTTCACGGAGTGCCTTGGTGACGAACACAAAATGATTTTGACTAGATGGTTTCTTTCTACCAGCCAAGGCGTCGGACCTGAGTTTGATTCGGCCACTCATGCGCATCCGAATTCCGCAGTAGATGCCGGTCAGTTGGTCGACTTGAATCGCGCCGACTTCGGAAAATCGGAAGGTCGCCGAAGCCTCGGATGCCGTGAACATTTCTGACCCGATTTCATCCGCTGGAGTCGGCACGACGACGGTGGCGTTGGCGATCCGTAAATCGTTGATTGCGCTTTCACCGTTTAATAGCCGGTGCCAGTCCCAGTCGATTTGCAGGCGGTCAATGCGCGCCAGCACACGATCGGGTTTGCGCGCGTCGGCGAGCGCCGCATCGGTGGCAATCACGCCGCGGAGAATATCGAGACGGATGGACTTGAAGTGCGCCGTCAGGCCGCGTTGGAGCAATTGCGCTTCGACGTGCCGGATCAGGAACGGCGGGAAGTCATGCCGATTAAAATAAAACACGACTGTCGCCAGCAACCCAATCAGTAGTAGCAAGCCGCCGGCAGTCAGCTTTAAAAAAGTCTTCAACGCCCGGTAAACTTAAACACACTGTCCGCCAGCGTCAACGTTGATGATTTAAAAAACCGGCTATGGTGTTGTGACCAGCAACGAGCGTGTTAGCGTTGTGACGCTGGTTGCCGGCAGTTGAAACGTCAGCTCGACATTGCTGGCTGCCGCCTGGCCGGTGGTCGCGACCGTCAGCCAGTGCGTGATGTCGCCGATGGTCGCTTTGATGCTGTAGCCCAAGCCGGCGTCCTGCTCGGTCTTCGGACGGCCAAAGGAATCCGCCCGTAATTTGGCCAACGTCGCCACCACGGCGTAAACCGCATTTGTATCCAGCGTGCCTGACGATGGTGCAACTAATTTCCACTTATCGGACTCGCGCGCCACCGTCACGTCACCGGCGACGAGCTGCGTAATCTTCTCCGCCGTGAAATCACATACTGACCGGGATCGCAGTGCGGCGTAATTGGCCGGTAGTTGTTCAAGTAAATCAGCCGCGACGCCGTAGATAAATTCCTCACCGCCACACTTGACGAAGCGCACAGTGTTAGACTCGTCCACCGAACCGATAAGAAAAATATTCGTTCCAGCACCGGTTAGTGTCACTGTTGCAATTGGCGTGGCGAGTCCGTAACGCTGCGGTTCCGTCGTCACATCGGCCACGAATCGCTTTGCGCGCATGCCGGATAAATCATCTAACAACCGAGTGACCATTGCTTCCTCCGCTGCCACGCTGACCGGTGTAGTTAATTTCCAGCCTTGTGCATCGCGATGGATGGCCAGCGTATCTACGCCGTGTGCGATGGCGATGGAGGTGACAGTGGCCGGCTCAAACGCTAGCAGCCGCAGGTCGCGCAGGTCGTTGATTTGGACGGCAAATCTTTTTGCCGGTTCGCTAGCAATGGTAAAAATCGAATCGTTGTTTTTGAGTTTGGCATAGACCTTGCCGGTGTCGTTGGTCGGAGACCGTCCGAGCAGTAGCGTCGTGCCGGTCTCACCGGTGAAAATCGTCACTTCACGGTCGGGTTCATCGAGGTGGAAAGTGTGCAGATCTTTCGGGTCCTCGCTGACGAAATCAAGTACCCGTAGACTAGCCAGTCCGCTCAATAATTCACTAATCTTGTCCTGATCGGCTCGCGCAGTCAGTGGGCGCATGATCGTCCAGCGTGAATCCGATTTTTTAAGCTCAATGACACGACCGGCGGTTTTGATTTCCAACCGCGTGACTGAGGTCGGCGTGAATTCGATGGTCGTTCGGCTGCGCAATGTATCGAGATTCTGTGTGGCATTGTCGTAAAGTGATGACGGCGCGACGCAGACTTCCCGTCGGCCAGCCACTTGGACGTACAACGCATTTTTCATCGGGGTCTCATTTCCAATGAGCAGTGTGACCGGACCGGACTTGGCCTGTAGCTTGATGCTCGCGCGCGGTGGGACAAGGCCGAAGCTGGCGAGGTTCACGCCTTGCAAATCTTTCGCGGTCAGAGTCCGGCTACGCTCGGCAAACTCCAGTGTGTCGAGGGTCGCGTTGACGGCGCTCGAGTCCGCGCGGACGGCGATGGGTTGTTTGATGTCCCAGTTGTCGACGGTCTTCTCTAACACGATGGTTTGATTGGAGCGTGCCAGTTCAAAATGGCTGACTTGTTTAGTGTCAAGGTTGAGGATGCGTTTGCTTTGCAGTTCCCGGTCGGAGGTAGTGGTGCCTTTGAACTGATCACACACCACCAAACCACCGATGATGCCGGCCAGCACGACGAGAAAAAGTGTTTTCCGTGAGTTCATGCTACCTCCGGCGACGCAACCAGACGCTCAAGCCGATGATGCCGACGAGCAGCGGCAGCCCCACGATGGTCAACGCGTAAACGGCCTTGAGTTCGTTTGGTGAAATGTCGAGGCGGAATTCCTCCGGTACCTTTGGGCCGACGGCGAGGAGTTGGTCGCGTTTCAGCAGCCAGTTTAGGCCGCTCATGAAAAAGTCGAGGTTACCGGCGGTGAGCGCGCTGTTGTCCACAAAACTCGCAGTGCCGACGACAATCATTCGTGTTTCACCGAGATCCACGTCCGCGCCGCGTGGTTGGCCGGTTTCCACGGCCACCGCCAGTGACAACGGCCCGGCCAAATCTCGGACAGGGTCGAACGAGGCGTGCTCGGTGTCGGGATTGGTCTCGCCCCAGAACGTAGCCGGTGCGGTGGCGAGTTCGGTCACGCGCGGTTGGTCGGCGCTGCCGGAGTCGATCTTCGACCGGCGCACCGACCGGCAATAGGGGAATTCCGTGTTCACGTCGGTGAGCTTGGCTGTGACCGGGTGCCGGGCGTAAGTCGTGGCGACGGCGTTCACGTCGAGCAGTTCCGTGCCCAACAGCGCGCCGGCCTTGCGGATGACGAGATCGTCGTCGGCTTGGACGCGCCACTTTTTCAGGAACACTTCCAAGCCGCTCTCGGTTTTCGGGTCGAGCATGACCAGCAGGCGGCCGCGATTTTTTAGGTATTGATCGAGTGTTGCTTGCTCGGCGGTAGAAAATTTCGTGTGTGGGCCGGCAATGACAATGGCGCTGGCGTTGGCAGGTAGGGTCTGTTGCTCCAGCCAATTCCACTTGGCGACTTTCAAGTTGTCGCGCTTGATGTAAGTGGCGAGCGTTGAGTAACCCGCGCGCTGATCAAAGTTTTCCGGATCGCGTTCGCCGTGGCCGGTCAGGAAGTAAACAGCCGGCGGTTCACCTTCGGTCACGGTCTGAATTGCTGAGAGAAACGCGCCCTCGGCCTTGAACGCCTTGATGCGTGGCGGTGCGCCGTAGCCCATGCCGCCGGCCATTTCGACCATTTCGTTTTTGCCGACGTATTTGTTCCGCGCGCCGCATGCGAAAATCACTAGAGCCGGTTCGCGTCCGTCAAACTTATATTGTTCAAGCACCTGCTTGGCGCGCGCCAGATCTCGCTCGGGGTCCACGTACTCGATTTGCAGGTTGTCTTGGCCGTAGAATTTGAACTCCGTTAACAGATGACGGACATCCTGAAAGATTTTCTCTTCAAGATCGCTTTCCGCGCTGGGCTGGAGATAGACGATAACCTTGACCGGTTCCTTTAGCGCGCCGAGTGCTTGCTGGGTCTTGCCGGAGATTTTGTAGTAACCAGATTTCGTCCAGTCAAACCGGCTGTAATGCCGACTGGCGAGCCAGTTGGCCATTACGACCAACGCGAGTACGGCCAGAATTTGTACGAGCACGTTGGCACTAATGATGAGGCGGCGAGGACCGCTGGAAGTTGGTTCAGCCATGGCTTTACCTCCATTTCCTTGATTCAACAATCCGCGTGGTGGTAAACAGCGCCAACACCGTCGCGCTTAGGTAATACACAATCGGCCGCACATCCAAAATCCCGCGTGAAAAATCTTCCATGTGTTCAAATGCCGAAATCGCCCGCACAATCTTGCTGACCGGTCCGCCTTGGAATAAAAACGAGAGCCAGTTCATCACGATTAATAAAATAAAAACTGCCGCAAATGACATCAGCGATGCTGCGACTTGGTTTTTTGTCAGCGACGACGTCAATAAGCCGATTGCAATCAGAAATTGCCCGATGATCAACACGCCGATGTAGCCGCTCGCAATCGGTCCGAGATCGAGCGCAGACGACGCACCGGCGAAATGCCGGAGCAGTAGCACATACCCGCCGGTGAGCGCCCACATCAATGTGTACAGCACCACCGCGCCGAGATACTTCGCGAATACCACCTGAAAGTCCGTGACCGGCGCCGTCATCAACATCTCCAGCGTCCCGGCGCGCTTCTCCTCCGCCAGCAACCGCATCGTGATCATCGGAATCACCACCAATGACGGCAGCCAGAACATGCTGAACATGATTTTCATCGCCGTCACCTGCTTCGGGCCGGTCGACAGATAATTGACCACGACTGCGAACGTCACGCCCATGACCACCAGAAAAAACATAATCACGATATAACCGAGCACCGACGCGAAATACGCGTTCAGTTCCCGGCGCAACAAGGCCAGCACGTTTCTCATCGCAACCCCCGGCGTGATTCGCGGCGTTCTTCCTCGGCTTCGTCTTCCTCGCGCATGACTTCCACAAAAATATCCTCTAGCGACGTCCGGTGCCGGACCAATTCTCTCAAAGTCCAGCCGCTCGCAACCACGGTTTTAAAAATTTCCTCACGTGGGTCGATTCCGTCTTTCGGTTCCACTGCCACGTTCACAAAATCATCGTTACCGGCGCTCGTCTCCACACCGGCCACGCCAGCCACGGCGCGCAACTTTGCCGCCACTTCAATCGCCGGCCCGCGCACTTCGACATTGATTAACCCGCCGGCATGCAACGTATTCACCAGATTCGCCGGCGTGTCCGATGCTAGAATCCGTCCTTTATTGATAATGATGACCCGGTTGCAGGTCATTTCCACTTCCGGCAAGATGTGCGACGACAGTAAAATGGTATGCCGCTTGCCGAGCTCTTTAATGAGTTGCCGGACCTGACGGATTTGCACCGGATCAAGACCGATGGTCGGCTCGTCGAGAATGAGCAAGTCCGGCTCAGCCAACAATGCATCTGCCAGTCCGACGCGCTGCCGGAAACCTTTCGAGAGCTGTCCGATCATCCGGTTGCGCACCTCGTCCAAACCGCATTGTTTGAGCACTTCTTCGAGGCGATCCCGGCGGTCGCCGCGCGGCACGCCTTTGATTTTAGCGCGGAACTTCAAGTACTCCGCCACGCGCATATCCACGTATAACGGATTGTTTTCCGGCATGTAGCCAATGCGCCGGCGGACTTCGAGCGAATCTTCAAACACGTCGAACCCGGCGACTTGCACTCGTCCGGCAGAGGCTGGAATGAAGCCGGCGAGAATCCGCATCGTCGTGGACTTGCCGGCACCGTTCGGACCGAGGAAGCCGACGATTTCGCCGCGGTTGACAGAAAACGATACGCCATTGAGCGCAGTGACGCCCGCGTAGCGTTTCGTTAGGTTATCAACTTGAATCATCGGTTGCATGTGGTCACTTCCAGAAGAACGACGCCCTGACTTTTAGCAAACTTGCGCCATTTTGACAAGCGGTCACAGCTTTAACCGTAGGATGCGTTTCAATACCGGCGCTACGCCGTCAGCCATCTGTTTGAAACCGAGGTCGGTCAGATGGACGCCATCCACGGACGGATGATCCTGTTCGAAGCCGATTATCTTTCTGGCATCGAGCAGATGGACATTCTGGTCACCTTGCCGGCGCATCTGCCGGCATGTGTCGATCACAATCGCATTCATTTCATTATGCGACTGACTGCCAAGGTAATGCTCACTCGCATATCGCAACTCTGTCATTAACAATAATGGCAACTTTGGACGGCATTTGCGAATGGCGTCGAGGAACGGCACATAGCCGGTTTTCATCCGCGCCAATCCCATGTTGGCAACGCAATCCACAACAAGACACGCCATGTCCAACTCGTTGAATAACGGAACAAGTTCTGGATCGCACTGACCGTTGCCGGAGAAACCGAGGTTGACAATATTGATGCCGAGTTGCCGGCCAACTACCGGTACCCAGCCTGTTGAAACGCGTGACGAACATCCGCCGTGCGTAATCGAAGTCCCATAGACCACGACAGTCTTCTTTAAGCGGTATGGCGACGGCGCAGCCAGCTTCGCGCCGGGGGCGAGGCCGATTTCAAAATGCACCATGTCATTGTATGTCGGAAAATAAATCGTAAACTCGCGCATCTTCTTCGGTAAATCAGCCACCAGCGTGACGACGTACTGGTCGGTGGCGTGACCGGGGCGGCCGATATTCCAAAACGTCATCTCCTTTGGCGGGCCTTCGTACAGGTCGAGCCCGCTGACGCCCACGGCGCACATGTGGGGCATGGCCAGACCAGCGGCACCACGACTGTGCTGAACGCGGGTCCGGAGGGTGGGGGAATCGGTCTTGAAACGCACGCGTCCACCGCTCGGCATTGTCCCCAAAATCCAAAGGTCTTCCCGCAGAGTCGCTTTCGCTCGCACCGGCAGCCGGTAAAACGCGCCGCCATTCTCCTTGAACCACGGCAAACCATCCACGGCGAACGGCGCCTTGTCGACGGTATGCCATTTGATGTTATCCTCGGTTTTAACCGGGGCGGCTTTGAAATTCTTGTCGAGGTCTTCGATGCGTTTGCTCATAAAGCTTTATTTCACCAGTGCTTCTAAGCTGCCGGCTTTCACAAGTTCGTCTTCCATCGCAATGATCTCTTTAATGTTCTGGAGGAACCATGGGTCAATCTTGGTGAGCCGGTGGATTTCTTCGGCGGTGAAGCCGGCACGGAAGGCGTGCCGGATGTAGAAGACGCGTTCGGCGCACGGCGTGATGAGCTTGCGTTCGATTTCCTCGCGCGGGCGGATGGTCCGGTCGCCGCCCCATTTGCCGCCGTAGAGGCCGGTCGCGCCGATTTCGAGGCCGCGCAGGGCTTTCTGGAAACTTTCTTTGAACGTTCGCCCGATGGCCATGACTTCGCCAACGCTTTTCATTTGCGTGGTGAGCGTCGGGTCGGCTTGTGGGAATTTCTCGAAGGCAAACCGGGGAATTTTGGTGACGACGTAATCAATGCTCGGCTCGAAGCTTGCCGGCGTGGTGCGCGTGATGTCGTTTGGAATTTCGTCGAGCGTGTAGCCGATAGCGAGTTTGGCGGCGATCTTGGCGATCGGGAAGCCGGTCGCCTTGGACGCAAGCGCACTGCTGCGGCTGACGCGCGGATTCATTTCGATGATGACCATGCGGCCGTTATCGGGATTCACGCCGAATTGGATGTTCGAGCCGCCGGTCTCCACACCGATTTCGCGGATGCAGGCGAAACTGGCGTTGCGCATGATCTGCCATTCTTTGTCGGTCAAGGTCTGAATCGGCGCGACGGTGATGCTGTCGCCGGTGTGCACACCCATCGGGTCGAAGTTTTCGATGGAGCAGATGATGACGCAGTTGTCGGCCTTGTCGCGCATCACTTCGGTCTCGTATTCTTTCCAACCGATGAGCGATTCCTCGACGAGAATCTCGGTGACCGGCGAAGCTTCGAGGCCTTCTTGCGCCATGCGATCAAATTCTTCCCGGTTGTAAGCGATGCCGCCGCCGGTACCGCCGAGCGTGTAGGCTGGGCGGATGATGACCGGGAACCGGCCGATTGTGCGCGTGACTTCCCGGGCTTCATCGAGCGTGTGGGCGACGCCACTGAGTGGTAAGTCGAGGCCGATTTTCTGCATCGCCACCTTGAATTTTAGACGATCTTCGCCTTTCTCAATTGCCTCGGCTTTCGCCCCGATCATTTCGACACCGTGTTTCTGGAGGACACCGGAGCGCCAGAGCGCCATCGCGACGTTGAGGCCGGTTTGGCCGCCAAGCGTCGGTAGGAGCGCGTCCGGTTTTTCTTTTTCGATGATTTTCTCGATAGCCGCCGGCGTGATGGGCTCGATGTATGTCGCGTCGGCAAACTCCGGGTCGGTCATAATGGTGGCCGGGTTGGAGTTGACGAGGACGACTTTGTAGCCTTCTTCGCGGAGGGCTTTGCAGGCTTGGGTGCCGGAGTAGTCAAACTCGCACGCTTGGCCGATTACAATAGGGCCGCTGCCGATGATCAAAATCTTATGGAGGTCGGTCCGTTTTGGCATGCATTACCGATACCACGAACGCGCCAGATTTTTCCATTCAAAACGATAGTTGTTTCCCGGTCGGCCTCCGGTGTGATGCGTATTGAACAAGCGAAAGGACGCGCAATATGGCGGATAATTTTACCGAAGCCGCTTCCCAGTCATGGTTGAGTCGGCTTGGGGACAGGTGTGCTGGCACTCCCGGTAGTGCTCAGCCGTAAATTCAAGAAGCAAAAGCCGACGAGCTAATTTAGTGTCGCTCCCGGTAAGATGGGGACGATGGCGGGACGTTGGTCACGGTTGGCTTTGAGCCGGTTGAGGATGTCAGTCAACGTGGCGTTGCCGGGATCTGCCTGTAGCGCGGCTTCAATCTTCTCAATCGCCCCGGCAAGATTGCCGGTGCGTTCGTGTAGTGCCGCACAATTGAAATAGGCGCCAATGTTTTTTGGATCGATCGCAATCGCACGATTGTAAGCGGCAATGGCGTCGGTGTGCCGGCCAAGGCCGGTGAGGATGATAGCTAAATTCACGAAAACGGTGGCGTTGTTGGAATTGATGGTGGTGGCGGCGGTCAGTTCCGGTATTGCTTTCTCCGGATGACCGCTGTTGGCAAACGCGGCGGCGAGGTTGAGGCGGACGAGTTGGTTGCTGGCATCGAGGTCGCGAGCGCGTTCGAGCGGTTCGATGGCGGCCTCGAACTTTTTGAGGTTGATGAGCGAGTTGCCCCAGTTGATGAAAATCATCGGGTTGTTGGGATTGAGTTTTTCGGCGCGGCGTAATTCTTCGATGGCGTCGTCGTACCGACCAAGCCGGTCGAGGCAGTAGGCGGCATTGACGATGGCGTTGACGTCGGCTGGTTCGAAGGCGAGGGCGCGGCGGAACTGGTCGAGGGCCGGCTCGAACCTGCCGGCGTTAACTAACTCGATGCCGCGGCCTTGGTAGAGCGCGGCACGAGCGGGATCGCGTTGCCGGATCGGTTCCGCGCCGGTGGGCACGGACTGATCTGACTCGACAGGGCCAGTCACGGCGAGTGCCGGCAGGCTCGTCAGCAGCAATAGGATGAGACAACGCCAATTCATTTCGCTGGTAAATCTAGCAAATCCCCGATAGTTTTCCTAGCGCGTAGGCGAGATGAATCTAAGTTTCGGTTATAACACCAACGGCTTTGCACATCACCAACTCGGTGAGGCGTTGCAAATCATTGCCGATTGCGGCTATGCCGGCGTGGCGTTGACGCTGGATAATCACCACTGCAATCCGTTTACCACCGAACCGGCCGACCTTGCGAAACTTGGGCAATTGCTAGAAAAACTCCAGTTGCGCGTCGTCATCGAAACCGGTGCGCGATTTCTGCTCAACCCCGACAAGAAACATTACCCGACGCTCATCAGCGCCGACGGCCGGCCCATCCGCATCGAATTTATGCGGCGGGCGATTGACATCGCGCACGAGTTGAACGCCGAATGTGTCAGTTTTTGGTCCGGCATGTTAGAACCGGAGACCACTGAGCAAAAAGCGTGGGATTGGCTGGTGACCGGTTGCCTACAACTCGCAGAACACGCCAAACGCCGCGGTGTCCAGCTCGCTTTCGAGCCAGAGCCCGGCATGTTGGTGGATGACATGGCGAAGTTTGAAGTTTTAAAAAAACATATCACCAGCGCTAGGTTTGGGCTCACGCTCGATATCGGGCACGCGTTTTGCACCGAGACCGCGCCGCTCCGGCAAGTCTATGGCCGATTCTCCAATCTCGTCCGCAATATCCACATCGAAGATATCCGCGGCCGCAAACACGAGCACCTGATGTTCGGCGAAGGCGAGCTCGACTTCCCGGCCATCTTGCGAGTGCTCGCCGAAAATAAATACAACGGTCTTATCAACGTCGAGCTGTCGCGTGATAGCCACCAAGCGCCAGATGTTTGCCGGCGTTCTATGGAATTCCTCCAAGCCGCATGCAAGAAAATTACCGGCACACACTCGGCTACGCCTTAAACGCGTTTCCCTGCGAAAGTTTCGCGGATTGGTGGACGTGTCTCAATACCGACGTTTTGGAAATCAAGCGCCGCGTCTTTCCGGATGAGAGTTTTCCGATCGAACTGCGATTTTCAGAACAACTTATCCGGGAGCTCACCCCCGACCGGGTGACGCAACTCAAAAACTTTTTCGCAGCGCACGGTCTCTCTCTCGTGACGGTGAACGCGTTTGTCATGCCGCATTTTCACGGCGCACCGGTCAAGGAGCGCGCCTACTTACCGGCGTGGCATGAAAGCGACGCCCGCCTGAATTTCACGAATCGGTGTGTAGATTTGCTGGTGCAACTCGCACCGGGTGGTTCCGTGAGCGTTCCGTTTGGTGAATTGAAGCCGGTTACCCTGGACGCAATCGCGCCGAACATTCTCAAGGCTGGTGAATATGCCGCCCGGCACGGCTGTGTCATCGCGCTCGAACCGGAGCCGGGCTTGTGTGTCGAAACCACGGCGGAAGTTGTCGAATTCTTTACGCGCTTTGTACCGGACCAAATCCGGCCACATCTCGGCGTAAATTTCGATCTTGCGCATCAGCTTGTTGAGTTTGAGGACTTACCGGCATCGCTGGCACTGCTCCGGCAACACGCCATCCCGGTCGTCAAGATTCACGTCTCCAACGCTGCCGAGATGGCGGAGCTAAAACCATTTTACGCTGATTCGATTTATCTCCATCAAGTGACCGGCTGCGATGCCGGTGGTCGCCGGATTTATTTCTCGCTCGACTGGCCGGCGGCGACACCGGTCGGGATTGCGAAATACCGGTGTCATTATCACTTGCCGGTTTTCCCCACCGGCTGGCAATCAACCTTGCCGGAAGTTGAGACATTCCTCCAACAACTCAGCCGGCAATCTGCGCCATTGATAATCGAGACGTACACGTGGCCGGAGCAATTGCGCAGCCGGCAGCACCTTGTGGATAACATTTGCCGGGAGCTGGAGTGGGTCCGGCGGCAGTTGAAATAAGCCTTGCCAAGTTTGGTGGGGTTTCCATATAGTGTCGTGCCTTTTAAAGCAGTGTCTTCATCGTAAGCCCGCCTAAAGGCAGGAGAATCATAAGTCGTATGGCAAACCCAATGGAGAAGTACCTCGCGGAAGCAGTGCAGCAGTTCGTCGAGGGTAGTGTAGTCAAAGGCGTCATCATTGATGTACGCGCAAATGAAGTGTTGGTGGACATCGGTTATAAATCCGAAGGTCTCATCCCCAAGTACGAGTTCCTCAAGCCGGAAAGTCTCGTGGTCGGTAGCGAGATTGAAGTGCTCCTCGAAAAAATCGAGGACGAAAACGGCATGGTCGTGCTCTCGTACGAAAAAGCCGAACAGAAGAAAAACTGGGACAAGATCGTGTTGCTTTGTAATGAAGGCGGCACCATCGACGGTATGGTTCGCAGTAAGGTCAAAGGCGGCCTGACAGTCAATATCGGCGTTGAGGCATTCTTGCCGGCATCGCAGATTGACGTGATCCCACCGCGTAACCTCGACGAATACGTCGGCAAGACTTTCAAATTTAAAGTCGTTAAGATTAATCAAGAACGCAAGAACATCGTCCTCTCGCGCCGGGAGCTAATCGAGTCGGAACGCGACGATCGGCGCCGGGCGTTGATTGGTGAAATGAAGGTCGGCGAAATTCGCGAAGGCTTCGTTAAGAACCTGACGGATTTTGGCGCATTCATTGATTTGGATGGCATCGATGGTTTGTTGCACATCACGGACATGAGTTGGGGCCGAATCAATCACCCCAGCGAAATGGTCAAGGTTGGTGAAAAAATCGAAGTCATGGTTTTGGAAATTGACCGCGAAAAAGAGCGCGTTTCACTCGGACTCAAGCAGAAGCATCGGAATCCGTGGGACGATATCGCGCTCAAATACCCTGTCAACAGCAAGGTGCACGGCAAAATCGTTAGCGTCATGCCTTATGGCGCGTTCGTGCAAATCGAAGAAGGCATTGAAGGCATGGTGCACGTCAGCGAGTTGTCTTGGACCAAGCGCGTTGCCCGCGCCTCGGATGTGCTCAAGGTCGGCGAAGAAGTGGACGCGATGGTGCTTGAAATCAAACGCGATGAGCAAAAGATTTCGCTCGGCATCCGCCAACTCGAAGCCAACCCGTGGTCCTTCGTTGCCAAGAAATATCCAG
>JBAWWR010000006.1:0-47806 GCA_037146675.1 Verrucomicrobiota bacterium | reverse complement strand
GCGCGCGTAGGGCATATGGGAAATGTCAGTTAATTTGACAAATGCGGACTCATATCGAGGCCTCTGCAAAACTCTTTTGAACGGTACCATGTCGATTTTAACCCCGAAAAACACGATGCCACCAATTCGGCCAGCGCAAAACATGTTTCTTAGAGGGTTGAACTTAATAAGCGACGCTTACCGCAACCACCAGAAAGACGGTGCTTGGATTTGGCTGGAAGGCCGGTGCGCGACGGTCCGCGATGCCGTTGGTCGCGTCGCGAGACTATTGTTGGCATCGCACGATATCCCGGCGCGCAAGCAAATGGAGGCGGCGTTGCGCGAAAGCGAGGAACAGTTCCGCACGCTGTTTGAGCAAGCCAATGATGGGATGCTGCTGGCGGATGTTGAGACGAAGCGTTTCCTGCTCGCAAACCCGCAAATCCAGAAGCGCCTAGGCTATTCCAAGGCCGAACTGCTCCAGTTGACCGTGCCTGATATTCACCCGGCCGCCGATCTGCCCCGCGTGATCGAGGGGTTCGAGCAGCAGAGTCGCGGAGAGACGACGGCGGTCAACAACCTGCCGGTGCTGTGCAAAGATGGCGCGGTCTTTTACGCGGACGTGCGTTCGGCGCGCTGCACTTTGCAAGGGCGCCATTGTATCTTGGGAGTTTTTCGCGATATCACCGAGCGCAAGCAGCTGGAGGCAGAAATTCAGCACGTCAGTGAAATCGAGAAACAACGGCTGGGCCGGGACCTGCACGACGGGTTGTGCCAGCAGTTGACCGGGGTGCGTTATCTGGCGAGCGCGTTGGCGGCGTCGCTGGCACAGCAGGCGTTGCCCGAGGCCGCCGACGCGGCCAAGATTGTGGGCGAGTTAGCCAACGCCACTGCGCAAACGCATGACTTGGCGCGGGGACTGTTCCCGGTCGAGTTGCAGCGGGGGGATATCGTGCTGGCGCTCCAACAACTAGCGACCATGACCGCGAGCCTGTTCAAGATTTCGTGCCAGGTCGTTGCGCCGTACGATATTCACTTGGCGGATACGGATGCCGCCCGCCAGCTCTACCGGATCGCACAGGAGGCGATCAACAACGCCGCCAAGCACAGCCATGGCCAACACATCGTGGTCAGATTGGTGGTTCAGCAGGGCCGCCTGCACCTGACTGTGCAAGACGACGGCGTGGGCATTTCCCAGCACGCCTTAGAACGTGCCGACATGGGGTTGCGCATCATGCAATACCGGGCCGGCATCCTCAACGCGAACCTGACCATCGTCCGCGCGCCCAGTGGCGGCACACTGGTGACGTGTGCCCTAGTCCACTCGGCCTCGCCACACCGGCGGGCACTGAAACCAAAATCATGAAAACACCACTGCCAGCTCCCACATGCAAAAAAACGGTCTTACTCGTGGACGACCATCCGTTACTGCGCGAAGGTTTGCGGAGCATCATTAACCAACAAGCAGACCTGATGGCCTGCGGCGAAGCGGACACCGCTCAAGCGGCGCTGCTCGCCGTGGAAAAACTCCAACCCGATATCGTATTGGTGGACATCTCCATGCCGGGCCGGGACGGCCTGGATTTAGCCAAGGATCTGCATCACTGGTACCCGCAGCTGCCGGTGCTGATGCTGTCGCAGCACGATGAAGCCATCTATGCCGAACGGGCCTTGAGCACGGGGGCTCGCGGTTACATCATGAAACAGGCGCCGTCAGAGAGCCTCATTCAAGCCATTCGTCAGGTGCTGGCCGGTAGCTTTGCGATCAGCCGCGGCAGTACCGACCGCTTGATTCAACAAGTGAGCCAAGGCGCCCGCAGACTGTCACCGGTGGAACTGCTCAGCAATCGCGAGCTGGAAATCTTCCGCCTAGTCGGTGAAGGACACAACCGGCACGCGGTTGCCGCCAGCTTGCACCTGAGCGTCAAGACTATCGATACCCACCGGACCAATATTCAAAAGAAACTCCGCCTCCAAGGTGCGACCGAGTTGGTGCACCAGGCCATGAACTTCGTCCAAGCCGAAATGCACCCCGCCGCCGACGTCGCTAAGAATAATTCTTAGCTCAGATTCAGAACTCGTCCCGATTGCGCGCGCGCCAGAAGTGGACGAGACTCTCGTAGCATCAGTCAGGTGCTAAACAGAACAAGTAGAGCAGAAGACTAAAGAATAGAAAGGGGGTGAAAACATCATGGCAGTAGAAAAAGCAGTCGGATCATCCAGCTTGGTCGAAGTGATTGACCGGATCTTGGATAAGGGCGTCGTCGTCGACGCTTGGGTTAGGGTTTCGTTGGTCGGAATTGAAATTCTGGCTATCGAAGCACGTGTGGTCGTCGCATCGGTTGAGACGTATCTGAAGTACGCCGAAGCGATCGGATTGACCGCCACCGCCGCCGCTTAATGCGGGGCAATAACCTGGGGGTTCTGCCGGCTGATCCTCACTCAGCATCCGTCGCCAGAACATTCCAGATGTCAGAAATGTAAATTGGAGCAGTGAAATGAAACGCGCCATGGTGAATGATTCAATCAATGTGCAGATGGCTGCTTGGGAACAGGGCGTCAAAGCCATTGCGCCGATAGTTTCTGCGGTTTCCCAGTCGCTTGACACAACCACCGCCGCGGGAGTTGGAAAAGAACAGCTTCGTGAAGCGCTTTCCCACAGCGGCAACCTACGCAAAAAAGATTTTGATCGAATGCTGGCCGCCATTGCCGAACCAGAGAACAAACATGCCGAAGAAATGCGACCCTTGCTGCATGATTTTCTTAAAAGCCAGCAGAAGATGATTGAACTGCTGGACGGCTATTTTGCCCAAATCCGCCGTTCAATGGAAACCGGCGATATCGGACAAATTGAAACGGCGTTTGCGCGCGTTAAGGAAATAATCGCGCAACAAGAACAGGCTGGGCAGGAGTTGGAACGCGACCTAGCCGAACAAGAAAAGGGACAACAGGAAATCCAAACCGGCATGAAATCACTTCTGCAGAAAGGCCGGGAATTGGGGATTCACGATTTCAAGGAGATGTTGGACGGAATCCAGCGTCACAGTCAAGAGCGGATCGAACAGAACGAACGGCGCCGGGAGGCCGTGGCACAAATGCTGGCCGGCTACAAAGAACAGCGTTTGAAAAGTGAAAGCGAAAGGAGAACACAATGAGTATGGCGAATAGTATGAAGAACATCACGGAAAACATTACCGCTTCCCATCGGGTTCGCGTCAAGGCCATGGGTGACTTGGTCAACAACGTCAACGAGTCGTTGGCCGATGCGCGGAAAATGGTAAGCGACAATGCCGCTAATCGGAAGGCCATGAGCAAGGAACAGGCCGCCGATTTGGCGCAGTTTGGCAGCGATTTGGCCGACAGTATCGGCGCCAAATTAAAAACGTTCCAGAAGGAACTGGAACAGATGGCCGATAATCGCGCGCTGAGCGCCACGGAACTCAAAGACCGCCTGCGCAATGAGGCGAAGGATTTGGGGCAGTCGGTCAACAGGATGTTGGCGGATTATCGCAAGAACCACGCGGCAATGACTAAGACCCAGCGTCAGAACCTGCATGGTTTTGTCGAAAATGTCGTCAATGACGTTGCCGATTTAACGGCGACAACTCGCGGTCTGATGACCGGCTACCGAACCGATATCCGCAAAGCCGGCAACCTCTGGGGAAATATGACGCGCACCCTCGCCAACGCCGGAGATAAAAAGGCGGCCAAACCCGCTATCCGGGCTGAAGAAAAAACCAGCACGGTGAAGGCAGCGGCCCGCAAGATTCACAAGAAAAAGGCATCAAAGAAATAACCTCGGGCGGATCAAATAAGACCACGCAATGGAGAATTCAATGAACATAGCATCTGAAATGCAGACGCTCTGCGATAAGATTGTCTCAACCTCAGTGAATCGGGCCAACCGGCTCGACTCATTGCGACATGAGACTAATACGCTCCGGCGCGATACCCGGCGCATGACTCAGGGGTTTCACGAGTCGTTCGCGACGATGGCGCGCGGATTGCACGCAACGCTCCGGAGTGAAGCTGACACCCGGAAGAAAACGGTTGCCGGACTGCGCTCGAGGTTCCAAAAAAACAGTCGCGCGGTCAGAGCCGACTTAGTCGCCGCCAAGGGGATTTGGGCGGCCATGGCAAAGGGGAGCTGAGATGGAGGATGTAATTCCCACTGTGATTGAACTGGCACCCAACGCTGGTTTTGTTCAAACGCCGGGTGTCAGGCAGAATATCAAGCGAGCGCTCAGTTATATCAAAGCGGGTTATCCAGTTCATTTCCGCGGACCAGCGGGAACGGGGAAAACGACGCTGGCCTTGCATGTGGCCGCCTGCCTGAAGCGGCCGGTTGTTATGATCCATGGCGATGAAGAGTTCACCACCTCGGCTCTGGTCGGTGGCGAGCATGGCTACCATTTCCGCAAGGTGGTGGATAATTTTGTCTCGCGCGTCAAAAAAACTGAGGAAGACATGTCGAAACGCTGGGTGGATAACCGGCTGACTGTGGCCTGCAAGCTCGGGTTCACGTTGGTCTATGATGAATACACCCGGTCGCGCCCGGAGGCGAATAATATTCTCCTTTCCATTCTGCAGGACCGCATTATGGATATTCCGATTGGGGATGGCGAACAGGATCCGTACTTGAAGATTCACCCGGATTTCACAGCCATTTTTACGTCAAACCCTGAGGAATATGCTGGTGTGCACCGGAGCCAGGATGCGCTGCGCGACCGGATGATCACCATTGATCTCGATCATTATGATCACGATACGGAGGTTGCGATTGTCCACGCCAAATCAAAACTTCCAAAACACGATTGCGAGGCCATTGTGCGCATTCTGCGCCAACTGCGTGATTCGGGCAAATGCGAGTATGAGCCGACCATTCGTAGCGCCATTATGATCGCTAAGACATTGCAAGGCGATGCACTCACGATCGCCAAAAGCAACGGCTTCTTTGCGGAGATCTGTCAGGATATTCTGGCCAGCCAGACCAGCCGCGTCGGGTCAAAAACCAATCAGAATATTGTCAGGGAATATGTTGTCAGACTGATTGAAAAGGATCTTGCCCAGCCGGTTTCGGTATCAGCCGAAGCGGTCGGCAAGAAAACCGCGCTGACCGCAATGCAGCGCCGACCGAAAAAAAACAAACTACCCGCACGGCATTCGGCCTTGGAGGTTAAGTGAATAAAACAACACATGTTCGTTCGCTCCGGGATGTCCGGGGTACCGGTCAGGCCCGGCTCTATTCCATTCCCAAGCAACAGCGCTCAGTGCATCTCGATTTGTATGTGGTGGCCCGGGAAAAAGACCGATTAGAAAAGGAGCAGTGCCAGTTTCAAGCCAAAGTCGGACTCATTAAGAAAAAGCTCGCGCAGAGTAATAAACGAATGGCCGGCCTGCTGCGAGAAATCACGCTGGCACAGGAACCCGACAGTATGAACACGGGCAAGACTTTGAAGTCGGAAGTAAAAAAAATGCGGATTAATTACTGAGCAATCGGCGATCCACGGCCGAGGGGTCGGGGCGAAACCAGGATTCTCGAGGCTAATCAAAAGAACGCGTAGGCAAAAAACAAGAAAGAAGGAGCTGTCATGGAGAAGACTAACAAAGAAAAAAAAGCGGCCGGTGATTTTGACATTGATTTCGGCGCCGGCGGTCTGGGTGGATTGTTCAAGGGCGTGGAGAAGTTGATTAATTTGGCCTCAGAATTAGAGGGTGCCGGCGGGGAGATGAAGAAAGAGGGCGAAATTGATCTGAGCCAACTGCGCAAAGGCATGAAGGCGGTCTACGGCTTTTCCGTGAAAACCGCGGCGGGCGGTCAGCCCGTTGTTGAAGAATTCGGGAATGTAAAGAAAACGCCCAAGGGACCAAAAATCGAGGAGGAACGGGCGCCGCTTACCGATATCTTTAATGAAAAGGATGAAATCCGCGTCTGTGCGGAAATGCCAGGACTCAAGGAAGATGATATCAAACTTGATTTACGGGATGACATTCTGGAGATCGCGGCTCAGACCGGCGATCGAAAATATCGCAAGGAACTCCTGCTCCCCATCAAAGTCAAAACGAAGAATATGACCTCCGCCTATCGGAACGGCATACTCGAGATTAAAATTAAGAAAAAATAACGGCGCCCGACTCTGAAAAGTGCGAGCCGATTAGAAAGAGTTGCTCTGATGAAAGAAAATTATTCTACGCTCAGTCTGAAGGTTAAGGAGGCGCTAACGAAGGATGTGGGCCGGGGCATCGCCCGCTTGGATCCGGATGAGATGAAAGCGCTCGGGTTGGATGTTGGCGAAATTGTCGCGCTTGAAGGCAAACGCAAAACAGTGGCGAAGGTCATGCCCTGTTATGCCGAAGAACGCGGCAAGCATCTTATCCAAATTGACGGACTTTGCCGCAAAAACGCGCAGATCGGTCTGGATGAGAAGTTGCGCGTCCACAAAACGGATTCCAGTCCTGCCCTTAAGATCACGCTTAAACCGATGTCCACGGCTGGCAGCGCCCAGCGCGAGAAAGACACGCAATATCTCGGTTCGTTGTTGGCCGGACTGCCTGTTACCGACGGAGATATCGTGCGCGCTGCGCTGTTTGGCTCCCGGTATTGCGATTTTACAGTAGTGGACACAAAACCTGAAGGCGTGGTTGTCATCACCGCAACAACGTTGATCCGGATTGAAACCCAATCCCACGGCGAAGTGAAGTCGACCGAGTTTGCCTACGAAGACATCGGTGGACTTTCATCTCAGATTCAGCGCATTCGCGAAATGATCGAGCTGCCGCTCAGATTCCCGCAGGTTTTCGAACGACTGGGCGTTGAAGCGCCCAAAGGCGTCCTGCTGCATGGCCCTCCCGGTACCGGTAAAACCCTGATTGCCCGGGCTGTGGCCCATGAAACCGAAGCGTATTTTACCCATATTTCCGGTCCTGAAATCATGGGCAAATTCTATGGTGAGAGTGAGGGCCGTCTGCGCGGTGTGTTTGAAGACGCCCAGAAACATGCCCCGGCGATTATCTTCATTGACGAAATTGACGCCATCGCCCCTAAACGCGAGGACATGGGTGGCGAAAAACAGGTAGAACGCCGCGTGGTTGCCCAGTTGCTCTCTTTGCTCGACGGACTCGAGTCGCGCGGGAATGTGGTTGTCATCGGGGCCACCAATATTCCCAACACGCTTGACCCGGCGCTGCGCCGGCCGGGCCGCTTCGACCGCGAAATTTGCGTTCCCATCCCTGATAAGCGCGGGCGGCATGAAATTCTGCAGATTCACAGCCGTGGCATGCCGTTGGCGGCGGATGTTGATCTGGACCGCGTGGCTGAGATAACGCACGGCTTTGTGGGGGCCGATTTGCAGGCCCTGATGCGAGAAGCCGCCATGATTACCCTGCGGTCAATTCTGCCGAACATCGATTTTGAAATGGCAGATATCCCTTACGACACGCTGATGAAGCTGGAAGTTACCATGGAACATATCCTGGAAGGCATGAAGGAAGTCGAGCCTTCTGCCATCCGCGAGGTTTTCGTGGAAGTTCCCGATGTATCCTGGGACGATGTCGGTGGGTTGGACTTAATGAAGCAAACGCTGAAGGAAGCGGTTGAATGGCCGCTGAAACACGCGGATCTTTTTTTAAAAACCCATTCCACACCACCCAAAGGCATCTTGCTAACCGGCGTTCCCGGGACCGGCAAAACTCTCTTGGCCAAAGCCGTGGCGAAACAATCGGGCGTGAATTTCATATCCGTCAAGGGCCCGGAGATGATGTCCCGGTTTATCGGCGAAAGCGAACGGGCAATCCGGCAAGTCTTTAAAACCGCCAAACAGGCATCGCCGACGATTCTGTTCTTCGATGAAATTGACAGCCTGCTCCCGCGACGCGGTTCAACCGGCACGGATTCGCATGTTGCCGAACGAGTTGTCAGTCAGTTTCTAACCGAGATGGACGGAATTGAAGAATTGAAAGGCGTTGTGGTCTTGGCGGCCACCAATCGCCTGGATATTATTGATCCCGCGCTCTTGCGCTATGGGCGGTTTGATTTTATTTTGGAAATGCCTTTACCCGATGAAAAAACGCGCGAAGCCATTTTTCGCATTCACACCCGCCAAAAACCGCTTGCTAAGGATGTCAATCTGGCCGAGCTAGCGCGTCTCACCGAAGGTAAGGTCGGTTCGGATATTGAGGGTTATTGCCGCAAGGCGACACTGGCGGCCATTCGTGAGTTTTTGGAAAAGGGCGAGGGGCCAGCGGGGCCGCAGATTGCCAAGAAGCATTTCATGCAGGTTTTGTCGGAGACCGAAAAACGGGGAAGCGATGGTGCCCAAGCAAGAAAAGACCGCGCCGGTTAAGAAAGATATAATCAATTGTGTTCAACTCTTAGTCAATATGTCTATTGCGTCCTCCCAGCAGCGATGCAGCACACGCTGGACTTTCTAGAGCAGGCACCGGCCCAGGAGGGAATTGGCGGGACCATCAGGACCGTTTGCCATGCGGACATCGTCGCCATCGTGAGTCCGGATAAACCGTGCGATCTGGGAAAAATGCGCCGTGAAGATTTGGCTAAATTGCTACTCACGCATCAGCGAGTCATCGAACAGGTCATGGAATCCTCCAACACTGTCATCCCATTCTGCTTGGGAACATACGCCTCGACGGAAGCCGAAGTTATTGAAATCCTCTCCAAAGGATCCCGTCTGATTCACCATCTTTTCAGTGAAATCGGCGACAAAATTGAAATGGACGTGGTCGTCACATATGCGGACTTCGCCGCCGTTATTAAGGATGCTGGCGAGGAGGATGAAATCAAGAAATACAAGGCAGTCCTCAGCGGCGACCCCAAGGGAGTCAGTGTTGATGATCGGATGAAGGTGGGTCTGCTGGTCAAACAGGCGCTCGACTGCCGCCGTCTGGAAATCAGTTGTCAGATTGCCGAAAAACTGGCGACGGTAAGTTGCGTGCAATGCACTCACGAAAATATGGATGACCAGATGGTGATGAACTGCGCCTTTCTGGTCAAGGTCGCGCAGCGGCCGCAATTTGAGCACGCCTTGGATGAACTTAACGCTCAGTTCATGGAGAAACTCAAGTTCCGCTGCGTGGGACCCCTAGCCCCCTATAGCTTCTACACCCTGATGCTCAAACGGATGCAGTGGCCGGACATTGACGCAGCGCGCCAACGGATCGGGCTGGACAGTGTCACGTCGGCGGAGGAGATTAAAATAGCCTTTAGGCATTCTGCGCTGGCCAAGCATCCCGATCACTCTGGGCAGACCGAGATGGCGGAACGCAATTTCGATGAATTGATCCGCGCGCGGCAGACTGTGCTGGAATACTTTCAGGCATGCGAGCAGACGGGGTCAGCGGCCCAGCTTATTTTCAACGAAGAAACCGTCCGCCAGAATTCACTCCTGCTCAAGGTGCGAAACGGAAATGAACACGGATAAAAGCGGTCTTTATATTTATTGTATCGTAGGCACGAGACAGGAAAGGAATTGGCGCGCCATTGGCATTGACCGGACCGATGTGCTGACCATCAGTTACGATGACTTGAGCATGGTGGTCAGTTCCCACCCCCTGACGCGGGTGGTCATCAACCGGGACAACATGATCGCCCATCAAAAAGTCATCGAGCGCGTCATGCAGGAATTTGACAGCGTCCTGCCGGTCCGGTTCGGCACCATCGCTGCCAGCGCCGACGAAATCCGCAATCTGTTGGATCGTCGCCAGCGCGAATTTAAAACCCTGCTGCGCCACGTCGAGCGGCGGATTGAATTGGGTGTAAAGGGTCTGTGGAAAAATATGACTGCAATTTACGCCGAAATCGTACGCGATAATCCGGCTATTGAAAAAGCTAAGAAAGCGGCGGCAAACCAAGCTGGCGCAACCGGCCTGCCGGCGCGGCGCGAAGTGGGCCGGTTGGTTGAAAAGGCGCTACTTAAAAAAAAGGAACAGGAAGCCAAGCAGATCGCTGATTTCTTCCAAAAAACGGTTATGGACGCGAAACTGAGCAAGACCGGTACCGATGAAATGTTCATTAACGCGTCGTTCCTTGTTGACCGGGGCCGGGAAAAGGAATTCGACAATCTCATGGAACAGCTTGTCAAACGTTATAAAGACCGGGTGCTGTTCAAATACGCCGGCCCGTTACCGGTCTTTAATTTTGTCAATATTGTCATTAACCCCGAGGAATGGGAGCGCTGAGATGGAGACGGCAATAAAAGAAGGCATCTATATCTATTGCATCATCGGCTCCAGCCAGGCGCAAAGCTTCGGCGCGATCGGCATCGGGGAACGCGGGGACGAGCTTTACTGTGTAAACGCGGAGGGGCTTTGTGCCGTCGTCAGCCATAGCCCGATCCAAAAGTTTAAGATGTCGCGCGACAATCTGCTGGCCCACGAACGCGCGATCGAGGAAGTGATGAAGACCCATACCGTCCTGCCGGTCCGCTTCGCCACCGTGGCCGAAACCGAGGAGAAAGTGCAGAACATTCTCCGGAAGGAAGCCGAACGCTTTACGAGTCTCTTGCGGGAAATAGCCGGCCGCAAGGAGCTGGGATTAAAGGCAATCTTTAATTCCGAACAGATTTACGCCCAAATCGCGGAGCAGGAGGAAATCAAGCGGTTAAAGGCGCGACTGACCTCAATGCCGGCGGATAAAATATATCTCCAAAAAATGGAGCTTGGCCGCATGGTCGAACAGGCCTTGGAGCGCGAACGAGACCAACGCCGCGCTGATATTCTGAGTGAGCTGACGCCGTTGGTGATTGAAGTTAAAACCACGAAGCCATACGGCGAGATGATGATCCTCAATGCCGCTTGCTTCATCGCGGGCGAGCGCGAGGCTGAGTTTGACCGAGCGGTCCACGCCTTAGCTGAGCGTTTTGGCGAGCTGATAACCTGGCGCTACACGGGCACTTTGCCCCCGTTTAATTTTGTGAATGTAATAATCAATGCGGCGGATTTGTAATGTTTCTACTCGATGACATTTTGCTGGCGCCACTGAAAGGGGTTGTCTGGCTAGGGGAGAAAATTGACGAGGTGATCAAGACGGAGGAACTGGACGAAACTCGGCTGAAGGACACACTGCTGGAGTTGCAGATGCGGCTGGAGTTAGGGCAGATTAGCGAGCAGGAATACCGGCGTCAGGAAACGGCCTTGTTGGAACGCATGGAAGCAATTCGCGCGAAAAAAGAGGAGAAATGAATTTATGGCGACAATCGAAGCAGCCGGCGCGCAGGCCGCCAAATTTGTCAGAGAACAGCTAACTCTCGCCGAGACCCGGCTGATTAAAGCTACCCGCAGTGACTCTGGCTGGGATGTCGAGGTCGAGGTCTATGAGGAAAGTACCCTCATCAAAGCGCTCGGCTTACCCCTCCACGTGCGCGATCGCAATATCTATCTAGTAAGTTTGGATGATCAGTTGAACATCCAGGCGTATGAGCGGAAAGGGGCAACCGGCTAAGGGGCTGTGATGGCGACCGGTCTTTATCTTTATTGCCTGAGAGAGGTGGGCGCAACACAGTCGGAAATAAGTTCCGCGACGAGTGGGATAAAAGCGGCGGCGGTGGACGGTAAGGGCCGGGTCTTTGTCCGCGCCTTTGGCGGCGTTGCGGCGATTGTGAGCGACCTGAACCTAGATGATTTTGGAGAAATGCAAAAAAAAGCCCAGGAGGATCTCCGTTGGATAACGAGAAAGGCCTTGGCCCACGAAACGGTTGTGGAGGAGGCCTTGGGCAAGTCGGTAACCGGTTCGGCGCCGGTAATTCCGGTCAAATTCGGCGTGATTTTTAACACCGCCGAGCGGCTCGCGAAAACGCTGAGCCAACAGAGCAAGGCAATCCAGATTGCTTTCGACCGCATTCGCGGAAAACAGGAGTGGAGCGTTAAACTCTTTCTTAAGGATAGTCAGAACTTCAAAAACCATGTCACGCAACAGAGCGACCAACTGCGAGAGAAAAGCCAAACGCTCGCCACGCTTCCCACCGGACTGGCGTATTTTATGGAACAGGAGTTTAATGAAGCGCTTGAACGCGAATGTTCCCGGCGGTTGGATGCGGAGGGTTTGCGAACATTTGAACAGCTCAAGCCATTGGCCGCCGAGGCGGCGCAGGTTAAACTTCTCGACAGCAAATTGACCGGCCGGAGCGAACGTATGGTCCTAAATTCCGCTTGCCTAGTCGCGGCTGACCGCTTATCGGCATTTTGGGATGCGGTTGGAAAACTGCGGAGCGACTTGGAACCGCAGGGGTTTCTGCTTGAGCAGAGTGGCCCGTGGCCGGCTTATCACTTTACGGAGTTTACCCGTGATTGAGCATAGTAAAGAAAAAGCGACGCTTGTTGAAGTACTCGACAAGGTGCTTGAAAAAGGCGCGGTGATCAACGGGGAAGTGGCCATCAGCGTAGCCGACGTGGACCTGATCTTTATCGGTTTGCGGCTGATCCTCACCTCAATCTCCAAGGCCGAAGAACTTTCGGGAAAGAGCTATTCCTTCCGCGACCGCCCGATGACCAATGCTGATCAGGTTTACTTGGAAAAGTTGGAGCGAGAAATTGCGGAAATGGAACAGGCGATTCCCGCAGCCATTCAACTTGATACGCCGCAAAAAGCCGAAGCGGGCATCGCCAAGTTGGTGCTCACGCTGGTGGAATTAATTAGACGCTTGCTTGAAAAAGAGGCGTTCCGCCGGATTAAAAGAGGCAGCTTGTCGGATGCTGAAATTCAGAAGTTGGGGCTAAGCTTGAAGGCGGTCAAACGCAAGGTGCAGCAAATGCAGTCACTGTTTGGAATCGCGGAGGATGACCTCAATATTGATTTTGGACCCCTTGGAAAAACGCTCTGAGTAGACAAAAGCGAGGTGGAATTAGCCTATGGAACAGCAACAAATGCAACACGCGGTCGCCGCCACCAACCTAGCCGACATTCTCGAGCGAGTACTTGACAAGGGCATTGTTATTGCCGGCGATATCAAAATTCAGATTGCCGATATTGATCTGTTAACAATTAAGATCCGGCTGATGATCGCTTCGGTTGATAAGGCCAAAGAAATGGGAATTGACTGGTGGGAGCAAGATTCTTTCCTTTCAACAAAGGCGCACCAGGCCGAGTTGGAAAAAGAAAATGCTGCGCTAAAGAAAAAAGTCGCGAAAATCACAGCCGATCAGCGCCCCAATTCCAAGCTCAAACCCGTCTAACAATCCGATGGTTATCCATGAAAGCTTCACCAATTCCGTCTGTCCCGACAGCAGCCCGGCGCGAGGCATAGTTAGGAAAGGATTATGAGAAAGCTGCTTTATATCCCCATTATTCACACCAGTGAAGATATTGGATCTCTGTCAAAAGCTGTGACTGAGCGCGGCATTAGCCACTTGGGGGAAAAGGTCTGGTCGGAGCACGTCGCCACCGTTCATAAATTCTGGGACTCGATCGCTGACTATTGCGCGTCTCTGCCGGCCAGCGGAATGAAGATTTATCAGGACGGTCTTGTCGCGGATGGGGAGATGGGCGCAAAAATAGTCGCTGCCAGTGCGCTGTCCGGGAGTCGTAATTATCAAATCGTGGAACTGCTCCGGCAACGCGGATCTGAAATTGTGAAGACGGAGGATATTAAACTGGTTCTTGAGGAGCGCGACCGTCTGGTCGCCACCGTCCAGGCGCGAACTTTGGTCGCCAAAATTATTGCGGTAATTAAATACCGGTTAATCAAAAACAAGTTACTGGACCGCCGCGACCAATTTATTGCCAACCGCATCGCCGAAACGCTTGCGGATGGCAGAACGGGCATTCTTTTTGTCGGCGCTTATCACCTCGTCCGGCCCAAATTACCGGCGGATATTCAGGTCGTGGAAGTAAAAAAAACGGAACTGGTGCGCGAATATCAAACCATACTCCCGTTTTCTCGGCACCGTCACCAGAGATTTGCGGAATTGGGACGGTATCTGGCGGCGCCTGTCGAACTAGACCTTGGCGGTCCGGCGATTGGTGTTGCGGGTGCCCGTGTGTAGTGATGACCGACGGCTCAAGAAACCGTTTATGCCTGCAACCTATCTCATAAACGAGAGCCTGCGCCTGATCTTTTTCGGCGGAAAAGGCGGTGTCGGAAAGACGACCACTGCTGCGGCGTCAGCCCTCCTACTGGCGGAGCGGTATCCCGCTAAAAAAATCCTCCTCGTCTCAACCGACCCGGCACATTCCTTGGGCGACAGTTTTGACAAGAAATTAAGCGATGAAGCGGTGCTTTCCGACTCCCATGCTAATCTTTCTTTGCGGGAGTTCGACGCACCTAAGGCGCTCGAGTCATTCAAAAAGAAATATGGTCATGAGATCAAACTCATTGCCGAAAGAGGTACATATTTCGAATATGAAGATATCAGCCCTTTTCTTGATCTCTCTTTTCCCGGGATTGACGAAGTGATGGGGATCTTTGAGATACTAAAATTAACGAGCAAATACGATATGGTGATAGTTGATACGGCGCCGACCGGACACACTCTCTCCATGCTGAAGCTTCCGGCAATTCTCAAAAAGTGGCTTGGTGTATTTGCGTTGATGGGGGAGAAGCACCACGTGCTAGAGGATCACTTTGCGAAGCGCCGCTCCAATAACGAGGCTGATGCGTTTATTGAAATGATGAATACCAGGCTGACGCGAGTTAGCAACTTGCTCCGCAACGCGCGCGAAACAGAGTTTGTGGTAGTTACGAATCCGGAGGAGATGGTGTTGGCTGAAACTGAGCGCCTATTGCATGCGCTGTCTGCGCTCAAGATGCCGCCGGTGATGACGCTCGTGGTAAACCGCGTGTACGAGGGCAGTGGCTGCCCGTATTGCGAGCGCCGGAGTGCTCAGCAAAGCCTGTTTGTCGAAAGGCTTGGGCAGAAATCCTCTTACAAAAAAGTACTGATTCCCGTCTTTCCGCTGGAGATCAAGGGGATCACAAGGTTGAAGATGTTTGCCTCAGCACTGATGGGGTTTTCTCATCCGATTGCCGATGCCGTCTCGCACAAAGTTGCGGCGCACAAATTCAATGAAAGGTTGCGTCTTAATGATGTGGATAAAGCCCGTTTTGTAATAATCGGCGGCAAGGGAGGCGTTGGGAAGACGACAGCCTCTGCCGCAACGGCCCTCGCCCTTGCTGAAAGAAACAAGGACAGAACCTACAAGCTCTATTCCATCGATCCGGCGCACTCGCTTGGAGACTGTTTTAAGAGACAGATTGGAGGCAAAGGTTTGCAGATACTGCCCAACCTTTCGGTGTACGAACTCGATGCGGATAAACTTTATCTGGAATTTCAGGAGGAATACCGATCGGCAGTTAATGAGCTGTTCGACCAATTTGCGGGCGGCTCGTCACCTGACCGGGGGGTGGACTTGGGGTATGATCGAGAGCTTTTAAATGAGTTATTTGAGATGGCTCCGCCGGGTTTGAGTGAGCTGATGGCGTTGCATCAGGTCATTCTGGCGCTTGGGAAAACAGACTGCGTCATATTTGATACTGCGCCCACAGGCCACTTTGTGCGGTTTCTGGAGCTGCCGGCACTGGCCCGGGAATGGCTCAAAGCCATCTTTCAGTTATTGCTGAAGTATAAGGCGGTCATGCGGATGGGCAGCGTAGCCGTAAAGCTGGTCACTCTTTCCAAAGATATCCGGGCGGTAATGGATATTATGACTGACCATAAAAAGACAGCGGTTGTCGTTGTTACCATCCCAAGGGCGATGGCGGTTGTTGAGGCGCAACGCCTGCTTGAATCGCTGGATAAACACGAAATCAAGTGTGGTGACATCGTTGTCAATATGGCGGCGCAAGTTGGGGACTGTGATTTTTGCACCGCGTGTGCGGCGGATGAGGCGGTGTGGATCGAGAAGGCAAAAACGCTCTGCAAGAGTACGGTCGTCATTCCCTATTTGGCAACGGAGACCTGTGGGATTGAAAATTTACGCGAGTTTGGAAGGATGATTTGGAAGTAGATTGCGTTGCCGGCGTGCCGGTCCGGCCCGGCGCACGGCGCGTTACTTGCCAGTGCTTGGTGTCTTCACTGAACCGGCCGGCTGTGCCGGCGCAGGCATGGCGAGGAACCCTTTGGACACCAGCTCAGCGACCTTGGCGTCACGCACCTTCCGGTCGGTGCTGCCGATGACGACGGCGATGACGCGTTGTCCATTGCGTTGCGCCGTGATGGCAATCGAGTAACCGGCCTCTCTAAAGTAGCCGGTCTTCAAGCCATCCACTCCTTCGACTGCGCCGAGCAGGTGGTCATGGTTCCGCATCGTGATCATGTGGCGGGGGTCGCTGGGGCGAAACGCGTGTTCGCGTGTTGCGGTGTACCGCAAAGTATCTTTGTGCTTCAGTAATTCCCGGCAGAGCAGGGCGAAGTCCCGGGGCGTGGTGACATCGTATTCCTGACCCGGCCCCGGCGGCAGGCCGTGCACAGAATGGATGACTGTGCTGGTCATACCTAGTTCTTGAGCGCGTTTGTTCATCAGCTCGACGAACGCTTCGGTGGAGCCCGCCACTTTCTCGGCCAGCGCCACGGCTGCGTCATTGGCGGACTGCACGATCAGGGCGTAGAGCATTTCATCCACGCTGAACGTTTCCTTCTCGGATAGCCAAACCTGCGAACCGCCGGTGCTGGCGGCTTTGGCGCTGACGCGCACGGGATCCTGGAACGTGAATTGTTTCTGCTCAATCTTCTCTAGGATGATTAGTAGATCCATGAGTTTCAGCGTGCTCGCGGGATAGCCTTTGGCGTCAGCCTTGTTGTCAACCAACACCTTGCCGGTGGCCGCGTCCACGACGATGGCGCCCAAGTACGGGTTTGCGGCGATGGAGTTTTTCTTGAGTGGTTTGCCGGTTGGGGCTGGATGTTCGTCGGCCCAGACTTTGGGTGAGCCGGTCAGTATTGATCCGGCCACACTCGCCAATACGCACGTTTTCAAAAGATAATTCATAATGTTTTTCAAAGTTAAGATTTCGGCACTCCGACTGCCGGCGCTAGAATGTCATTCGCGACGCAGTCAAGGCAAGGCTAATTGTCGCCGCCGCTGTGACGAACCACTGGCGGTTGCGATTCGCGAGCGCACGCCGGGCCACGCACCGAAACTGTGCGACAAACAGCGTTTGACAAACGTCGAATGTTGAGTTGAAAGCTAAAGAAATTCCTGGTCCGGCCCACCGATGATTGCGACACCTCATAAGCCAGGTCGCGGCCAGCCGATTTAATCGTCGGGCCGGCGGCTGAAGTAAGCAGGCGGTACTGGATTGCGAATCTGGCGTTAGCACTGGCGGCGGTGACCACGCTGGTAGTGGGAATTTGGTTCTACCTCCACGCCTTTGAAATCTACAACCAGTACAGCGATGTGTTGCTGGTGGACCCGGTGGGAGAGGTTCGAATGCGATTTTCCGAGTCGGACGCGGCAACCGGTGTTCGTGGACCTGCATGAATCGCCCGGCAAACAGCAGGCGCCCGCGCTCCCGGTGACTTTGATGAGCGGGTTTGGCGATCTGATCAAAGCCACTGGTGCACTGCCGCCGCACATCAGCGCGATTTTGAGCAAGCCGATCACTCAAGCCACACTCCGTGAAGCGCTAGCCAAGGCGTTCCCGCCACCGACTGCCCCGGTTTAACGCCGGTGCTGAATCTCTTTTCCTAGGCATCAACGCCACCGGACAAAATCAGGGTTTTGTTTTCCAGTTTCGGAATGTTTCCGTGTTTCGGGATTGGTTTATTGCTCGGAACCGTGTAAATGCACCGCGGTATGGAAACGGAGATTGGATAACACGATGAGCACTGAGTCAAGTAACGCCACCGCCGCCAACTTTATCGGACAAATTGCCGGGGAATTAAAACTGACACTCCACAGTGTCGTCGCCACCGCGCAATTGCTGGCCGAAGGTGCGACCGTCCCGTTCATCGCCCGGTACCGGAAAGAGGTTACCGGCTCGCTCGACGAAGTCGCGATTACCAATATCCGCGATCGGATGGCGCAATTGCTTGAACTCGAAGCCCGGCGGTCAGCGATTGTTAAGTCGCTAGATGAACGTAAATTGCTGACACCAGAATTACAAAAAAAGATCACCGCCGCATTGACCATGACGGCGTTGGAGGATGCCTTTGCACCCTATCGTCCCAAGCGCCGCACCCGCGCGACGATGGCTCGCGAGAAGGGACTAGAACCGCTCGCCAACTGGCTCGTGACGAATCAATCTTTGAGCATCAATCCGATAGTCGAAGCGGCCAAGTTTGTGGTGGCGAGCGATGACAAGGACAAGGCGGTCTCCACCACGGAGGAGGCCTTGACCGGGGCGCGCGATATTCTGGCGGAACGCTTCACGGACGATCCCGAAACACGCCGGCAAGTCCGGGCACTGTTTACGAACGAAGCGGTCATCTCCACCAAAGTACTCATTGGCGAGGAGGCCAAGCCGGAAGCCGCTAAATTCCGGGACTATTTTGCTTGGTCGGAGCCGTTGGCCAAATGCCCGTCGCACCGGATCCTGGCAATGCGCCGCGGCGAGGCCGAAGGTCCGTTGTTGATGCGCATTACGGTGGATGAAGCCAAGGCAACCGCCTTGGTGAAAGGTTTGTTCGTCAAGGGCGCTGGACCGGCGGCACAACAGGTAGCCTTGGCGTGCGAGGATGGCTACAAACGCCTGCTGTCATTGTCACTGGAAACTGATGCGCGACTAGCCGCCAAGAAAACCGCTGATATCGAAGCGATCCGGGTATTCATCGAGAATATCCGCGAGCTGTTGCTGGCGCCGCCACTGGGGCAGAAAAAAGTACTGGCGATCGATCCCGGGTTTCGGACCGGCTGCAAGCTGGCCGTGCTCGACGCACAAAGTAAATTGCTCTTTGACGACGTAATCTATCCGACGACCGGGGCGGAAATGCAATTGCGCCAAGCGTTGGAGAAAGTCACGAAACTCGTGGCCCATTTCGGCATTGAAGCAATTGCAATTGGGAATGGCACGGCCGGTCGTGAGACAGAAACTTTCATCCAAGCGTGCGGATTGCCAAAGGCGATCCCGGTGATCATGGTCAACGAAAGTGGGGCCTCGATTTATTCGGCCAGCGCGGTCGCCCGCGATGAGTTTCCCGAAAAAGACATCACCGTGCGCGGCGCGGTCTCCATCGGCCGGCGCTTGATGGATCCGTTGGCGGAGTTGGTGAAGATCGATCCAAAGAGCATTGGCGTCGGCCAGTACCAACACGATGTTGATCAGCTCTTGCTGAAGCGCGGACTGGATGATGCGGTCATTTCTTGCGTCAATCGAGTGGGTGTGGAAGTGAACACCGCGAGCAAACAACTCCTAAGTTACGTGTCCGGCCTGAACGGCACTATTGCCGAAAATATTGTGAACTGGCGGAATGAAAACGGCCCATTCAAGTCGCGCGCGGAGTTGAAAAAGGTGCCGCGCCTTGGCGACAAGACATTCGAGCAAGCGGCCGGGTTTCTCCGAATCCGTGGAGCTGTGGACCCGCTTGATGCCAGTGCTGTCCATCCGGAGAGTTATTCGGTGGTACAGCAGATGGCGCAGGATCTCAGTTGCGCGGTGCCGGACTTGATGCGCGATGCCATCCTCCGCACGAAGATTAAGCTGGAGAGCTATGTCACAAGTACCATCGGGTTGCCGACCCTCAAGGATATCTTGGCCGAGTTGGCGAAGCCTGGTCGGGATCCACGGCAACAGTTTGAAATTTTCCGTTTTGCCGATGGCGTGACTAAGGTGTCCGACCTCAAGCCCGGCTTGAAGTTACCCGGGCTCGTGACTAATGTGACCGCGTTTGGCGCGTTTGTGGATATCGGAGTCCACCAAGACGGCCTCGTCCACATCAGCCAATTATCCGACACTTTCGTCAAGGACCCGAACGATGCAGTTAAGGCCGGTCAAAAGGTGCAGGTCACGGTGATTGAGGTTGATCTGGAGCGGAACCGGATTGCGCTTTCGATGAAGGCTCAGCCAGAGCTTGGTTCGCGTCAGCCGGGGCCGGCACGACCGGCGGTCAAAGATTCACGGAGCGCAAAACCGACAGACGGGTTTAATCGCAATCCATTTAATGACGCTTTCAGTAAGCTATGAGTTTTGCCAAATCCCGCAGTATGTCTTGAAATGGGCTTAGCTATGGCAGTGAAGGCGGTTTGGCATCCACCGAGGTTTGCCGTCCAGCCTTTAACGCGTGGTAACGCATCGACACGACTTCAATAAATCCCAAGCCAAATAGTATCCCAATCCCAGGTTCGGGCACCGCAGCGACACTTGGATAAACATCAAATGCCGTCGTTCCAATCCGCAGATCGCTAAAACTCATTGCCCCATCACCGCTCGCTAACCGAATCGTATCGAACAACATTGGGGACTCAATGAATGCCGCTGTCGCCACCGAGTACTGATTGACCAACTCCGCCATCGAGGACGGGTCAACCCACAACGTCATTGTCCCCATGCCGTTCGTTGAAATGTCATACCGGGCGACTAACAGCGATTGTGTGCTTGCCGGTGCTGAAGAATTGACCTCCTGACTGCCATTGCCCAAGCCGGTTGGTTGTAATCCCCACGTGTTTCCAAATTGAAACGGATCACCAATAAATCCTTTCTCACCCCAGCCCAAAAATGTGGACAAACCCGCGAACGTCGCGACCGGCGTGGTCTCTTGGGCCACGAAACTGAACCAGATTTGGTCACCGGCCGACAATGTTACCGGCGCGGCCAGTTGCCGGTAGATCCATGTATTCCCGGTAATCACAAGCTGTTGGTTGTTGACGGCTGCCGAGCCAAACCAAACTTGCCAAGCGCCGCCCCAACCGGTCCCGCCGTTGTCGCCCGCTAACGCACCCGGTGCATATCCCAAATTGTCCTCAGCAATCAGCATCGCTTCGGTCTGACCGCACAGTAGCCCCGCCAAAATAACCGCCACGCCGCAACAAACACAGCGCGTCAATCGGGGTGATAATATAAGGATGTTTTTCATCAGCAAAATCCCGATGTGCCGGTATCGTTGCAACCGGCGCTTCGAGTTGGCGGGGTTATGAGTTTTAGTTAAACGGAATTAAAAAGAATGCACAGACCAAAGAAACGATGATCAAAAAGAGCAGTGCCATTTGCGCTTCGTAAATATGCCCACATCTCTGGCATGAAATCGCACTGCTGTTGTGTTTTTCTCCGCAGGAGCATTTCATAATGAATCGCCTCGCAATGTGTTGCATGGGTCATCTGTGTTTCAGTGAGGTGAACTTATTGCACCACTGCCCGCCCGGCAATCAGCTCATGTCCTGATTTATTTGTAGGAGTAAGTCTTACCATCCGCGCTGATGGCATTTGCCACGAACCGGTAAATTTTGTAGGCTTTCCCAAAGTGCGAAAAGAAAAACTTGAATCTACCGGTTTGTTGCTCGGCTTTGACGATGTGCCCGAACCTGCTCCAGCTCCACGGCTAGGTTTGACAAAATTGGTGACCATCTACACCGATGGTGCCTGTTCACCGAATCCCGGACATGGTGGTTGGGCGGCGGTTATCTTGGCGGGTGAGCAAAAGCGCAGCGTCAAAGGCGGCGCCGCCAATACGACTAACAACCGGATGGAATTACAGGCTGCCATCGAAGGTTTGCGGGCGTTGGCGGAGGCAACTCAAGTTCGACTGTTCACCGACTCGCAATATGTGCGGGATGGAATCAAAAGTTGGCTGGCGCAATGGGAGCGGCGCGGTTGGATGACCAAGGCGAAAACCCCGGTCAAGAATCAAGACCTCTGGCAGGAGCTAAGCCGGTTGAATAAGTTGCACGCCATTGAGTGGCACTGGGTGAGGGGACATAATGGTGACCCGCTCAATGAGGAGTGCGATCAACTAGCTCAGGCTGAGGCAGGTATCTCGCGCAATCACGCCTAAATTCCCGGTTGCGGTGTATTTCTTTTGCTAGTCGCCACGCATAACTATAGCTAATGTCAGTTTGTTTGAATCGCCGAACAAACGATTTCCTTGAAATAAGGATAATCAAAAAACGGAGTCCAAGATGATGATTTATCGATGTGGCATTATCGTAGGAATGATTTTGATTGGGAGTTGTCTTGCTCTCAATGCTCAGACCAACTCAAACGAAGTGGTGTATTCACTCGAACAGTTTGGGCCGGTAATGACTCCGACAGATGCAGAAGCGACATTTCGTAAAGCGGCGGCTGACATCATCGCAGCGGGCGGCGGAGTAATTGTGATCCCGTCGACCGCCGCAAAAAATTGGACTCCGCGAAACAACACGCAAGGTGAATTACGTGATCCACCGCCGCCGGCACCGGCAAAACATTGGCGACCGACTGTTGGTGTCACGGTGGTCGATGCGCGTGGAACCACGCCGAAGATTTATCCGCCGCAGGTGACCGGGATGACAATCAGTCGTACCTTGAATCTGCCGCCGGGTGAAAGTCTCCCATTTTGGGATTACTATCCAATGGTATCGATGAAGAACACCATCTTGCAGGGCTCCACGAGCTACCGGGATTGGTTGCAAGAGGATGTCAAAGCCGGCAAGGACGGGAAGTTTTATGTAGCGACAATCCGCGGAATTTTCCCGGGAATGTTCATGAGCATCGGCGAGTGGGGGGTTGTTCAGCGACTTTATGTTAAATCGCTAGGCTACGATCAGGAAAAGCAGAAGTGGTATTTTGTGGCGGATACCGAGGCGGACCAGCCAAAGGGCACAATCATGGGCAATAAGAATCATGTGAGTATTCTTAACTTGGAGACCTATTCGCACAACGAAAACCAGACCTTCGATGTGCGGATGTGGCGGCATAATTATTCGCAAGGCGATAATTATCTATTCGACGCGCGTTTTAAATACATGGGTGACGTGCATTCGACCGCCGGTGATGAGAATGGCGTTTTATACGCGGCATTCATTGAGAGTGAGGTTGATATTTTTCGCGGTCAGGCTGAAAAGTGGAAGCCGGACACCGGCGAGCTTATTTATAAAGGATCAACTGGTTCGACGCTCGGAACTGGTCGGCCGATGATTAATTTAAATCCAGCCAAATGGCTTACCAATGGCTGGGTTTGCATCGTGCGGCCGAGCGAGACCATTCATGGATGGAGTCATGACCTGGCACCACAGACCGGTCACGCGGGGCTGCCAAACCGCATGGTTGGTGGGCAGATTCATTTCACGCCTGAAGTGCCAATTGATGAGGAAGTGGTAGGGCGTTATTTCGCAGTCGACGAGGCTGACGAGTATGTGCCGAAGGGGACAAAAGTACGGCGGTGGTATCTAATCGACAGCATTCGCAAATATACTGACGGTTCCACGGACATCGAGATTGTTCGGCATTACTGGGGTGCCAAGTCGGCTGGATCACCGATTCTTTATAAGCCGGATAATTATTCGACTGACACGCACGAAAAGCGGCTACGTTATATCATCGCACCAGGCGCCAACGTCTACGATGTATCCCAAGGAGTTAATAATCCCAACCGCACTGTAAAACTCGTTCCGACTTCATTCACCGGAACAACGGCGGACTTTTCATCTGGAGATTCGTTGGAGCAGGCTATCGGCCCTGATCCATTCAAGCCAATTCCATTTAGGAGTTGGATGTGGGATGCGGTTCCTGGAGCTTTTCCAGCGCCGGTGTTCGATATCGGGAATATGGGGTCAGTTATGCGTGACAGCGTTTTGCTTGTCCACGGCAATCCCTCGATCAGCATTGAAAAAGACAACGCTGAACGCTATGACCGGAATCCGCCGTGGAATAAATATTTAGAATTTGATGCAAACTGCAATTTCGGGATTCGGTTTGCCGCCGATACGAGGTACGCCGCGATTCAATTTCTGCAACCACACAACCGTCCCCAGCCAATCAAGTGGCGGTACGGCGGTAATCAGGAGGCGGCAATGATAGTGTCACCGGAATCAGGTGAGATGCAATTTAGTGGCGGAGCGCGATTTGGTGGCTCGGTGAGTGTTCAGGGTTTGTCCGGCGATGCTAAGGCAGCGCACAATCTACGTGGTAAACATGTGGTTGTAAAAGCTGGCGAAAAAAGCGTAAGCGTGACGTTCCAGTCGCAGGAAAATGACGATGATTACGCGGTGTTTATCGAACAAAATTGGATTGGCAATCGCGCTGTTGTAAAACGTGACGCTTTTGGATTTGTTGTCCAGTTTGACCAACCGGTGCCGGAAGGTGCGCTAATAGATTGGTTAATTGTTCGTTAACCTGTGACGGGAAATACCGCAATGAAGTGCGACTTTCTGCTGTTGCTAGCGCAATTAGAATAGGCTAATATTCTGCCGGTATGCCTGTTCTAAAAATTAACCCGGCTACGCCTCAAGAATACCTGTTTCGTTGGACAGGACTGAGCTGCACGCTCGGTCGTGCGGACGCCAATCAACTGCAATTGCAGAGTGATTCAGTCAGTAACTACCACGCCAGCATTGAATTGCGCGGGGAGACCTACTGGTTGTTGGATCTGAACAGCACCAACGGCACGTTTATCAACGGATTGCCGGTCTCGGAAGCACGACTTCACGATGGCGATGCGATTCGATTAGGCGAAAACGTGCAGTTACACTTCACCTGCCAAGCGGATGAACCGAGCGTGGTGACCCTGACTGTCGAGCCAGCGGCGGTGCCAATTTCGGATTCGACGACAGGAACAATCGGCGGTACTGGCATGGTGGTTCAGACGGCTGGCTCGAATACGGCGATGATGCCCCAAGGCGTGCAATGTCCGGCCTGTCGGACGTTTGTGCCGTTTGCTGTCAATTTCTGTCCGCGTTGCGGCTTCAACTTGACACAACCAACAGGGTTGGGGTTTTCGATGCAGCAACAGCCGGCCGGGTTTGTCCGTCCGGCAGAGCATTCAGGTGGGATGAGTGTCGGGCTGCTTCCAGTACTCGCGTTGTTATGCGGGTTGTCCGGTATCTTTTTCCCGTTTGCGATTATTCTAGGCTTGCTGGCCCTGGGGCAGATTCGGCGACATGGCGGGATGGAATCGGACCGCAAGCAGGCCATCTGGGGACTGAGCCTTGGATTTGCCTGGGCGCTTATTGCGCTTGGCATCGGCGGCATTTACGGCTGGCGCATTTACCAACACAACCGCGAAGAGCGGGTGGCAGAGCAGCGAGTGATTCTCGACAAGCAGATCGCCGAGAATGAAATCAATACTGTCACGGTTTTGAAAGGGGTTGCGCGTGCTGAAAAACTCGTGAAAGTTATGCGGCTCAAGGATCCGAGTCAAACCGGCAAGGGGCAGTATATGACATTGCCGGAATTGGCCGAAGCCGGTACGAGTTTTTTCAGTCGCGATCTCGGTTCCGGTCAAGTCCGCGGTTACCGGTTGAGCATTCGCGATGCAGGTGAAGCTAGTTATCTTGCCGTCGCCGAACCCGAACGCTACAACACAACCGGGCGGCGGACGTTTACGATTGACCAGTCTGGGGTGATGCGTTTCAAAAATGCCGACGGTCAGTCTTTTGCCCAGAATAGCGAGGCGTTGCCGGTGCTCAGTGATGTTAAGTCGGCCTTCGATGGGGTTGACGATGCGATTGCCGCCGAGGCTATTGCCCATGCTAAACGCCTAGCTGCGGAGGGTCAGTACGAGCAATGCCAGCAGATTCTCGATGAGATTGCACTTAAATTTGCGATGACCGGTGCAGCTCAGGAACTCGCGGCGATCAAGAAAACTGTCGACCCTTTTATTCTTGAGGCGCAAGCTCAGCGTAAAAACCAGAAAGCCACCAATGCATTTGCCACCGGCGACGTCAAATTAGGGATTGCCCTACTCAAGGAGATTATTGAGATCTACCCGACCTATTCAAAGATTTCGGCGATCACCGACGAACTTAGTCAGCGTGATACTGCCATGTTCCAAAAGATGGATCAGGAAGCCAAAGCATTATTCGAGCAAGCAGAGGTGTGTGAGCGTGACGGCAAACCTGAAAAAGCGCTCGACGTCTATGTTCAGATCGAGAAGAACTACGCTGCCACTGATTGGGCCAAGCGGGTTGCCGGACTACGGCCCACACTTCAGAAGTCCATCCGTGAAAAGACCGCCGAACAGCTTTTTGCTCAAGTGCGCGACCTGTCGATTACCAACGACTATCGCAATATTATCAATGTTATCCAGCAACTCCAACGCGGATACCCCGATACGGATTATGTTGGCGCTAACCGCGCCGCAATCATTACGCTATTTCAGAAAGCGCACGCGGCCCAGTATCGCACGCTGGCCGTCGAACAGATGGCAGCCGGCAAGGACGCTGACGCATTGGCACGGATTGAGGACGCGTGCCTTAACAATCCGGATGCGCGACCAGCGTTCCGTGACCTGCTTCTCAAGCTCTACGTTCGCGTTGGCCGACGACGGATGGACGAAGGCGATTTCCGTGAGGCGCTGCGGCTCTACCGTAGTTATCTTGCGCTCGAGCCGGAACAAAGCGAGCTGGATCCCGCGCTCATTGGCAAGCTTCAGTTTTCACTAGCTCGGGTCGAGTTCGGCCAAGGTAATTTCAACAATGCGGCCCAATTGCTCATCGGCGCGCGCAAGGAGTTCGAGAAAGAGGCTGACTATAACGATCTGTTCGGTTCAGTCGATGTCGCGCTTGGAAATTACCTCGATGCGTTGCCGTATTTCGATCGTGCAATTGCTGCCAAGCCGCTGGCCGGTAACTATTATGCCCGGCGCGGTTACGCTCAACTACTGCTGGCGTTGCAAGCCGAGCGTGAATCAATGATCGCCTATGCCGGCTTGTTGCGGTCCCCAATCTCAAAAACTGCGACCGGTAGCACAAACGCGACACCCGCCGCCGTGCGAACCGCCTCGGACTCACCAACGGCAGCCAACACCAACTCCGCACCCACAGAACCTGCCGATCCGTTTGTCCCGGTTTTTGCAACCCAGTTACCGGCCTCGGCAAGTGGTGTGAAGCCTGACATGCAAATTCGCTACGATGCGGTCGCATCGCAACAGTTGCTTGATCAGATTCTCGATTTGTTGGACACCATTACAGCCACCAATACATCCGCTGGTGTTCGCAAAAATATGCGCACTCAGCCCAAGGCGAGTCAAGGCAATCAACCGAACCAGACAGAGGTTGCTCCCGATGCTTCGTCCAAGGCCCGTGAACGACTCAGTCGAATCCGCAACAGCGTGGATGTCGGTAACGCTCTCAGTTCACTCCGCCAGCGCATTCTTGATAATAACTCGCGGCGCGCTAGGTCTGTCGAAGCCATGAACCGGATGAACCAGTTCTTCAGCGGTGGTAACCGTGATCTCAATAAAGCAGTCGAACTTGGTGCCGACCGCTCCGCAGAGTTGATGGAAATCCTCAAATCTTCAAAGCAGCACGGCGGCAAGATTGCCCAATCAGTGCCGCTCATTGTCTCGTACTTAGCCACCGAGATTGACACGATTGACCGTGTCTGTCAGATGACGGAAACAGGCTATCAGAACATCCGCACGCAACATCTCTCTGCGGGTTCTGATTCGACAGTGAACTTGGATCTTTACTTCAGTCGCTACTTCGATCGTCGCGATTTTGACAGGGGCGTTCAAATCCTGCGCGAGGCAGGAGCTATTAAGGTTCCGCTGGAGACATATTCGTTGGTGCCGGTTGTCACGCTGCCGAAACCTGTTTTGCCTGCTAAGTCTGCCGTGCCAACTGCCGCGCAATCTTCAACTGCGACCAATGCTGACCAATAGACGGACATCGGCAAACACGGTGGGATGACCGCCTGACTTGGAATCGCTTTTTCGAGCTACTTCTGGTGTTAGGTGGGGTATTGAGGAGGTGGTCTGGTCAATCTGAAAAACCGTTTGACTAAGTTTACAAACTGTTCATAGTTCGAACGTTGTTAGTGTCAGCTAAACAATGAGATTATCATGCAGAAAGCGACAATTATAATTGCCTTATGTGTCTGGGCTCTAATGCCAACGCAAGCAGAACCTTCATCGGGAATTAACATCACAATCAGCAAGAACTCTAGTAAGAGCATGAAGGTCACGTCCCGGAGTAGTTACGGCTATACAGAAAAAAGCGGGACAGAAAAGGTATACTATACGATTACAATTTCCAACCGATCAACGGCAATTCTAGAGGATGTTATCGTAAAATGGAAAATTCAAAAAAAGAACGGCAATACCTATAGCACAAGCAGCCATAGCTCTAATATTACCGCTGGCGATAAGAAAATCCGATTAAATTCCGGACAAAGCACAACATTCGATACCGAGGCGATTGATTTATCTGTCTCAAAATCTGATACTAGTTGGGGCTATCACTCGCGCTATGGTGACCAAATTGATGGTTGCCTTGTTAAGGTTGTCCAAGGTGATAAAGTGCGCGCCGTGGCGTGCGAACCGCAAGAAGTCATGGACCATTTCGCTAGTGAGAAATCCGAAACCAGCAAACGTTGATGTCGATTCTCAGGTGGTCATCCAGCGTTAAGCAGGCGAAAACCACGACGAATACAGCACAAATAATCTTGTCGATGATGGGGATGCCTTTAAATTGTGTAGTGCTCCCTGTAAATCAATAGAAAATTTTGCAGGGTTTTCGGGGTTGGAGGTTGTGGCTTAAACGACACTTCAAGTTATTGGACCGTTAACCATTCGCGCGGTTCGGAGCAGTGGGAGTGTGTTTACCAGCAGGTGGCACGTCGAGATATGTCGATGTTCTTTGGTATGCTGACGCCTTGAGTTGTTGCAGTCGCGGCACTAGTTGCTAATCTCGTTGTGTTTGACGGGAGTAAGAACGGTGTAGTAACGTGCGCGCCAACTTCGGAGAATATAACCGTGATGAATCCCGTTCGCTTCAGTTTGCCGCAATCAGAAATCCCGACGCACTGGTACAACGTACTCGCCGACGCGCCTGCGCCGTTGCCGCCCCCACTGCATCCAGGTACAAAACAACCGGTCACGCCGGACTTGATGACCGCAATTTTCCCCGAAAATATTGTTCAACAGGAAATGAGCACTGAACGGTGGATTGAAATCCCGGCGCCGGTTCGGGAGATTTACGCGTTGTGGCGCCCGACACCGTTGCTGCGTGCCGTGCGATTGGAAAAAGCCCTCCAAACGCCAGCCCATATCTATTACAAATACGAGGGCGATAGTCCCGCCGGCAGTCACAAACCCAACACCGCTGTCGCGCAAGCCTATTACAATAAAATTGCCGGCACCAAGCGTCTCGCGACCGAAACCGGGGCAGGTCAGTGGGGTGCGTCATTGGCGATGGCCTGTAAACTGTTCGACCTCGAATGCCGTGTCTATATGGTCAAAGTTAGTTTTCATCAAAAGCCATACCGTAAGCTTCAGATGCAGACTTGGGGTGCGTCGGTGTTTGCTAGCCCCAGTGATCAGACTGAGTACGGTCGCAAATTGCAAAAGGAAGATCCGAATTGCCCCGGCAGTCTAGGCATCGCCATCAGTGAGGCTGTCGAGGATGCTGTCACGACCCCGAATACAAAATATGCACTCGGTAGCGTGCTTAATCACGTCTGTTTGCACCAGACTGTTATCGGTCAGGAATCAATCAAACAAATGGAACAAGCCGGTGAAGCTCCCGATGTCGTCATCGGTTGCGTCGGTGGCGGTAGTAATTTTGCCGGTATTGCTTTCCCGTTCGTGCGCCAGAAAATCGTCGAAAAGAAAAAGATCCGCATCATTGCCGTCGAACCGTCTGTCTGTCCCTCGCTCACGCGCGGTGAACTCCGGTATGATTTCGGTGACACCGGTATGATGACACCATTGTTGTGGATGTACACGCTCGGCCACGACTACATCCCGCCGCAAATTCACGCCGGCGGTCTGCGTTATCACGGTATGGCACCCACCGTCAGTCACCTCTGCAATCTTGGCCTAGTTGACGCCGTCGCCTACGAGCAGACCAAGGTCTTCGAAGCCGCAATGCAATTCGCCCAGACCGAGGGTATCATCCCGGCGCCAGAATCATCACACGCCATACGCGCGGCGATCGACGAGGCCATCCAAGCGCGTGAGGAAGGCAAGAAGCGTGTGATTCTATTCAATCTTTCCGGTCACGGGTTGCTCGATCTAGCTAGCTATGATGCTTACTTATCTGGCAATCTTCGTGACTGATCACAGCAAACCACAATTGATGGATATCTCGGCCTGATCGTGCTTAAACGACTTCGCGACGATAAGGCATACCAGGTTGCGCGCCGGGACGTGTGACGGCAATTGAGGCGGCGCGGACGGCGCGGCAGGCAGCATCTTCGAGCGACAGTCCTTCGGCAATACCGACAGCGAGCCACGCGGTGAAACAATCACCGGCACCAACCGTATCCACCGGCTTCACTTTCGGTGCCGGTATCCGTTGTGTTCCAATCAACACGCCGCACGATCCGAGAGTCACGACCGTTCGCCGCGCGCCTTTACCAACGACGCCGACTTCGTGTTCGTTCGGTGTGAGCGTGTCTACGAGGCGGAGCAATTTTGTCGGCAACTTTTGTGCCGGCGCCGGATTTAAAATGAATGGGATACCGGCAGCAGCCGCGAGTTCGGCGGCGGCCTGCACTGCGGCGAGCGAAATTTCGAGTTGTGCGACGACGGCATCGGCTTGCCGGAACACTTGCCGGGCCGCGCGGACATCGGCAGCGGAAAGCGTGTCGTTGGCCGACCTAGCAACGGCAATCTGGTTTTGCCGGTCGCGTCCACCGACGAGAATCAGCGCAACGCCGCTGGGGACATGCCGACGTTCTCGGAAATAACGGACATCGATTCCTTCCCGTCGCAGGCCGGCTTTGGCGGCGCGCCCGAAATCGTCGTTGCCATGTGCGCCGATGAACGTGACGCGTGCGCCGGCACGGGCGGCAGCGACGGCTTGGTTGGCGCCTTTGCCGCCGGCAAAGCGAGCAAACTCACCGCCGAGCAACGTCTCGCCGGGCTGCGGGAGACGGTCGCATTGGATGACGAGATCGGTGTTACTACTTCCGACGACGATTAGGTGCGGCTTTGAGCGCGACATCAACCATTTCCTCCGCGAGCTTGCTGATTTTGACTTGGTGGTAACCGTCAACGCCGGTGCGCACGATATCGTGCATTGGGCGCGTCCATTTCTTTGGTAACGCGTCCACGCCGTGCTTCACGCCCCAAAGGCTGCCGACGGTTGCGCCGTTGCAGTCGGTGTCAAACGCCGCCATGACGGTGCGGGTGATGGTCTTCTCGTAATCGTCCTCGCCCCAGAGTAAGCCGATGGTAACAACTTGCGCGTTGGAGTTTGTGTGGCACCAACCCTGGCCGGTCTTTTCATCCCACTGGGTGTGGACGATGTTGACTGCATCTTCGAAGCTCTTACCGGCGGCGTAAGCGGTGAGAATTTTGTCAACGTCTGCGCGCAACCGGCAATCCGCCGGTATCTGCGCGAGGCCGGCACGGATAATTTTTACCCAGTCGTTTTCGGCGTAAGCCGCGGCCAGCATGGCGGCGACCCACATTTCGCCGTAGATGCCGTTCTTGATGTGACTGATTGAAGCGTCGCGCCACGCCCACTCGGCGGCGCGGGCTGGATTGCCGGGGTTGGCATAGCCAAAATAGTCGGCGCGGATTTGGGCGCCGATCCATTCCCGATACGGATTCCGATGTGTCGCGCTGGCCGGCGGCAGAATGCATTGCACGAAGTTCCGGTACGCAACACGTTCGGCGGTGCAAGTGTGGAAAATCGGCATGTTGTGGCACCAAAACGCTGCGACATCTAGTGGCGTGAAGTTTGCGCCGTGTTTCTTCACGATGGCGAATCCGATCGTGGTGTAGTTGGTGTCGTCGTCCTCGACCATGCCGTGCATCGCGTGTTGCAAACAGGCGGGCCACGGATGCAGTTTCTGGTTGGGCTGCCGGGCGGTGATGCGTTTTTCTTCACGAGCCGTCGGCGCACGGAAATAATTATTAAGCGGCCAGTTGCCAGTTTCCTCGCCAATGATGCGAATGTCGTTTCGATGGCAACCTTCGACCGGTTTGCCTAGCATGCAACCGCCGATGCGTCCGAGCCAGCCGCCGTGTAACCGGCGGAGAAATTCCGCGCGATTGCCGCGCCAGGGTTTGAGCGTGACCGGCTTGGGGCGGGCGGCCTGAATCCCGGTCAGATCACTCGGTTCGTTTTGCCGGCACGGTAATTCCTGGACGCGGTCGAGTAATGCGCCGGCAGCGGCGTACCACTGCTCGTCGCGTTTGTCGTTTGCCACCGCGCATAGACGGTCAAATTCACCGGTGACGGTCGTCAAGTCCCGGCCTTCTTGTTCGGCTTGGATGCGTTCGACCTCCAAATCAAGACCGGCCAGCCAGCGCTGCGTTTGAATCCATTTGATGTAATCGTTCATAGGTAGGTTCCACGGAGGTGGTTGATGGTGATTGATTTTCTGAAGGCTGTCAATGTGAGTAATTGCTTTGGCATGAACGTAAGCGTCTGTGCCTGGTCGGGGAGTAGCGTGACGCAATTATCATCGAACTCGCCGCAGATGCCGGTGGCATTGAGCGCGACAAAAAAGGCCGACTTATCCGTGCGGAGCGTGACTCGGTAACCCTTGCGGACTTGGACGCGGATGCGCGGCTTGACGAGGGCACACTGTTTGTACTCGGTGAAAAAGTGCGTGTTAGTCGCACCGTTGACGGTGAGCTGGAGAAAACCTTTCTCCGGCTGTGGCGCGAGGTCGGTAACTTTCCATTTCTTGATCAACTTCGCGCTGCCGGCGGATACGCGTGCCGGTAAACGGTACCGGCGGACGAGCTTGCCGGCAAAGTTGCGAACCTCAGCGACAATTGTGCCGCGGACCGGCGTAAGTTGATCGTTGGTGAGCCAGATTTCTAGGGTCCCGTCCTGACGTTGGAACGCTGACACGATGACCGGCGCGTAAAACTTCTTTGCCGCGTAGTGCAATAGCTTCCACTTGCCGCCATGTTCGATGGACGACCATGAGCAGACCGGCCAGTTATCGTTGAGCTGCCAGAAGAGCGTACCCATACAATTGGGTCGGAGTGAGCGCCAGTATTCGACTGCCGTTTTGATGGCGAGCGCTTGCTGGACTTGGCTGAGATAGACGAAATTTGCGAAGCCGTCCGGCATCCGAAAATACCGGCTGAACATCTCAGTGATTTTTGCATTTCCGCCGGGATGGCGTTGGTGCCATTCCATAATTGGTGCGTTGGCGTTGAGTTGATCTGATGGCGCATACCGGCGGATTGTCTCGAGCGACGGAAATGACTGGAAGCCAAACTCCGAGCAAAACCGCGGCTTGACGTTGTAGTAGTCGGCGAATGTCTTGGATGTGTTGAACCAGACCTCCCAATAATGCATATCGCCACGGTTGTCAGCGTGCCAGCAGTCGGAATAATCGCCGCGTCCGCCACAGGGGGAGCTCGGCCAGAACTTACGGGTTGGATCGCACTCATCCACAGCTTTTCCGAGGACGCCTTCATTGAGTCGGTCGTAGTCGACGAGATACCGGTCGCGGTTCTTGCGCGATTCTTCAAACCAATTTAGCGCACCGACGTTTTCGTTGTTGCCGCACCAGTGCGCGAGGCAGGCGTGGTCGCGGAGGCGTTTAATCTGATGTCGGGCCTCTTGTCTGACTAGCTCCAGAAACTTAGGCGTGGCCGGATAGAGCGCGCACGAAAACATGAAATCCTGCCAGACGAGTAAGCCCTTTTCATCGCACAAATCGTAGAAATCATCGCTCTCGTATTGGCCGCCACCCCAGACGCGGAGCATGTTCATGTTGGCGTGCTGGGCGCTCGTGAGCAAATCATCGAGCGCGGCGCGTGTTTGCCGCTGCGGCAACGCGTCGACCGGGGTCCAGTTTGCGCCTTTGCAATAAATCTCCACGCCGTTAATACGGAACGTCAGCGACAAACCGCGTTTATCTTCGACGTTCAGCACTTCGAGTTTACGCAGGCCGATGTGTTTACGGACTTCGTCGCCGGCAATGCGCACAGTCAAATCGTACAACGGTTGTGTCCCATAGCCATTCGGCCACCATAGTTTCGGATTGCGAACGCTGAGCCGAGTGCGCACGACATTCGTACCTGGCTTCAGGGTGACCGGTCGCGCGAGATGCTCATTGCCAAGCGCGACTTCCAGTATTGATTTGCCGCCGTCCGGAGAGTTCACTTCTGTTGCGATTTCCACCGTCACGCGTCCGGGTTGGTGACGTTGTGTGGTCGCGACGTACTCAATGCGGCCGAGGGAGGTCGCGCCGAGGTAAATTGCGCCGTTGATACCGGACACCATCAGGCAAATGCCCCAGTCCCAGCCGGCGTGACATTGCACCTTGCGAATGAGATTGCGGTGCGGAGATTGAACCGGGTAGATGCCGTGCGGAACCGGGTAGGGTAGTTGCTTTGACTCGGCAATGGCGACGCGTTCCGGTGACGCGAACTCAATTCGCAGTGTGTTTTGGCCGGGGCGCAGGGACTTCTTCACCTCGACCCGCAGTCGGGTGAACATATTCTTCGAGTGCGCTACCGGCCGGTCATTAATGAAAATAGTTGCCAGCGTGTCGAGTCCGTCGCAGTTGAGGAATACCGATTGCTCTGCGAGCATGGATTGTGTTGCGCGAAAATTGCGCTCGTAAATCCAGTCCTGTCGGCCGATCCATTGCGCTTGTTTTTCGTTGTCGGCCCGGTAAGGATCTGGAATGCGCCCCGCAGCAAGTAATGCACTGACGTTGTCGCCCGGCACGCGGGCTGGTATGGCGGAAGCGCTACCTCTAGCGCGTAGCGTCCAGTTGCCGGCTAAATCAAGAATCTGCATAAGACCGGGTTCTAACCGGCAAACTCGAAAGCTTCAAGCCCTTTTACGCCAACATCCACGCAGAATAATCCGCCGGCCAGTGGGTCTGTCGTTTCTACGCCGCGTCGCGCCGTGGTGATGAACAGCCGGTCGAGCTTTGGCCCGCCGAATGCGCAGGAGGTGACCTGTTGTGCCGGTACGTTCACAGTCGCGAGCAGCTTGCCGGTCTGCGGATTCCAGCGCGTTACGCGTCCGCCGCCCCAGTGCGCGACCCATAACATTCCGTCAGCGTCGAGCGTTGAACCATCTGGCCGACCGATGCCGGGTGGAATTGTGATTGCGATGCGCCGGTTGGAGATTGCCCCGGTTTCCAGATTGTAATCAAACGCATCGACCGCGACGCGCGGCGTGTCAATGTAGTACATCGTGCGCCGGTCGAGGCTCCAGACAATGCCGTTGGAGCACGCCACGCCAGTCAGCATTCGATCGCAGTGCAAATCTGGAAAAAGGCAAAACAAGCTTCCGATTGGTGCACGCTTTTCCACCGGCATCGTCCCGGCCCAGAACCGCCCGGCTGGATCACATTTGCCGTCGTTGAATCGCAACTCCGGTTTACCGTCCTCCGGATCGCAAAGCATCGTCAACTTCCGTGTGTCAAAATCATATGCCGCTAGGCCGTGGTGCAGCGCCAGCAGTACGCCACCTTGCCGGCGTGGGACGATGGTGCCGACGAATTGCCCGACTTCAAACGCCTCCTGCTTGCCGGTAGCCGAATCAAGCCGCCAGAAGCGTTGACCGAGAATGTCCACCCAGTACAACGCTTTACGCCGCGCATCCCAAATTGCGCCTTCACCGAGTGCCGCTTTGGCATCAAAAATTAAATCCACAATCATCGCCTCTCGTCTAGCATTGCAAACGGTGCCGGTCAACTCTGACGAATGTGGAGAATCTGCTTGCCGGGCTAGGACGCTTTGTTAGGCTGACGAACTGTTGAGGCTTTTCATAAAAACAATCTTGTGTTGTCTGCTCGCGTTGCCGCCGGTTGCGTCAGCGGCTACCAACGATATCGTGCGCGTGGTCTCGCTGGCGCCGAGTTTGACGGAAATCATTTGCGCCATCGGCGCGAGCGATTGTCTCGTGGGACGGAGTAGTGCGTGTCATTTTCCGCCGGACGTTGTGAAGAGCGTGCCGGTGGTTGGTGATTTCGGGATTCCCTCGCTCGAAGCAGTTGCCAAATGCACACCGCAACTGGTTATGGATGTGGACATGGAAGACCAAAACTCTGCGCAAGCCCTCGAGAACCTTGGTATCCGACACATAACTATACCGTGTCGGTCACTCGGTGATATTCCATGCGCCATTCGTGTTGTTGGTAAGTTGCTGCACCGGGAAACAGCGGCAACGAAACTGGCCAGTGAGTTCGACGAAGCCCTGTTTGATCTGCGCAAGAAAAAACCAGCCGTTCGGCGGCGCGTGTTCATTGAGATCTGGGGCGACCCGCTGATGACAGCCGGTAAGAAATCGTTCCTCAACGAGTTGATTGAGTTGGCCGGCGGCGCGAACATTGCCGGCGATGTGGCACGGGATTTCTTTGCGATTTCGTCAGAAACGGTGCTCGCGCGCGACCCGGAAGTGATTGTGTTGCTCGAAGGCACGGCGCCGGCGGTGGCTAAGCGGACGGGCTGGCAGCAGATCACCGCCGTGAAAACCGGCCGTGTGTGCAGCGGGCTTGACCGGGATTTACTGGAGATCCCGGGGCCGCGCGTGCTGCAGTCGGTGGAACTTTTACGGCGGTGTTTTCAGCCATGAGCACTCATAAACGTTGGCCAGTCTGGCCGTTGTTGCTCGCAGTACCGTTGGTTTGCGCCGGCGCGTTGCTGGCCGGCGCGGCGGGGTTACCGGATTGGCACACGCCGCTTGGTCGGGCGGTAATCGAATTGCGATTGCACCGGATTCTGACCGGCTTGGTGGTTGGCGCGGGCTTGGCCGGGGCGGGCGTGGTGATGCAGGCGCTGTTGCGGAATCCGCTCGCGGAGCCGTATGTACTCGGCGTGAGCAGCGGCGCGGGATTGGGCGCGGCCTTGGCGGTGTTTTTCGGATGGAGCGCGCTGCATTTGTGGGCGGTGCCGGCGGCGGCGTTCGTGACCGGGATCGCAACGTTGACGGTTGTTTATTTTCTGGCGGCGCGCGGCGGAGGCGCTTCGATTTACGGGTTGTTGCTCAGTGGTATTATTGTCAGCGCGGTCTTGTCGAATTTACTGATGTTAATCGTGTCGCTGGCGCCGGCGGAAGGGATGCACAGTATTTTGTGGTGGATTCTTGGCAATCTGCAACTTAGCGCCCAGCCGTTGCTCCTGACCGGTGGCACACTGGTGTTTGGTGCGCTGCTAATCTTGACGGTGCTCGGGGCGCAGTTGAACGCGCTGACGCTGGGACGGGAAGCCGCGCATCATCTCGGTGTGCGGACGGGGTTGATGATTGCCGTCTGTCTGATGCTGGCGACATTGCTGGCGGCGACAGCGGTGGCGCTGGCGGGATTGATTGGATTTGTTGGATTGATCGTGCCGCACGCGGCCCGGGCGTGGGTCGGGCCGGATCATCGGAAGTTACCGGCAGTGGCGGCGGTGATCGGCGGTTTGTTTCTCGTTGTGTGCGATACCGTGGCGCGGACGATTGTCGCGCCGCAGGAAATCCCGATTGGCGTGGTCACGGCGTTGGTGGGTGGGCCGTTCTTTCTGGCGCTGTTGTTGCGCCGGCGGAAAGGCGGGTGGATCGAATGAGTGCGGCAGTTGTTTGCCGCAACGTCAGCGCGGGTTACCGGCAACAGCCGGTGCTGCACGATATCTCGTTGACGATTCAAGCCGGCCAGATGGTCGCGTTGCTGGGGCCAAATGGTGCCGGTAAGTCCACGTTGCTGCGGGTGTTGACTGGCTTGCAGCCGTTGACCGGTGGCGACGTGCAATTGTTTGGCCGCGATCTCCGGCAACTCCGAGCGACGGAGCGCGCTAGATTGGTGGCGGTGGTACCGCAGGAAGTGACAACGCCGATGGCGTTCACGGTGGCGGAGTTGGTTGCGCTGGGACGCAGCGTGCCGCGCGGCCGGTGGTCGGCCTTGGCGGCGGCGGACCGGCAGGCCGTTGAGCAGGCGTTGGCCTATACCGACACGCTGGAGTTGCGCGACCGGTATTACTCGGAATTGAGCGGCGGCGAAAAACAGCGCGCCATCATCGCCATGGCTCTGGCGCAGGAGCCGCAGTTGTTGTTGCTCGACGAACCGACATCGCACCTCGACATCAATCACCGGTTGGAAGTGCTGCAATTGCTCGACCGCTTGAATCGGGAACGCGGCCTGACCGTGGTGATGACGAGCCATGACTTGAATCTTGCGGCGGAATTCTTTCCGTACCTTGCGCTGCTGGATCACGGACGGATCAAGGCGGTGGGCGTGCCGGCGGATGTGCTCCGCGAGAATCTATTGGAAGAGACATACCACTGTAAACTGGCAGTACGGCGCGACGCTACCGGCTTGTTGCTAGTCCTGCCAACGCGCACCGGCACTGCGCCGACCGGCAAGCGGGTGCATGTGATTTGCGGCGGTGGCAGCGGCGTGGAAGTCTTGCGGCGGCTCTGTCTTGCCGGTTGGCAGGTGAGTTGTGGCGCATTGAACCAGGGCGACACCGATGCGCAAACGGCCGGTGCGTTTGGGATTGCGACGGCGCTGGAGAAACCATTTTCTCCGTTGAGCGACGGTGTGCTGGCGGCAGCCGGTAAACTGGCGCAAGCGGCGGATGTCATCGTGGTGTGTGAAGTCCCATTTGGTTCCGGTAATCTGAAAAACCTCGACCTAGCCCGGCAAGCCGGCAAGCCGGTCTTGGTGAACACGCGGCAAGTGGCCGTCCGCGACTTTACACCGCAACGAGAAGTGCCGGCATTGATTCGCGCCTTGGTCGAACGCGGTGCGACGCCGTGGGAACAGGTGGGCGATTTGTTTATCGAGTTGGCGAAAGTCCGATGAAATCCACCCTGTGCATCGGCCTAACACCGGCCTTGCAGGAACTGCGGGAGTTTAAATCATTTCAGCTTGGCGAAGTGAACCGGTCGCCGGCCATTCACCGGTCGGTGGCTGGTAAGGGGCCGAATGTGGCGCGCGTGCTCCGGCAACTGGGCGGCCAGCCATTACTGCTAGGATTTATTGGCGGCGAGACCGGTAAATTCATCACCACGAATCTGCGGCGAGAAGGCGTGCCGGAGAAACTGATTCGCACCAACCAGCCGACGCGCATCTGCACGACGATCTTTGACCACGCCACCGGCACGATTACGGAATTGGTGGAGGAAGCGCAGTTGCCAGCGCGCGCGGCGTGGCGGCAATTCTTTCGCGCACTTGACCGGAGCGTGGCCAGTGCCAAGTATACTGTGATAGCCGGGGCGTTGATGCCGGGAGTGTTACCGGAGGTTTACCGTGCCATTGCGCGCCGTGGCGTGCCGGTGATTATTGATTCGCAACGAGCGCCGTTGCTGGGAGTGCTGGAGTTTCGGCCATTGATTGCCAAGCTCAACGTCCACGAATTGGAGAACACCCTCGACAAGGAGTTCCGCACCGAGAAACAGATTTTGGCCGGTGCGCGTGAGTTGATCCGGCGCGGCGCGCAAAATGTCATCGTCACACACGCCGCCGCCGGGGCGTGGTTGATGACTGGCGGCTCAGTATGGCATTACCAACCACCGCGCATTGTGCCAGTCAATCCGATTGGCAGTGGTGACGCCATGACGGCTGGTATCTGCCGGCAGCTGGAGCAGGGGAAGACCATGCCGGAAGCCGTCCGGTACGGTGTAGCCTGCGGTGCGGCGAACGCGTTGACGCTTATCGCCGGTACGGTGCGACTGCCAGATGTGCGGCGATTGTTCCGGCGAGTGAAGGCAAGTCGTCGTTGATTACTTCGCTGCGGCCAGCGCGGCGGTGAGCGATTTCACGATGGCGGTGCGGACGAGCGAGTCATCGTTCCGGTAATACTCGCAGGCCAAGATCAATGCGGTCTCATCCCCGAGCTTGGCAAGCGCTTCCAAAATATGCGCCTGCGCGCGTGGTGTGGCGTGCCGGTACGCGTCGCGCAATGGATCACGGCTCGGCTGGCCGAATTTGACTAACGCATCTTCGGCGGCATACCGAACATCGTACATTTCGTCGTCGAGTTTGCGGAGCAAGGCGGGGATGGCGCGGCAGTCGCCGATTTTGCCTAGCGCTTGTGCGGCGCGGAGGCGAACCAATTCCCGTGATTCATCCAAGGCGGCTATGGCCGGGCGGAAGGCTTCGGTGGCGCGCATGTGGCCGAGTGTGTAGAAGGCGGTGGTGCGACACCTGTCGCGGTTAATTAGTTGCAAGACGGCCGGGATGCCAGCTCGGGCTTTTTCGTCGAAGCGGGCAAGGTAATAACAGCAGAGCCGGGCGACATCGTCGTCGGTTGCGGCGTGGATGCCGGCGATGAGTGGCGGGATGGAGTTGGTATTGAGATGATCCACGAGTTCTTCGACTTTGATGCGGACCATGATGTTCGGGCTGGCAAGGCGAGTGATCAAATAAGGAAGCGCTTCGGCGGCGCGTTGCTTGAGTTCGTCCCACGCTTTGCCGGTTTCGGGGTGGTCGCTGGTGGCGAGGCGGAAAAGATGTTCGATGGGTTGGCGCGGATCCACGGGTGCGATTTTATTAAGGCGACCGGCAGGGCGGGGGGGCGGCTGGTTTGGCGTGTATGGTCGCGCCCGGTCTGGCGCGATAGGCGAAACCTCGCTGTCGAAGCCGACGCCGTAGAGCGGTTTTAGCCAGATGGCGTTGTTGGTTTGGCCTTGCGAGTAGTTGCCGTGGCCGCCGAGGTCGAGCAGCAAGGCGATGGAACCGTACTCGCGTTTTTCGCCGTCGTGACCGGCGGCTTGGGATTGTTTCGGGTCGGTGCCGACGTAGGTGTTGGTGCCGGCATGGTTGAGGAGCATGGCGAAGGAATTGTTGATGGCCGCGCCTTGGGCTGTCGTTTCGCCGGTGAAATTGTTGTTACCGGCGCGGCTAATCAACATGCCGACGGAGTAATCGTGGGCCGCGCCTTGGCAGATGTGGCCGGCGGTGAAGCTGTTGTTGCCGCCCCAATCCACCAGCGCGCCGCTACTGAGATGGATGCCGGCACCTTGGCAGTATTGATTGGCGTCGTACCGGTTGTTGCCGGCAGCATCGAGGAGCAGGCCGACTGAATACCAGTAGCTCGCGCCTTGGCCGTAAACGTCGGCTTCGTAATGATTGTGGCCACCCAAATCACAAAGGATGCCGATGCCACCGCCGGCATACGGGCGCAGACCGTAGCCGAACCCTTGCGACAACGAAAAATAATGTCCCGGCAACCACGGACAGGGATACTTGCCGCCGGCAAAATATAAATTGTTACTAGAAGAATTGAGCAGCAACCCGACACCTTGTATGCCACCGAACCCTTGCGCGAGGTAAGCCGCCCGACAGGTTGCGTTTTCGCCGCGTTGCCAAAGGATGCCGGCGCCGAACATCCCGGCACCTTGGCAAAATGTGTCGGCTTCAAGTGTCTGCTTGCCGGGGCCGGTCATCAAAATGCCACAGCCAAAAAAACCGGCGCCTTGCGACATGTGTTTGGCTTGAAACGTGCAGTTGCTGCCGAGCGCGGCTAGGATGCCGACGCCGAAGAGGCCGGAGCCTTGCGAGAAACTGCGCTTGGAAACAAACTGGCTGTTGTTTCCAAGATCAATGACGATGGAAATTGGCCGCCCGGCCAGACCATTCGCACCGCCGGCAGAGTTCGAGTAAACATTGTCGCCGCCGAGCCCGATGATGAGAAAGGCTTCGTTGGTAAAAACATGTTTACCGGTGCCGGTAACGATGACCTTGCCGAGTTTGGTGTCGGTCTCGTATTGGAAGTCACCAGTGAACTGGTTTGTGCGTAATAACGCCACGGCCTTGTCCACTGCGCCGGCAAGTTGCGTGGCCGCATACATTAGTTGGACATTATTAAACTTATCAGATGCGTTGAGGATAGCGTCTGCCAGTTCAGCATCTTGAAGTTCCAGTTGTTCATCCCGGTCGAGGAACTGTTGCAGTGGGCCGGTATCGATGCCTTGTTGATGCCAGCTTTCGATTTCAACTTTATCATTCTTGATGTGCAGTGCCTCTAGCGCAAAACCGGCGAGCGCTGCGGTTCCGTCCGCAGGCAAGGCGTGGATGAGCAACCCCGCGCTCAGTTGGGATGCCCAGACAATCTGCTGAATTGCTTCCGACACGGGTGCTGGCAATTTTGTAAGAAACCCCGGCTCAATGAAAATCGCGTACAGCCTGACATCGTAAAAAGTTGGAAGAGGATCGAATTGTTGAGAAGCGAAGTTCGCTAGGTCGCGCAGTTCGGTTGCGGAGGTACAGTTGCTTAGAACCATCTCAGCGTAGCCCGGCAACCGGAGCGGTGCTTGGAGGAATTGCCGGGCTTGTGGAAAAATCAATTCGGATTCGACGTTGGTTTTCTGGAAGCTGAGATCGCGCTCGGTCATTTTGAGTGCGCGCAAGGCAAGCTGAATGGCGCGTTCGTCAGTGGCATTGAGCGCGGCCGGCGTTTCGGCAAAAAGACTAACCACCGGTAGGACGCACATTAACAGCGCAAGGCGAATCATGCTTAATCCATACTGGAACTTTATGCCGGCGTCACGCAAAACACTGTGCCACTTGCGAATGGCGCCGGCTGTGCTAATGTCCCGAAACCCAATAACCCAAAGGAAAAATAAAACATGAGTACACTCGTCCAGAAAGCAGCACCAGAATTCAAGGCGACAGCCGTCGTTAATGGGCAATTCAAAGACATCAGCCTGAGCGATTACAAAGGCAAGCAATACGTAGTTTTGTATTTCTACCCATTGGATTTCACGTTTGTCTGCCCGACGGAAATCATCGCCTTCAACGACAAGGTAGCCGAGTTCAAGAAGCGGAATGCAGAAATTCTCGGCGTCAGCGTGGACAGCCATTACACGCACCTCGCTTGGATCAATACGCCACGTAAAGCCGGCGGGCTTGGCGGTTTGGATTACCCGCTCGTTTCCGACCTCACCAAAAAGATTGCCACCGACTACGGCGTCCTCACTGCCAACGGCGCAGTCGCCTTGCGCGGCTTGTTCGTTATCGACCAGCAGGGCATTGTCCGCCACGCGCTCGTCAACGACTTGCCGCTAGGTCGGAACGTGGATGAAGCAATCCGGATTCTCGATGCGTTGCAATTCTTTGAGAAGAACGGCGAAGTCTGCCCGGCGAACTGGAAGCCCGGCGAAAAGACCATGAAAGCCGATCCGAAGGGTTCGCTAAAGTACTTCGAAGCCGTTAATCAGTAAGTCTAACAGGCATCGCCGGTATGACTGGATTGTCATACCGGCGATTTGCCTAAATGCGGCGGTTCCCGTCAGGGGAGAATGTCGCTGACGGACAGATTGTTCTTGCCGAATTTCTGGTTGGCTTCATCCAACTTCTCACGACTGCTAACGACACAGATGGCGGACCGTGGTTCATTGTCGTCGAGTACTCGCAACATCGTTTCTTTTACCCCGACCGGCGTGGCGCGGAGCGTAGTGGCGTACCATTGCTCGCGTTGATCGTTGGTGTCACCGCGCAGATAGCGCGTCAGCGCGGTGCCAGTGGCAGCACCGGGACGGATCGGCTTTTGTTCTTGCTTGGCGCTGCCAATGATTGCCCGATCAATATCGGTCTGACTCCAATGTTGAGCGGCGATGTAGGCGCGTAAGCCATCGAATGTTGCCAGGGTCTCGACGATGTGTGGGTCACGGAAGCTGTACAGCATGAGCACGCCGAGTGTGTCAGAGTACCGTGCGCCGCCACCGTAGGCGTTGCCTTTGAAGCGAATCTCCGGCAACAGGTAATCGAAGTTGGCGAGATAGACGCCGAGATCTAATAATGGTGCGTCCGGGTGCGCCCAATGCGGTGCCGGCATGATTTTCGCGCAATGCGCGACCAACATCGGTCCGGCTAATCCCTCGCGTGGCGGTGTCGCAAATGGCTGAAACGCAGGTAACACGTCTGCAATTGTTTCATTGCGCAGGCGTGTGGCCCATTGCTCCAGTGTTCGCGTCAAGGTATGAAAAACCGTATCGCTGCCGGTAAAGCTGATTGTCCACCGGGCGCGGGTTAGGACGAAATCGCGGATGCGCTCGACGTTGCGCATAATCTCGTCGGCGTGCTTATCAAAGTTACCGGTCAATTCCTCGACCACGCGCAATGCCGCCGGGCTGAAGAAAAGGTGTTCGATAGCAGCTTCAGGGCTGAATCCGCGCGCGGCTTGCCGTCGGGCTGTGCTTAAGCCGTCATTCACGAGCGCGGTCCGGTATGCGGCGCGGGTCTGCGTCATCACGTCGTTGAGCCGAGTGCGGTCACGCGGATCAACGGCGAAGATTAAATCGCCAAGCAAGCCAAATGCCTTCTCGGCTTCGCCATCGAGAGTTTTCAAGCCGAATTGTAATTGGCGAATGGTTCGCGATTGGTCAGTGGCGTGTTTCCAAACGGCGATGTTTGACCAAAGCCCGCCGGTACACGCGGTCCGCCGGTCGGCAATCGTAGTAAAAGCCTGACCAGCAGCGCCGAGCTTGTTAAAAACGTCAGTGTAGCGCGTAAGCCAACCGTAGAGTTCGACCGGCAGGCCAGCCAGATCGACATCTAGTTCCAGGTAATTGACGCCGTTGGCAAAGACGTCATTGCGCAAGACCGTAATCCCGGCGATCTGAGCGACAGTCGTTGGAATGTGCCTGGGTTTGGCCGGTAAGTCGCTAGCTTTGAGTTGCGGCAGTTTTGCGAGCGCAGTCGGTGAGTTCGGCACGCCTTGAGCTGCTTGCAATGCTGCGGCTGTTTGAGCGATGACGGCAATCTGCTTGGCATCCAGCTTCGCTCGCTGTCCCGCCATCTTCTTGGCAAACGCAGCGTCGGCACGCGCTTGGACTTCGCGGTCAGGGCGCAACACGACACGGAGCCGGTGCGGATTGTCGAGCAGGCCGGTGCGAATCAACTGGTTAAACCGGCCGGGATCGGTTTCCCAGCGTTGCCGGCACGCCGCAAGGTGTTCTTTGAACCGCAAGAACGGCAGCGGGTCAGCGCCAAACGGCCACGCATCATTGACAACGTTAAGCAAAAGTAATGGAAACAAAGTTTTAACTTCAAGCGTGTCATAGGCGAGTTGCTGGAACGCGGCCTCGACGCGCTCTTTTGGAAATGGTTTTGCCGCGAGGTGTGTGAGAGTGTCGAGAACCAGCTTTTCAAAAGTGTCAGCACGGTCGGGTTCGCTGCCTTTGAGGCCGATGTGAAATTCCTGTTCGTAGGCCGATGTTCCAGCGCTGGCAAAGAAGATATCCGTGCCGAGCTTGGAATCGATCAGCGCTTTCTTCAATGGTGCGGCATCATTGCCGATGAGCAGGCGAGCGAGGACTTCCCAATCGGCAACCAGAGCCGTGTCGAGCGCATCGCCAACGAGCCAGTTGATTGTAAAAAAAGTGCGCGTGGAAGTTTCTTCGGTGGTGCCGATGGGATATTCTTTTTCGATACCGCGCGGTTCAGGCCAGCGCGATTGCCGTGGCGTAGTCAGGTGCGTTTCTCGGCGTTGGAAACCGTTTAAAACCGGCGAGAGAAAATTGAAATGCTCCGCAGTTGGAATGTCGCCATAGATGTAGATTAGTGCGTTGCTGGGGTGATAGCGCTCGGCGTGGAATTGCTGGAACTGCTGGTACGTCAATTCAGGAATGCGTTCTGGATCGCCGCCAGAATTGCGGCCGAGTGGTGTGTCCGGATAGAGATGATTGCCGACGAGTTCATACATCAGAGATTCAGGTGACGAGTAGGCGCCTTTCATCTCGTTGTAAACGATGCCGGAGACTTTCAGCGGCGAAGCGAGGTCGGCGTTATCGGCCAGCGTCAAGTGATGGCCTTCGCGTTTGAAAGTGTCTTCCTTTAATTCAGGGTGAAACACGGCGTCGAGATAGACCTCGCCGAGATTGAAGAAATCCTTCTTCACGTTACTAGCGACCGGGTAGACGGTGTACGCCTGTGCAGTCATGGCGTTGATGAATGTGGCCATGCTCATCTTCACCATCTCGAAGAACGGTTCGCGCACCGGGAACTTCTTCGATCCGCCCAAAACCGCGTGCTCCAAGATGTGTGGGAGACCAGTGTCATCCGGCGGTGGAGTAGGGAAGGTGATTGCGAGACAGTTCTCGGTGTCGGTCGCGGCGAAGATATGCAACACCTTTGCGCCGGACTGCTGGTGTTCGGCGCGGATTGCGATAGCGCGCAAATCCGGTAATGGTTCGATTTGGTCGATTCTGAAACCGGCAACGACTTCGCCAACTTTAAATTCAGTCAGTGGATTCACTCGCCACCGCCAAACTCGTAGGCGGCGTCGAGCATTGCGATGATGTTTTCGGCGGGGACATTGGCTTGAATGTTGTGAATCTGATTGAACACGTAGCCGCTACCGGGTTTAAAAATTGCCATCCGTTCCTTCACTTGTTGTCGGACTTCGGCGGGCGTGCCGGAGCCGAGCATGCTTTGCGTGTCGCAGCCGCCGCCCCAGAACACGATTCTTTTGCCGAATTCCTGTTTCAGACGCGCCGGGTCCATATTGGTTGCGGATGTTTGCACTGGGTTCAAGATATCAATGCCGGCATCAATGAAGTGTGGAATCAGGTTGTTGATTGAGCCGCAACAGTGGAAAAATGTTTTCCACGAGGTATTCTTGTGAATCCAGTCGCACAACTTCCGGTAGTGCGGCTTAATCATCTCCGCCCATAACTCTGGGTTGATGAATTCACCGCGCTGGGTGCCGCTATCGTCAGCGGCAATGCCCCACGCAAAACAGTACGGGCCGACCGCTTGGTGTAACTGAGTCAGGCATTTGATACTGGCCTCGACGGAACGATTCATCATCTCGTGACAGGTTTCTTTTTCCGTCATCAACATCATCATCCATTCGCTCGGCATGCCCATCGTCACGTTGCAGCGCCGGTCGGTAATCAAACTCATCCCCAAGAAGCAGACGCCGCCACCCCAGCCGAGTAGCGCGGCATCGGTGGTATCGTGGAGTGTCTTGCTGTACCGGGCCCAATCTTTAAGCGTTTCGTCGGAGTAGCCGGTAACCGGCTCAAATTTCGTCGGGTCAATTCCGCTGCCGGTATCGAATGAAACATCGTCAAAGTAGAACCCGTTTTTCGGCATATGAAACGCTGTCGGTGAGCCGTCGGCGTTAAGAAGCACCCAACCGCCATCAGCTTCCACGCCGATTTTTGTACCGGGTGGCAACAGGACTTCCGTGCCGGAAAACAACCGCTGCGGTACCCAGTCTTTGGCCGGCCGTGTCAAACTCGCCACCGCCGTCAGGTCGAGCGAAACCACGTCGAGATGGAACCGCTTCCGAACTTCCTCTTCCACCACTGCAATCATAAACCGCGGGTCAAATACGCGCGGCGTCTGGTGGATGCCTAGCTTCTGTTGGAGCCGGTAATATGCCTCGACGGCGATGCTGGAAGCTTTCATTCCGCCAAGGTCAATCGGCACGCGGTCGACCGGCTGGAAGTTGACTGCGCGTTGTACTCGTTCTCGTGAATTCATAGTTGGCTCCTCGCGGCGAATGACTCTGTCAGTACACAACTGCCCAAAGAGAGTCAAGTTTTGACCGTCAAAACCAGGAGGCACGGGAGAAAAGAAAGTCGGTAGTTCCGAGCTTGTCGAGAGATCTTAGTCTTTTACGGTATCGGCATCCACAGCAGTGTCGGGTGTGCCTACCTCAATGCATCACAACTTGGACTTCATAGTATTGCCCGGGCTGATGAGGCAAGACCTGTGTTGGTTCAATATTTTGCCCATTGAGGATTAATTCTGCAACTTTCTCATACCCGCGTGTTTGATCGAAAGAGACCCGGTATTGTGCGCCGCGGAACTGGCGGATTACAGCACAACGTTTCCATTCCGGGGGCAAACAAGGATCAACGCGCAAGCCGGTAACTGTGGGGCGCAGCCCATAAACGTGGTTCAACATCACCACATAGAACCAGCCAGCTGTTCCTGTCCCC